>NZ_JALJXF010000001.1:4692500-5009856 GCF_024169925.1 Methylorubrum extorquens
GGATGCCTTCCTTGCCGGATACGGCGCGGCCCAGGCCGTGCCGGGTCCGCTCTTCACGGTCGCCGCCTATCTCGGCGCGGTGGCGCACCCGGCGCCGAACGGTGTTCTCGGGGCCGCCATCGCCCTCGTCGCGATCTTCCTGCCGGGCCTCCTGCTCGTCTACGGGATGCTGCCCTTCTGGGATGTCGTCCGGGCGCGGCCGGCGGCGCGGGCGGCCATGCGCGGCACCAATGCCGCCGTGGTCGGCATCCTGGGCGCGGCCCTCTACGATCCAGTCTGGACCGGCGCGGTCGGCTCGCCCCGCGATTTTGCCCTCGCGGCTCTTGCCTTCGTGCTGCTGACCGTATGGAAGGCGCCGCCCTGGTTTGTCGTCGTGCTGACGGCGCTGGGCGGTCTCGCCATCGGTTGAGTGCGCGCTCCCAAGGCACGCTCGCCATACATGAGCGGCCTGCGGTCTCCCTGCGAAGCACCCGCCCGTCGCCTCGGTCAGCCGGTCACGGCCCGTCGCGGCTCGGGGCAGGCCGGTACGCCTCGGCCGGGAGATCGCGCGACAGGCTCTCGCCGGTCGAGCGGCCCGGAGCCGGGCTCGGCATCAAGCCGCCGCCCGCCCCCTCTGCCGGTTTCGGCACATCGGTGATGTAGCGCTGCGCCCCGCCCGGCGCCGGATTCGCGACCGGCGGTTCGGAGGCCGGGGCGGCGCCCTGCGGCGTGGTGGGGGCGAGGTAGCGGCGGCCACCGCTCTCCGGCGGCGTGGGCGTCGGCGGGCGGAGCGGTGGCGCGGCCTGTGGCGGAGCAGCCGGTGGCGGCTTCGGCGCGGCGTCGGCGGGCGGCGCGCTGGGCGCGGGCCGCGTCGCCTGCCGCTTCACGGGGGCGGGCCTTTCGCGCCGGACCGCGGAGGGACGGGATCGGGACAGGGCGGACCGCGCCCCGGGCTCGCCGGGGAGGGAGATGGTCATCCGTTCGACGGCGGCGACGAGGTCGTCGAGGCTCGCCTGCGCCGTGCGGCACAGCCGGATCCGCAGGGAGAGGGCGCGCCGGCCCGTGGTCGGGGAGACCGACGCGTCGAACAGGCCGCCGCGGCTCGCAGCGCGCTGAGCCGCGCTCGCCCGCTCGAACCATTGCCACGCGTAGAGGCAGTCGCTCCCGAGTGCGAGGCCGACCGGCCCGTAGTTGTTGCGCCGCGGCGCGACCACGCGGAGAACCTGCCCCGGAAAGCGGACCGCGATCTCGCCGTCGATGCCGAACTGGCTCGGCTTGGCCAGCCGCGGCGGAAAGGCGAGCAGGAGGTCGCCGGTCTCGTTGCGCAGGGCGATCTCGGCATGGTTGCGGCCGTCGCCGCCCTCGAAGCGGATGCGCTGATCGAACCCGTCGCGCACCCGCGTCTCGACGACGCCCGCGACCGTGCCGGCGCCGGGCAGGCGCAGGACCGGCGCGGTCTGCGCCAGGGCCGGACCGGCCAGAAGCAGGGCCGGGACTGCCGCGAGGAGGCCGAGGAGACGCGATCTCACGGAAAACCCTTCCCGTTCGGCCCGTTGCCCGACGAGACGCGGGAGGGCACGGAGAAACGGTCGCTCTCCGGCGTGGTGGCGGCCCGGCCGCGCTCGGCCTGCTGGTCCTGCCAGAGCGTGCCCGGCGGGGGCGGGGAGAGGCCCTCCGGCTTGTCGAGGCCGTTATAGCCCGGTAGCAGGGCAAAGCCGTAGCGCTCGTAGGGCATCGCGCCCGCCCCGTTGACGCGCCGCGCCACCAGGGGCGGCCGCGCGGTCACGGGCTCGCGGGCGTAGCTGCCGGGCGCGGCCGGCTCGGTGAGCGGCCGCTGCAGCGAGGCCGGTGGGTAGCGCAGGGGATTGTCGAGGGGCACGCTCAGCGGGAACTCATTGCGCTGCACCGCCGCCGGCACCGCACCGGTCTGGGCGCCCATCGTGGCCGCGTCCGGCCGGGGTACGCGGCCGTAGGAGGGGGCTTCGGGTTTCGGTTCGGGCCGCGCCTCCGCCCGCGCGGGCGGCCGAGGCGGGGGCGGCTGCGGCGTGGCGCAGGGCAGCGGCGGCCCGCCCGTATCCTCGCGGAACAGCATGTCGACGACCTTCGGGAACAGGCCGTCGTAGCGGTTCACGGTTTCGAGATAGGGGCGCTGGCGCTTCAGCCGTTGCAGTGTGAGGGCGTAGCCGAACACCGTGGTCTCGCTCGGCATCCAGGCGACGGCGCGCTGGAACCACTCGAGCGCCGTGTCGAACTGGCAGGAATTGTAGGCGTACCACGCCAACCCCTGCGCGCCCTCACCGGAGGCGGAGGCGATGACGACCTTGGCGTAGCGCTCGATCCGCGCGGGCTCGATGAAGGGCGGGTTGGCCAGCGTCAGCTTGCGTTCGAGCACGTCGATGAACAGCAGCTCGTTGCCGACGAAGCGGTCGCGCCAAGCATAGGCGACCTCTTCCGCCTCGCGCAGCATGTTGAGTTCGCGCAGGGTATGGGCGAGGCCGTGGGCGACCATGGCGTCGCCGCCGCGGCCGATGGCGAGCTTGAACCATTCCAGCGCCTCGCGGAACTGGCGCCGCTTGTAGGCGTACCAGCCGAGCAGCCCGGTCTGGCTCGGGTCACCGCTCTTGCGGGCGTAGGTCTGGAAGGCGGTGAGGTCGGCCAGCGTCGGCGTCTGGGCCGGCTCGTCGTGCAGGAAGGCGGCGATGCGGGCGCGGGTGATATCGAGGCGGATCGCGTCGAATTCCGAGGCGCCCTCCGAGGCGGTGCGCCCCATGGCGATGAGCCGCTCGGCCTGATCCATCTTGAGATGGCTCATCGCCTTCTGGATCGTGGCGAGCCGCGCGCCCGCATCGGCAGGGCCGTCGAGGACAGACTTGTAGAGATCGAAGGCGTCCTCGCCCGCCCCCGTCGTGGCCAGCGCGTCGGCGATGATCCAGAGACTTTCGAGGTCCGACGTCTCGAGGGCGCTGGGATCGGAGCGGTAGAGGGCGACCACCTCGTCGGCGTTCTTGCCGAGTTCGTTCTTGCCCGTCCCGTTCTTCTCCGCGGTGGCCTTGATGCTGTTGCGGAACTCCGCCCGGCGCAGTTTGCGCGCGAGTTCGTCCGAGGGCTGCCAGTTCGGTTCGAGCGAGCGCCGCGCGGCGATGGCCGCGCGCAGATCCTGGAAGCGTCCGGCGGTGAACAGATCCCACAGCGGCGCTTCTTCGGGCGGGCTCGGCTGCAGGGTGTCGAGATCACCCGGCTCGGTCCAGCCGGGATAGAGCCGCTTCAGCCGCGCGATCTCGGCCTTCATCCGGGCGGTCTGCTTCTGCGAGGCGTAGTAGCGCAGCGCGCTCTCATCGACCATGCCGGGCGTGACCCCGGTCTCGGGATCGACCACGATCGCGGGCGCGCGGGCGCCGTCGCCGTAGATGAGGCGCGTGGACGATTCCGGCGCCGCGCCGCTCTGGGCCATTGCGGGCGCCGCACCGGCGAGCAAGAGCGCTCCGATGAGCGCGCCCGACCGCGTGACAACGGCCAACGGTCCGGCCGTTTGACCCCGGCGCATTCTCTCCCGCCGGGCCGGCAGCCCTTTCGGTGGAGGCCGCCGCGGGGGCGTCAGGATTTCACGCATGACGGATACCGCATCCGGGCCGCGATCAGCGAGAGGAGTTGCAGGGTAGCCGGATAGTAGTTCTGATTGTCCTGCACCGTCCTTAAGGATTCGGGAAAGGGCGTTCCGTCCGCGGCGCAGGCGGTAAGCGCGGGGATCGCCGTGTAGCCCGGCTCGCTCAGCCACTCGACCGGCTGTCCGTCGCGGGTGTCGACGATCGGCAGGCGCTCGCGGTCGATCCCGCCCCAAAGCGTCTTGAAGGGCGCGTAGTCCTCCGGCCGCCCGACGCCGGCCCAGGCGAGATAGAGCGGCACCCGGATCGCGTTGTAGGAGAACAGCGGCGGGAAGCCGTCGGCGGGGCGTAAGCTGTCCTTGGCCGAAATCCACTCGGTCGGCAGGCTGCTCGGCCCGAAGCGGGACTGGCGCAGGAAATCGACGCCGCTGCGGATCAGCGACGCCCAATCGTATTCGGGGGCGACGATCGGCAATCGCTGGAAGGCGGGGAAGACCCAGTAGGACAGGTTGATGAGCGGGCCGTCGGTGCGCTCGCGGGCCGAGAAGCCGGAGACGGCCGGCAGCAGGACCGGCCCGTGCGGGTCCTTGAACAGGATGGTCTTGCGGCCGAACTCGACGGCGATGCGGCGCGCGGCGGTGCGGTAGGAGGGTTCGCCCCAGGCCTCCGCCGCCTCGGTGAGCGCCCAGGCGACCAGGATGTCGCCGTCGGTGGCGTTGTTCATGTCGGAGACCGCCGGGCGGTGGTCGGGCGCCCAGCGCCATGCCAGCAGCTCGTCGGAGCGCACCATCAGGTTGGCGCGGGTCCAGCCCCAGATCCGCTCGAAGCTGGCCCGGTCGCCGGCCGCGACGGCGAGCAGCATGCCGTAGCCCTGGCCCTCGCTGTGGCTGATCAGGCCGTTGGCGGTGTCGACGATCCGGCCCTGCTCGGTGATGAACCGCGCCCGGTAGGCGCGCCACGCCGCGTCGTCGCCCAGCGTGTTGGCGAGCATCGGGCCGGCATCGGTCCGCGCCGTCGTCTCGGCGCGTGGCGGGCTCGGCAGGGCCGTGGCGGGCGGCACCGTGGTGGCCTCCGTCTGCTGCGGCGCAGGTTGGCTCCCTTGGGGCGCGGTCTCCGGGGAGGCCGGCTGCGGCGTCGTCTGCGCCGCGGCGGATCCGGCCGCCGCGAGGGTGAGCGCCGTGGCGACCGTCCATCCGATAAGGCCCAGGGTGGCAGGGCGGCGGCGAGGACGGCACGGCGCGCGGGGGGGCCGCATCAGGAATTCCTCCGACCGAGTTGGCGAACGAGACCCGTCGTGGCGAGGCCGAGGCACAGCGCCATGAACAGGGTCATGCCGACGTAGTAGCCGGGATTGAGGGAGAGCCAGGCCGCCGAAACGAGCCGGAAGTTCGCGAGCGACCACGAGCGGGTCTCGATCAGCGCGACGCGATCCGCATCGACCGTGGTGAGGGTGCCGTCCGAAGCGTCGAGGAAGGCGGCGCGCCCGACGAGGCGGGTCCAGACCACGGGATCGACGAGGCAGGACACCGAGGCCTTGAGCATCGACGGGTTCGGCGCGGTGACGAGCACGGTGGTCTCGCTCAGCCGCGTTCGGCCGCTGTCCTCGGCGATGATGAGCGAGGCGCGGGGATTGACCGGCACGTCTGCCGTCGGCGCCTCGATCAGGCCCGTCATGCCGTTGCGCAGCCGCAGCGCCCCGTTCGCGAGCCGGGTCCACCCCTCCCGCAGGACCGTGGGCACGAAGGCCGCGCCCGACAGGGTCTGGTCCCAGCGGGCCACGAGTTCCTCATCGGTCTCCGGGGCTGCCGGCCGCGGCGGCGTTCGTGGCGCGGGCGCGGCGGGGGCGGCTGCGGATGCCGGGGGTGCCGCGGCCACGCTGACCGGCACCGCGGCGGGCGGCAGGGCGCAGCGCATCGGCAGGTTGCGGCGCAGCCGGTCGAGGGTCAGCACGCCCTCGGGGCCGAACTGGCCCGGCGTCGCCACCGTCTCGGCCCGCCCGCCCCAGATGCGGCGGATCTCCTCGGGATCGAGGCCGACCTCTTGGATCGTCACCGGATTGAGGGCGCGGGCGGGCGCCACCACGAGCTTGGCGCCGCTCTCCGTGCCGCCGGCATCGGGCACGAGTTCGAAGTCGATCACGCGCTTGGCGGCGATGGCGAGGCGGGCGGCCAGCGTCGCGGCCGCATCCGCCGTCTCGCGGTCGCTCACCGGCAGCACGAGGCGCGGGCGCTGGCCCGGCGCGGTGAAAGGCACGGCACCGGCTTTGACCGCCGCGAGATCGGGGCTGCGCACGGCTCGGGCCAGGGACGGGATTTCGAGGCGGGTGCGGTCGAGGAAGAGGAAGCGCGGCTGGCGCGCCGCCGGGGAGAGCGTATCGCAGACCCTGTCCGCCGCGTTGGGCAACTGCGCGCTGATCTCGACGCTGTTCAGGCCCGGCCGCCACAGGCTCAAGGGCAGCGGGATGGCCTGATCGTCGAATACCTCGCCGCGGGCATAGGGCAGCGGCACGCTCGCGGCGTTGCGGCCGTTGATATCGACGACGATCTGCGCGTTCGAATCGAGCCCCGCGGCGTAGCCGCCGGCCAGATGCAGCATGGCCTTACCGTAATCGGCGGGCACGAAATCGGGGGGAAAGCGCAATTCGATCCGGGTGCGCAGCAGGCGCCCGTTGAACTCGCGACTGGTGACGCCGAGGCGTTCCAGTTCGAGCCGCTCGCCGCCCTGCACCTCGTAGCCCCGGATCAGGGGCGCGAGCGCCGTGCCGGGCCCGCTGCCGCCGGCATCGCCGGCCGCGGCGAGCTGGGTGACGGCCGCCCGCACGTCCTCGGGGCCGGTGCCGGTGACGACGAGCGTCGGCGTGCGGTTGCCCCGCGGGGGCAGCAGGGCGAGCCGGGGCCCGGTGATCGGCCCAAGATCCTCGACGCCGTCCGTGCCGCGGATCTCGGCGGCGGTGCCGACGAGCAGGTTGACCCCGCTGCGGCCGGAGAGCGGCGGCCCGAAGCTGACCGCGGGCCGGGCGAGCCGGCTCACGACGGCGAGCGCCTGCACGGCGCCGATCATCCGCTCCAGACGCGGCAGGGTCGGCTTCTCGTTGAGCAGCACGCCGATGGGCAGCGCGCCGCTCTCGTCGGGTTCGAGGGCGGCCAGCGATTTCAGGTCGAGGTCGGGGGCCGGCGCGACCACCAGCCCGGAGCGCGAGGGATCGATCTGGGTCCAGAGCTCGTAGGTCGCCTCGATCGCGCAATCGACCCGGTGGCGCTGGCTCGCCGTCAGGGTCACGGCGTTGTAGCCGGCCTTGAGGACGCCGTCGGGAATCGCGAATTCCACGACCTTGACGGCGCCAGGTGCCTGAATCCGGGTCCAGCCGACCTTGGTGCCGTTGACGAGGCCGGTGAGTTCCGAGCCCTCCGGCGCCACCGAGATCGCCGAGAGGTAGGAGACGCGCAGCCGCGCCCCGCCCCGCGCCTGCCCCTCGGTGAGGTAGACCGGGTATTGCAGCACGTCCTCCTCGCCCGAAAGGCGGAAGCCGCGGGTGCCGGCGGGCAGGCGGCGGGCCGGGGCGATGGTCGCCTGGACCTGCTGACGGCGTCCGGCGTCGGCGCTGTCGGGGGCCGACGGACGGCCTTGCGTCGTCGGCACCGGAGTGGTGGAGGGCGCGGGGCCTCGCGGGGGGATTTGCGCCGGAGCTTGAACTGGTGCCGGACCCTGCTTTCGCAGGGCGTCTCCGGTCGGCGGTACCGTCAGGCGCTCGGCCGGCCCGGTCCCGAGGAAGCTCTGCGCGCGGGCCGGCACCCCGCCCATGAGCGCGAGGGCGAGCGCGGCGGCCAGGGCAGGCGTCCGGGGGGCCCGGCGCGCGGGTCCGAGCCCGGATCGTGGGAGAGGCCGCCCCGCCATCGCGCTCATGCCGTGCCGGTGCCGCGGCCGGTCCGACCGGCGAGCGCGCGCTCGTTCTCGTAGTCGAGCATCATGCGCACCCAATCGTTCGAGGCGCGGGCAGGAGAGTTGGCTGATGTGTTGGCCGGCGTATTCGCCGGCGCCTGAGGCGTTGCTTGGGCCGGCACGGGCTCCCTCGGAGCCTGCGGGGCGGCCTGAAGCGTGTGGGCCTGCACCGCTGGGGCAAGCAGCGGTTCGGGCAGGTTCGCCCCGGTCGGCGCCTGTTCCGGCGCATCGTAGATCGGCGAGGTGCCGTCGATCACCGGCGCCACCGCCGGCCGCGCATCGGCAGCGAAGGCGTAGCGCGCGGCGCGGAACGGCTCGGAGAGCCCCCACCAGATGAACTGCAGCGTGCCGGTCAGGATGTCCTTGTGGCGGCGGCGGCGCATCTGGAAGCGGCGCATCGCTTCCGCGTCGCCGTACATCAGGCCGGCGAGCGCCACGTAATCCTGCGGGCGCAGGCGGCCGAAGCTCAGGCGGGCGAAGGCCTCGTCCCCGGTGCGGTCGATCCCCTCCAGGGTGACCGGCAGGGCACCGGCCGGGCGCGCACCCGGCACCGGGACGACGGTGAGCGCGCCCGTGAGCTTGCGGTGTCCGCCCCCCGTCGGCAACAGGGCGGCGGGCAGGCGCACGGTGCAGGCCTCGGCCGAGACGCGCTCGATCGACACGTCGATGGCCCGGCCCCCCAGCGTGATCTGGCCACGCCGGTTGATGGCGAGCGAGGGCGTCCGCTCCAGCTGTCGGCGCTCGGCGCAGACCCCGAGCGCCGCGCCCGCGGTGAGCAGGTTGAAGAAGTTCCACAGGCCGACCACCAGCATCAGGTTGGTCACGCCCGGCTCGAACAGGTAGCGCCACGCCGCCACCGCGCAGCCCGCCGCCAGCAGCCCGTAGACGGCGAAGAACGGCAGCGAGGCCGACGAGAGATGGTCGTGGTCGAGGCTGATGCCCTTGTCGGTGACGTTGAAGGTCGGCTTTCGCGGCGACCAGATCACCGAGACGATGGCTTTGGACAGATAGAGGCCCTGGACGTACTCGTAGAGCTCCGAGACGAAGGGCCAACGGAACTTGCCGTAGACGTAGTTCTGCATCATCAGGTTGATGACGATGTAGGTTGCCGTATAGGCGATCGACTCATCGACGCTGGCCACAAAAATCTTCAGGTCGAAGAAGATGTGCAGCAACGGCGCGAACATGAAGATCAGCCGCGGCACGGGGAAGAACCAGAACGTCATGCTCGAGAGGTAGGCGATCTTCTGGATCGGCTTGAGCCCCTTCTGTAGCGCGGGGTTCTTCAGGAGCAGGATCTGGAACATGCCCTGGCACCAGCGCGAGCGCTGGCCGATGAAGGCCGAGAGCGTCTCGGGCTGGAGGCCGGCGATCAGGGGCTTGTCGACATAGGCGCTGGTCCAGCCGCGGGAATGCAGCTCGAACGCGGTCTCGCAATCCTCGGTGATGGTGATGCCGGAGAAGCCGCCGGATTCGTCGAGGGCGGTGCGGCGCAGGAGGGCGGCGGAGCCGCAGAAGAACGAGCCGTTCCACTTGTCGAGCCCGCGCTGCGTCACCGCGTAGAACATCTCGTTCTCCGACGGCATCCGCTCGAAGGTCTTCAGGTTCCGCTCGATCGGGTCGGGATTGAGGAAGGCGTGCGGCGTCTGGACGAGGAAGAGCTTCGGGTCCTCGGCGAAGTAGCCCACCGTCTCGCTCAAGAAAGAGCGGAACGGGACGTGGTCGGCATCGAGCACGACAACGATCTCGCCGCTGGCGAAGGCGAGACCGTTGTTGAGGTTGCCCGCCTTGGCGTGCTCGTTGCGGGCGCGGGTGAGGTAGCGGCAGCCGAGTTCCTCGGCCAGCGCCGTCAGCTCCCGCCGCCGGTCGCGGGCGGCCTTGGCTTTCTCCGGGTTGGGGTCGGCGCATTTCTGGTCCGACCCGCCGTCGTCGAGAAGCCAGACGGTCAGCTTGTCGGGCGGGTAGTTGATCTGGCGCGCGGCGGCCAGCGTCATCGCCAAGATGGCGGCGTCCTCGTTGTAGCTCGGCACGAACACGTCGACGGTCGGCAGTTCGGCCGCGCTCGCCGCGGGGGGCGGGGGCCGCTTGAGCGGATCGGCGTTGATGATCAGGCTCACGAACAGGATGAAGACGCAGTACAATTCGCCCACGAGCAGCAGCAGGCCGAAGCCGAAGCTGATTGGATCGCCGGGGGAGGGCAGCGTGTCGGTGACCCGCCACAGGATGTAGCGGAGTACCACGAGGCTCCCGAGCGCCAGGAAGACGAAGCGGGTGCGCGGCCCGTCGAGGAACAGCCACAGCACGATCATCGCCGCCATGGCGGCGAGACTCATGGCGAGCTGGTTCTGCGTCCCGACCGGTTGGCTCAGCAGGATGAGGCCGGCAACCGTCGTCCCCATCCAGGCCAGCCACCGCAGCGCACGTATCACACTCGCCACCCCTGCCTCGTGGACGGATCCATCATGAAAATACGCCGCTTTCCGGATGCGTTCACGACGCCGCCGCCCCACTTTACCAACAGGGTTGATTTTGCGCTGCGGAGCCTAGCGTCATCCGTAGACAATGTCCGAAAATTCGGACGAAATCTCGCGGAAATGACAGGCGGTAACGAGGAATGTCTTCCTGGTACGGAAGCCGTTGTTCACGTGAGACAGGGGTACTTTGCAGTGAGACGGGGAGACAAGGCGGCGGATTGTCCGCTGGCGTGACCGTCGGCCCGCCCGCTCAGAAGTTCGCGCGCGCCTCGATGCTGGAATAGTAGCCCGTGCCCTGGACGCGGTCCCGCACGTAGCCGGCGGCGAGCGACATCTGGACGGGGCCGAAGCTGAGCCCCGAGAGATGAGCGCCGACGCGGTACTGGCGGAAGAAGTCGTCGCCGAGGAACAAAGCCTCCGGGCCGATATAGACGCCGTCGGCGACCATGTAGCCGACGCGGAACCGGGAATAGTAGGCGTTGAACTTGGTCGAGTAGGAGCCGTAGGCCGAGACCATGGTCCGGTCGGTCGGCGTCGCGTAGAAATTACCGGCGACCTTCAGGCCCACACCCGTTCCGACGACCGGGTTGCCGGGGTCGGGGATCGAGAGCTGGTTGCTGCGGACGTTGAAGCCGACATAGCCGGCGAGCGCCGCTTCCCGCCAGATCCACTCGTAGCCGGTGAGCAGCGAGCCCTCCTGCTGGTAGCCGGTGACGCGGGCGCCGACGGCTTGTCCGGGATAGGAGTAGGTGCCGGCCACAGCCTCGACGCGCACGCGCGCGCCGCTCACCGTCGGCGGGCTGCCGAGTGCCGTCGTCACGGTGACGGAGCCGAAGGCCGAGGAATTGGAGGTGATGCTGGTCGAGCCATCGACGGCCACCGCCCAACTGTCGTCCACCGCCTGCGCTTGCGCGCCGGTGTACCAATCGACGCTCGCGGCTGCGGGGGCCGGAGCCGGCAGGTCGGCGGCTCGGGCCGGGGCGGCGAGCACGGCCGCAAGCCCGCAGGCAAGAATACAGAGATTCCCGGGAGCCCGTTGATGGTTGCGAGAAACCACAGCCATTCGATCCTCGGATACGCACACGCTACGCACCGATTTATCGGGGTCCACGGTTAACAGGATCCTCCCCGAATCCGGAAAAGCCTATTTCATCTCGGCCGAGATCTTGTCAGGCGTTCCCGATGCCGGGCGATTTCAGGCCGCCCGGGCCTGCGGGGCCGCCGCGCTCAGCACCGCCGCGAGATCGTCGGGGCGGAACGGCTTGTCCAGTTGCAGGAACTGCCGCGCCGCGGCCGGCAGGTGCCCGTGGGGGCTCGCCAGGATGATGCGGATGTCGGGATAGCGCTCGACCACCGTCGCGGCGAGCTGGAGGCCGGTCATCACCGGCATCGACTGGTCGGCGACCATGGCGTCGTAGTCCGCGCTCTCGCCGAGCAGCGCGAGGGCATGTTCGCCCGAGGCGGCCTGAACCACGTCGTGGCCGAGATCGGCCAGCGCCTCGGCGAGGCTCGCCCGGACGAGGCTGTCGCTCTCCACCAGGAGGACGCGCAGGGTGGAATACCAGAGGGCCGGATGCTCCGGCGGCCGCTCGGCGGCCCGGAGCCAGATCTCGGCGACGAAGGCGTCCTCGCCGGTCCCGTCCGAGACGGGGCGCCAGCCGGCGCCGATCTCGGCGAGGAGCCGGGCCACCGTCTCCAGCGACCCTGAGCGGGGTGCCCGCACCGTCCGGCCGGGCTCGTGCTGTCCGCTGGCGACGAGGAGGCGCACGTAAGCGCCCGGCGGCAGGCCGAAGCCCGTCTCCGTCTCGGTCATCTCTTCAGCGGCCCCGATCGCGAAGCCATGAAGCCCGTGATCGCGGAAGTGGAAGGCGAGGTTGAGCAGGACGAGTTCGAGGATGCGCTCGGCGCACAGCACCTTCGGCAGGTCGCCGGGAACGCGGTTGATGACCGGCACGTCGCGCAGCACGTTGGCCGCCATGAAGGCGAGGGCGGCCTCGACGCTCGTGCCGAGGTCGCACTCGGCCAAGGCCTCGCCCTCGCCGCGCACGAGCCCGAGCATCCGCCGGGTCAGCGCCGCCCCGCGCGTGGCGCCCGCGAGCGCCGCATCGACGAGGCGTGCCGGCTCGGGGTTCAGGCCGTGGCGTCGGCGCACGGTCGCGAGGTTGGCATGCACGATCGTGAGCACGTCGTTGAAGTCGTGGACGATGCCGTCGGTCACGCGGCGCAGGACGGCGTTGCGCCGCCGCTCGTTCAGGCCCGAGGGCGTCTCCGAGACGCCGCCCTCGATCGCCCGGCTCAGGGCGTGGATGCGGCTGCCGTCGCCCGCCGCGCGCAGGAAGCGCACCAGCACCCGCCGCTCCGCTTCGGGAGCGGGGTCGGCGCCGTCGGCGCGGGCGCGCAGCACCACGTCGTGCGGCCCGTCCGCCCGGCGCGCCGCGTCGAGGGTGAGGTCGAGGAGGGCGTGGTCCTCCGGCTCGAACCATTCGGCGAGGTCGGACAGGTCGGTGGCGTGGTCCGAGGCCGTCGCCGTGCCGGTCCGGTCGGAATCCGACCACACGACCTGACGCGTCTCCGGGTCGATCTCCCAGCAGGTCCAGCCGGACATCGCCTCGAAGGTCTGAAGCCGGCCTTTGATCCGGTCGAGACCGGTTCCCGCCAGCGCCAGCGCCGCCTCACGGCTCTGCGAGCGGCCGGCGACCGCCTCGGTCAGCGCCGCGATCTCGCGCACCGGAGAGGCCGCAGCCTCGTCCGGCCCGGCCTCGCCCTGGGCGAGGCGCTGCAGCGGCTGCGCGGCGCGGCCCCCCAGGGCGTAGCCGAGCCCGGCGGCAGCGCCCACCACGGCGAGCGCCAGCGCCAGGAGGCGCCCGTCGGGCAGTAGACCCGCCGTCACGCTCGCCGGTGCGTAGGCGGTCACCACCCAGCCGGGAGAGCTGAGTTCGCGCCCGCCCTGGACCGGCGCGGAGGCCGAGCGGTGCTCGCCCCAGGGCGCGGACGCTGTGCCCGAGAGCCGCCGCCCGTCGGCGCCGCTCACGGTGAAGGCGGTCGTTTCGGGCAGGTCGAGCGCCCCGCGCAGGCGGGCACCGATCTCGAGGAAGGCAGGGCCGGCGCGAAGCTGGATCCGGTCGGAGCGTCCGGGCACTCCGAGGGAGAGGACGACATCGAAGGGTGCCGTCTCGTCTCCCTGGGTCGCGATGACGACCTCGGCGTTGCGCGCCCGCGCGAACCAGGGCTGCCGGGCGACGCTGCTGCCGGGCCGGCGCGGATCGGCGGCGGCGCGCACGCTGCCATCCGCACCGATCAGCGCGGCATCCCCGTAGCGCGGGTTGAGCGCGAGCCAGTCCCGCAGCAGGGCCGAGCGCTCGGCCTCGTTCAGCGTCGGATCGCCGGGGCGCAGCAGCAGCGCGACGGTGCGCGCATCCGCGACACTGCCATGCAGCTCCGCATCGACTGCGTCCGCGAAGGCACGTGCGCCCGTCATCGCGGCACGCTGCGCGCCGTCCGTGGCGGGACCGGCCCCGAGCACAGCGGTCCCGATCCAGGCGAGCCCGAGCGCCACCGCCGCGATCAGGGCGAGCTGGGCCGCGTTCAGCACCTTGAGCGAGATTCGGACGGAATCCAGCATGCGAGGGCTCCGCCGGCACAGCTTGCCGGCCGCAGAAAACCGGGATTGGTATTCCTGCCCGTTAGACGAGGCCGCCAAGCGCTTAAGGGCCGGTTAATGCTGGCGCCATTCACCGCCCGCCGGCCCGGTGTTCCCGGGAAGAGCTTCGCCCTGCACGCGTGAAACGTCGAAAGCTATTCCGCGGGCCGGCGAACCGGCCGTCCCCTCGAATCGGATGCGACAGGGCCCGATCCGCCTTTCGAGGGTTTTGTGGCTTTTGTGGCATAGGCGTTGCTAGGACGTGTCCGCCGGCCGTGAGGGCCGGTGACGGCGAGCATGCGAGCCTCCGTTTCGCCCCCGCGCGGATGGCTCGCGTGAGCGATTCCAACGGGATGGAATCGGCCTCGCCGTCTTCAAGGATGCGGAGCGCGAGATCGAGATGAACGCAATGGCCCTTTCCGTCGCCGTCGCCCCCGAGATGGCCGAGGATGCGCTGGCGGACCAATTGATCGAGATGACGGTCGAGGATTGCCAGCGCGCCTTTGCCGAGGGCCGCGTCACCGCCGAGGCGCTGGCGGCGGCGTTCCTGGCGCGGATCGAGACCTACAATCCGCGCTACAAGGCGCTTATCGTGATGAATCCGCGGGCACTCGACGACGCCCGCGCCATCGATGCCCGCCGTGCGGCCGGCGAAGAGCTGGGGCCGCTTGCGGGCGTACCCGTGGTCATCAAGGACACGATGGACATGGCGGGCCTGCCGAGCACCGGCGGCTGGCACTTCCTGTCCGCCGAGGCCGGCGGCGTCGATCTGATTCCGGCGACCGACGCGCCGGTGACGGCGCGGATGCGCGCGGCCGGTTGCGTCATCCTCGGCAAGACCAACGTGCCGGTGCTGAGCCACACCGGCAGCCACGCCAATGATTCCTGGGCCGGCCCCACCCTCAACCCGGCCGCGCCCGACCGCATCCCCGGCGGGTCGAGCGCCGGCACCGCCACGGCGGTGGCCGCGAGCCTCGCCGTCCTCGGGCTCGCCGAGGAGACCGGCGGCTCGATCCAGAACCCGGCCTCGGCGCAGGGCTTGGTCGGCATCAAGCCGAGCTTCGCCCTCGTGCCGAATGCCGGCGTGATGCCGCTGGCCGGCAGCACCCGCGACGTGGTCGGGCCGATCGCCCGCTGCGTGCGCGATGCCGCGCTCACCCTCGACGCACTCGCCGGCTATTCCTCGGCCGACCCCAAGACCGTGGCCGGCATCGGCAAGCGCCCGGCCGCGGGCTACGCGGCGGGGCTCGATGCGGGCGCGCTGGCGGGCAAGCGCCTCGGCCTCTACGGGCCCGGCTGGCGCGACCTGCCGCTCTCGGAGGAGGCGAGCGCCCTCTACGCGCGCACGCAGAAGGAGTTGGAAGCGGCCGGCGCTACCCTGGTAGCCGATCCCTTCGCTGGAGCCGACTTCGCCGCCCTCGCCGAGCCGACGCCGGGCCTCGTCTACTTCGACGCCCGCGGCTTCGAATCCGCACCCTACGACCTTCAGCTCTATCTGGAGCGGATGGGGCCGGACGCGGCGATCCGCAGCTTCGCCGCCTTTGCCGAGGCGACGAAAGCCGAGGACGCCTTCGCGCCGGGCGGCGTGCTGCACCCGATCACCAACCTGCCCGGGCTCGCGCCCTGCCTCGCCGACCCGGCGAGCCCGCCCGACCTCTCCGGCTTCCTCGCCGCCCGCGAGGCCTATCTCGCGCTGTTCGACCGGGTGATGGCGGAGCACGGGCTCGATGCCCTGGTCTTCCCGCAGATGCGGGCCGAGCTGCCGCCGCTGCACGGGCCGGGCACGCTCCTCGAGACCACGGTCTGCGAGATCAACATCGCTGGCCTGCCGGGGGTGACGCTGCCGGCGGGCGCCTACGCCTCCGGCTCGCCGTTCAACCTGATCTTCGTCGGGCGGATGTGGAGCGAGGGCGAGCTGCTCGCCTGCGCCTACGCCTACGAGCAGGCGACACATCACCGCTGCGCCCCGGCCCTCGACGCCTGATTTTTTGGAACGCGCGCCGCATCCTGTCCGGCTCGCCTGGGCCGGACAGGATCGCGGCGTGGTTGTGCACCCTGTGCACGTCTTGGAAATTGTGCGCGACCGTTCTGTGTCTGCGGCGCTATCCTGATCCCAAAGGGGACAGGGCCGGGATGCTGACCGATCATCGCCACGAGGAAATTCTCTCGCAGCTCGCGCAGACGGGGCGCGTCGGCGTCACCAGCATCGCCGCCACCCTGGCGGTCTCCGACGAGACGATCCGGCGCGACCTGAAGATGCTGGAGGAGCGCGGGCTGCTGCGGCGCATCCATGGCGGCGCCGTGATGCCGCGCCTCGATCAGGAGCGCCCGCTCACCGAGCGCAGCGGGCTCAACAGCCGGGAGAAGGGCCGCGTCGCCGCGCTGGCCGAGGGGCTGGTGGAGGACGGGATGTCGATCTTCATCGACACCGGCACCACCACGCTGGCCCTGGCCCGGCGGCTCACCACCCGCAAGCTCACGGTGACGACGAATTCCATCGACCTCGCGCTGCTGCTCGCCGACAGCCCGGCGCGGGTGAACCTGACGCCGGGCCGCCTGCGGCCGAACGACAACGCGCTGGTCGGCTACGACACCGTGGACTACGCCCGGCGCCACTTCTTCGATCTCGCGATCATGGGCATCGCGGCCTGCGACCTTGCCCAGGGCTGGATGGATTACGAGGAGCACGAATCCGTCCTGCGTCGGGCGCTGCGGGGCCAGACCCGGCGGGCGGTGCTGCTCGCCGATTCCCGCAAGTTCGGGCGCCAAGCCAACCTCCAGACGTTCGATCTGGCCGCGCCGCTCACCGTGGTGACCGACCGGGCACCGCCCGAGCCCTTCGCCGAGCGGTTCAGCCGGCACGCCATCGATCTGATCTGCGGCTGAGGCCTGGGGCTCGGAGACGGCGCCTCACGGCGTCGGCAGCGTCGGCGTGACCTCGGGCGGGGTCTCGCGCACGGCGCGCAGCTCGTACCAGAGGGCGTTGAGCACGCCGACGGCGGCGGCCAGTCCGAGGCCGAGGATCCAGGCGAAGTACCACATCGTCGCGCGTCCTGATGCGAGGCAGGGGGGAGGCCCCGGCGGCGCCGGGGCCGGGAGCGTCAGTAGGCGGCCGAGCCCGGCGCGGTGATGTCGCGCTCCGAGACCTTGCCCCACAGCACCCGGTAGACCCAGGCGGTGTAGGCGAGGATGATCGGCAGGAAGACCACCGTGGCGATCAGCATGTTGCGCAGGGTCGCCCGGCTGGAGGAGGCGTCGAACACGGTCAGTGCGTGGCCCGGATGCGTGTTCGAGGGCAGGATGACCGGGAACATCGACAGGCCGACGGTGGCGATGATGCAGGCGATGCCGAGGCTGGAGGCCAGGAAGGTCAGCCCCTCGAACCGGGCGCGGAAGCCGAGCGCCGCCAGCAGCGGGCCGGCGATGCCGGAGAGCGGCACCAGGGCGAGCGCGGGATGGGCCCGGAAGTTCGCGAGCCACGCGCCGGCATCCGCCACGACCGCCTTGGTCAGCGGATTGGACGGGCCATCGCCGGGAAGCGGACTCAGCACCCGGTAGCCGCCGAAGGCGCCGGCCCAGATCAGGAGGCCGCCGAGGGCGAACAGGGCGGCGGTGGCGAGCGCGGCCTTGAGCCCGATGGCGCGGGCGCGCTCGGCGACCGGCCCCTCGGCCTTGAAGGCGAGCCACGCCGCGCCGTGCGCCACCAGCATCGCCAGAGAGACGAGGCCGCACAGCAGCGCCAGCGGGTTGAGCAGGCCCAAGAGGCTGCCCGCATAGATCGGGCGAAGGTCGCCCGTGAAGTGGAAAGGCACGCCCTGGAGCACGTTGCCGACGGCGACGCCGAAGATGAGCGCCGGGACCGCGCCACCGACGAACAGCGCCCAATCCCAGCGCGCGCGCCAGACTACGCTCTCGCGCTTCGAGCGGTACTTGAACGCCACCGGCCGCAGGATCAGGGCGAACAGCACGAGGAACATCGCGAGGTAGAAGCCGGAAAAGCTCAGCGCGTAGAGCGCCGGCCACGCGGCGAAGATCGCGCCGCCGCCGAGCACCAGCCAGACCTGGTTGCCTTCCCAGGTGGCAGAAACGGTGTGGATCGCGAGGCGCCGCTCGACGTCGGTGCGGCCAACGAAGGGCAGCAGGGCGCCGACGCCGAGATCGAAGCCATCGGTGACGGCAAAGCCGATCAGCAGCACGCCGAGCAGCACCCACCAGATCAGGCGTAAGCTTTCGTAGTCCGAGAGAAGGGCGAGCATGAGGGAAACTCCTCGGGCGAGGGGCCGGCGCAATGGCGAGGTCGGCCGGCGAAGGGGGGAGAGGGCTACTCGGCCGCGACGAGGCCGGCGTCGGTCCGGTTCGTGCCGGTGCCGGGGAAGAGGGCGGCCGGGTCTTCGGCAAGCGTCTCCGGGCCCTTGGCGATGGCGCGCAGCATCAATTGCACCTCGATCACCGCGAGCACGCCGTAGACCAGGGTAAAGCCGGCGATGGTGATGAGGAGCGAGGGAATGCCGAGTTCCGAGGTGGCGAGCGCGGTCGGAAGCACGCCCTCGATGATCCAGGGCTGGCGGCCGAACTCGGCGACGAACCAGCCGAACTCGATCGCGATCCAGGGCAGCGGCAGGGCCAGCAGCGCGGCCCGGAACAGCCAGCGGGGCGCCTCGGCCTCGCGGGCGGTGTACCAGAGCGCCGCCCCGAACAGGCCGATCAGCAGGAAGCCGCAGGCCGCCATCGCCCGGAAGGTGAAGAACAGCGAGGGCACGTGCGGCACGGTGGACCACGCCGCTCGGTCGATCTCCGCATCGGTCGCCTTCAGCGGATCGCCGATCAGGGGCTTGAGGAGCTGCGCGTAGCCGAGATCCTGTTGCGTCCGGGCGAACTCGGCCCGGGCCGCCTCGTCGGTGCGGTCGGCCTTGATCCGCTCCAGCGCGGCGTAGGCGACGAGCCCGTTGCGGATGCGGCCCTTGGCGTGATCGACCAGTTCGGTGATGCCGGGGATTTCGGTCGTCAGCGAGCGGGTGCCGATCAGGCCCATCGCGTAGGGGATGTGGAGCGCGTAGCGGGTGGTGCGGCTCTCCAGATCCGGGACGCCGATCGCCGTGAACGACGCGGGCGCGGGCTCCGTGTGCCACATCGCCTCCATGGCGGCGAGCTTCATCTTCTGGTGGTCGGTGACGGCGTAGCCGCTCTCGTCGCCCAGCACGACGACGCTGAGGGCCGAGGCAAGGCCGAAGGCCGCCGCGATGGCAAACGAGCGCTTGGCGAGTTCGAGATGCCGCCCGCGCAGGATGTAGAAGGCCGAGACGCCGAGCACGAACACCGCGCCGCAGACATAGCCGGCCGAGACCGTGTGGACGAACTTCGCCTGCGCCACCGGATTGAGGATCACGGCGGCGAAATCGGTCACCTCCATGCGCATCGTGTCGGGGTTGAAGGCGGAGCCGACCGGGTTCTGCATCCAGCCGTTGGCGATCAGGATCCAGAGTGCGGAGAAGTTCGTGCCGAGCGCCATCAGCCACGTGACGATGCAGTGGGCCAATGCCGTGAGCTTGTCCCAGCCGAAGAAGAACAGCCCGACGAAGGTCGCCTCCAGGAAGAAGGCCATCAGGCCCTCGATGGCGAGCGGGGCCCCGAACACGTCGCCGACATAGTGCGAGTAGTAGGCCCAGTTCATGCCGAACTGGAACTCCATGGTCAGGCCGGTGGCCACACCCAGCGCGAAATTGATCCCGAACAGGAGGCCCCAGAACTTGGTCATGTCGCGCCAGATCTTGCGGCGCGTCATGACGTAGACCGTCTCCATCATGGCGACGAGGATCGAAAGTCCGAGCGTCAACGGCACGAACAGGAAGTGGTACATCGCCGTCAGCGCGAATTGCAGGCGCGACAGATCGACGAGCAGCGGGTCGGTCATGGGAGGCTCCTTGTCCGATGCTGCCTCTCGCGCTGCCGCGCTTTTGCATCCTTGACGCAGATCAAAGCCGCTCGAGCCGCCCCCGCCGCACAAGGCGGCATGACCCGTCGATCCCCCCGCGCCCGTTCCGCCCCAGAGCCCGCGGCGCTGACCCTCGCCCGCGGGGCGGCGCGGGCCGGCCTGTCGCGCCTTCACGGGCTCCAGGCCCTGCGCTGCGCCGCGACGCTCGGGCTCGCCGTCGCGCTGGCGCGGCTCGCCGGGGCGCTGATCGAGACGGGCGGGCTCGACGGGCCCGCGCTCGGCCTTGCCGGGGCCTGCCTCCTCGCGGGCGCCGGGCTGGGATGCGCGATCGAGGCGCGCAGCGCCGCCCTTGAGGCGGAGATCGCCGTCGCTCTGGTCGATGCCGCGGAGGCGCGGCTCGCGGCGATGCCGGCGCGCACCGCCGCCGATCTGCCGCGCGGCGCGGTGATCGCCGGGCTGCAGCGGCATCCCGGCGCGCTCGCCCGGCTCGTCGTCGGCCACGCCGTGGCGCGGCGGATGATGGGGCTCGGGCCGGTGCTGACGGCATGCGCGGTCGCCGTCGTCTCGTGGCAGGCGGCCCTGGCGCTGCTCCTCGCCACACCGGTGATGATCGTGTTCTTTGCCCTCGTCGGCGGCATGATCCGCGAGCGGGCCGCCGCCCAGGAGGCGGCGCTCGGGCGGCTCGCCACGCAGTTCGCCGACCGGGTGCGGACGCTGCCGACGATCCTCTCCGCCCACGGCCTGCCCCGCGAGACGGCCAAGCTCGACCGTCGGCTTGAGACTTACGCCGGCGGCACCATGGGCGTGCTGGCGGTGGCTTTTCTGAACGCGGGCGTGCTCGACTTCTTCGCCTCGCTCGCCATCGCGATCCTGGCGGTTTTCCTCGGGCTCGGCCATCTCGGCCTTGCCGAGGTGCCGGGCTTCGCAGGTCTGGCGCTGTGGCAGAGCCTGCTGATCCTGCTGCTCGCCCCCGAATACTTTTTGCCGTTCCGCCGCTACGCCGAACTCTACCATGCCAAGGCGGAGGGTGAGGCGGCCGCGGAGGCGCTCGCCTGGGTGTTTTCGGAGGACGCCGACACGGTACCCGAACGCGGCGTGGTTCCCGCAATGCCGGGCGCCCGCGGCCTCGTCCTGCCCCATGCCGGACCCGTCGCCGATTTCGACCTGCCCGCGACCGGCCTCGTCGCGCTGACAGGCCCGAGCGGTGCCGGCAAGTCGACCCTGCTGCGGGTGCTCGCTGGTGTCGAGGCACCCCTCGCCGGGACCGTCCGCGCGCCGGATCAGGGGCATCCCGCGACCTGGGTCTCCTTGGACACGCCGATCCCGGCCGGCACGCTCGCAACCGCAATCGCCGACGGCAGACCGGTGCCGCCTGAGGCGGTTGCGGCCGCCGCCGCGTCGCTCGGCCTGGACGACGATCCGCACTGGCCCGGCGGCCTCGATGCCCCCGTACGGGCGGGCGCCGAAAACCTCTCCGGCGGCCAGCGGGTCCGGGTCGCCGTCGCGCGCCTGCTGCTGCGGCCCGGCACCGCCTTCTGCGACGAGCCGACCGCCAAGCTCGATCCCGACAACGCCGCGCGGGTGCGCCGGGCCCTCGCGCGCGCCGCCCGCACCCGCCTCGTCATCGTGGCGACCCACGACCCCGCGCTGGCGGCGATCGCCGACCGGCGCATCGCCCTGAGGCCCGCCCTTTCCGAGAGGCAGGCGGCCTGATGCGCACCCGCTCCGATACGACGCCGGGCGGTTCCGGCCGCGCCGAAACGTCCCGAGCTTGGACCCTCGCCTTCGCCCTCGCGGCTTTGGCGCTCGCCGCGAATCTCGCGCTCGCCGGCACCGCCGTGAGCTTCCTGGCCGCGGTGGCCCTGGCCGGGGCCGGGCCGGCGGCCTTCGCCTTCAACTTCCACCACCCCGCCGCCCTGGTGCGCCTGTTCGCGCTGCTGCGCACGGGCGCGCGCTACGGCGAACGCATGGCCGGCCACCGCGTGGCGCTGACCGATCAGGTCCGCCGCCGCGCTGGCCTGTTCGCCGCCCTGGCGCGGGCCCCGGAGAGCCGCAGCGCCGGCTGGCAGCTCGGGCGGCCGGAGCGGCTCGCCGACTTCATCGACGACGTGGCCGACATCGACTACGCCCGGCTGCGCATCGGCTTTCCCGTGGCCCTGACCGGCGCGTCGCTCGCCGGGCTCGTATTCGCCACGGCCCTCACGGCGCCGCTCGCGCTCCTTCCCGTCGCGGTGCTCGCGCTGGCGGGCGGCCTCGTGGCCCGGCACGCGCTGACGCGGCTCGCGGCCATCGAGGCCTGGGCCCGCCGCGCGCGGCGCACCGCTGCCGCCGATCTCGGAGCGGCGCTGGCGGGTGCGGTACCCCTCGACGTCGAGGGGCGGCGCGGCCCGGCCCTGCGGATCGCCCTCGATCCCCTGCGCGATGCCGAGCGCGAGGCCGCCTGCGGAAGGCGGGCGCTGGCCCGGTTCGAGGCCGTACTGGCGCTGGCCGGCCCCGCCATCGCCCTGGTCGTGCTGCTCGCCGCCTGGAGCGCGGGTGCCCGCGGCACCGGACTCTTGCCCGCCGCCTTCCTGGCCTTCGCTTGGCTCGCCCTCGCGGAGCCGATCCTGTCGCTGCCGCGAGCGCTGCTCGGCTCCGTCCGTGCCCGGCTCGCCCGCCAATCCCTCGCCGTAGAGGAAGGCACCGCAGAGGAAGGCACCGCCGCGGAGCCGGCCCCTCGGCCCGGTCCGGCCCCCGGCGCCCTGACCCTGCAGGGCCTGCGCCTGCGGGCGCCGGACGGGCGCGATCTCGGCCCGGCACCGGAGCTTGCCGTCGTCCCCGGCACACCGCTGACCCTCGTCGGCGCCAGCGGCTGCGGCAAGACCACCCTGTTGAAGGCGCTGGCTGGCTGGAGCGAGGAGCGGCCCGGCGAGACGATCCGGCTCGGCGGTGCCGTCCGCCCGGCGGCTGAGCGGCGGGCGCTGACGCATCTGAGCCTGCATGATGCGGCGATCCTGTCCGACACCGTCCGCGAGAACCTGTTCGCGCCCGGCGTCTCCGACGCGGCTTTGTGGGCGGCCCTGGAGGCCGTCGAACTCGACACCCGCATTCGCGCGGCCGGCGGCTTCGATGCCTGGATCGGCGAGGGCGGCCTTTCGCTGGGCGAAGCGCAACGCCTCAACCTCGCCCGCGCCTGCTTAAGCCCGGCCCCCGTCATCCTCCTTGACGAGCCGGCCGAGCATCTCGGCGACGATCAGGCCGCGCGCATCCTCGGGCGCCTGCTCGCGCACTGGCATGACCGCATCGTCGTGCTGACGAGCCACCGACCGGATCTCAGGCTGCCCGGGCGCCGGGTCTCGCTCGGGCTGGATTGAGGCAAGCCCAACCCGAACGCCGGGACTCCCCTTACACTTTGCCAAGTCGGCGAGAGTCGGGCCGCCGGCGAGGCTCTGTGCCGCCGGTTTGCGCCGTCGAGGCATCCGTGCGCGCCGCCTCCGGTGCGCCCTCTCTCGAAGCTGTCGCGGTCGCGAGAAGCGGCATAAATCCCTTTACGACATCCGTTCCGATCAAGAAGGCTGGAAAGATCAGGATAAAGATGTGGCCGCGAAAGAAGTCACTCGGCGGGAAGACATCGCCCACGCCGCCGTAATGCGCTTCCTCGGTCGTCCTTCATTATCCGCTCGCTTCGGCCCTGTCCGGTTTCGACTTCACAGGCGACGCGGAGGCAGGCTATTGAATTGCTTGGAGCGGGCTGCGGGACGGGAGGCTTCCGATGCAAAGCTCTGGCGAGAGCCCCGGTGTCGAGCCGATCCCAGCCGAGCCGCCTTGCGCGCACGACCGCTCGGAGAGTGGCTGCGCCGCGTGCAAGGTCCGCCTCATCAGCGTCTGCGCGGCGCTCACGAGCGAAGAACTCGCCGGCTTGGAGGCGCTGAGCCAGCCCGTCCATCTCGACCCGCGCCAAGCCCTGTTCCAGCAGGAGGGCCGGGCGGGCGCCGTCTACAACGTCACCGAGGGGGCTTTACGCCTGTCGCGGCTTCTGCCGGACGGGCGGCGGCAGGTCATGGGTTTCGCCATGGTCGGCGATTTCCTCGGCCTCGCGCTGCCCGAGCGCTTCACCGTCACCGCCGAGGCGCTGGCGCCGACGACGCTCTGCCGGTTCGAGAAGCGTGCCTTCGCCGGCCTCGTCGCCCGGACGCCACACCTGCTGCAACGCCTCTACGAGCGGGCCGGCCATGAGCTGACGCTGGCACAGGATCACATGCTGCTGCTGGGCCGCCGCACCGCCGAGGAGAAGGTGGCGAGCTTCCTGCTCGGCTTGCGCACGCGCTACGCCCGCATCGGGCACGATTCCATCACTGTCGAGCTGCCGATGGGCCGGCAGGACATCGCCGACCATCTCGGCCTCACCATCGAGACGGTGAGCCGGATGCTGACCCGGCTCGACCGGGAGAAGGCGCTGCTGATCGTGCCCGGCGGCGTGCGCCTGTTGGACGTTGCCCGGCTCGAACGCATCGCGGCGAGCTGAAACGGTAACCCTTGATCAGAGCGGAAGCCGAACTCCGCTCTCCCGCAGGGATCGACCGGACTTCGTCCGAGCGCCTCACCGTTCGAGGGTCTGAAGGTAGGCGATCAGGGCCTGCGCCTCGTCGGGATCGAGCCGGAATTCCGGCATCGTCGGATGGCCCGTGGTGATGCCCTCCGCCAACGCCTCGGCCAGATCCGTGACCGGGTAGCGGCGGTGCAACGCGCGGAACGGCGGCGCGTCCGGCAACGGGCTCGCGCCGACGCGGCCGATCGCGTGGCAGCGGGCGCAGTTCGTGCGCGCGATGGTCTCGCCACGCTTAGCGCGGGCATCGAGCGCCTGGGTGGCGGCCGGGAGGGCGATCAGCAGGAGGGCCAGGATCGGAAGGGTGGTCGCGATACGCATCAGTGACACATCAGGCAGGGGAGGGGGCTGCGGTGCAGCATCTCGCGGGTGACGCCGCCGAACAGCCACTCGCGCAGGCGGGTATGGCCGTAGGCACCCATCACGATGAGGTCGGCCCCCTGTTTGACGGCGAAGCGCAGGAGTTCGTCGCCGTCGCTCACGACGGTGCGCAGCAGGTGGGTCGTGACGGCAGCGCCGTGGCGGGCAAGATGGCCGGCGACATCTTCCGCGCCCTCGTTGCGGGCGCCTTCGTCGGTGCTGACGACGAAGACCTGATCCGCCTCGCGGATGAAGGGCAGCGCGGCCGAGACGGCCCGGCGCGCCTCCGACCCGTCCTTCCAGGCCACGACGATCCGGGCGCCCCGAAGCTGCTCGGCGCGCGGGGGCACCACGAGGACCGGGCGGGCGGCCTCCATCAGGACGGGGCCGGGCGACACGCCGAGGGTGGAGAGCGGGATGTCGTCGAGGCCGCAGCGTCCCACCACGAGGAGATCGGCCGCCCGCGCTTGCTCGACGAGGTGGGAGATCGGACCCGCCAGGGCCTCGCGCCAGTCGCGGCGCAGCGGGGCTTCGGCGGAGCGCTCGAACAGGGCGTGTGCCTGTTCGAGCAGGGCCCGCGCCTTCTCCTCGAAATGCGGCTCCTCGTCATAGATCTCGCCGATATCGCGCACGTAATCGGGTGTCGGCACCTTGCAGGCGGCCGCCCCGGTGAGCGTCGCCTCGAAGCGCCGTGCGAGCGTGGCCGCAAGCCGGATGCGCTCGGCGGCGGCCTCGTCGAGGTCGACCGAGACCAGGATGTTCGCGTAAGCCATGCTCGCCTCCCCGGGGCATCCCCTCCGCTTGGCGGGGCCATCCTTCGTGGGGGCATCCTTGCCGCCGGCCGGTACGGGTGCCTTGATCCAGCGCAAGGCGGGCCGAGTGGCCCCCCCTTGCGCCGGCCTGCGGCCGACCGCTTCACTCTGCGAGGCTTGAGAACAGCATGACCGGCCAGCCCCCCGTCGTCGTCGCGGTCGCGATCACCGGCTCGGTGCCGCGCAAACGCGACAACCCGGCCGTGCCGATCACGGTCTCAGAGCAGATCGAATCGACCCAGGCCGCCTTCGAGGCCGGTGCGGCGCTGGCCCACATCCATGTGCGCAACGACGACGAGAGCCCCTCGTCCGATCCGGAGAAGTTCGCCGCCGTGCAGGCGGGCCTGCGCAAGCACTGCCCCGGCATGATCGTCCAGTTCTCGACCGGCGGGCGCGGCCGCGATCCGGCGAGCCGCGGCCTCTCGCTCCAGCACCGGCCCGACATGGCCTCGCTCTCGACCGGCTCGGTCAACTTCCCGACCATCGTCTACGAGAACCACACCACTCTGGTGACAGAACTCGCCGGCCAGATGCAGCGCAACGGCGTGCGGCCGGAGATCGAGATCTTCGACCTCTCGCACCTGCACGGAGCCAAGCGCCTCGTCGAGGCCGGGCTGATGGATGCGCGCCCGCACGTGCAGTTCGTGATGGGCGTGAAGAACGCGCTGCCGGCGCAGGAGCACCTGCTCGACCTCCTGCTCGGGGAGCTGCGCCGCCTGCTGCCGGGGGCGACCTGGACCGCCGCCGGGATCGGCCGCGAGCAGGCCCGCGTGATGGATTGGGCGCTGGCCCGCGGGGCGGATGCGGTCCGCACCGGACTGGAGGACAACATTCGGATCACGCGGGAGCAGCTGGCCGGCAGCAACGCCGAGCTGGTCGGCCTCGCCGTCGCGGCGGTGACCCGGCACGGCCGCCGTGTCGCGACCCCGGCGCAGGCCCGGACCGCCCTCGGCCTCCCTGCCTGACGGCGGCTGATCCTAACGCCTCGCGAGGCCGGGCGCGCCCGCTGCGGCGTCGAAGGGCAGCGCCCGCTCCAGCAGCCCCGCCCCGAACCGCTCGCGGAAGCCGAGATGCGGCATGTGGGCGTAGCCGATATGGCAGCGGCATTGCGCCAGCGGGCAGGGCCGCGGCGTTAGGGCGGCGTCGAAACCCGGGTCGTAGAGGTTGCCGATCCGGGCCGGAACCACGTGGCAGCGGCGGACCTCGCCGTCGCCATCGACGCTGACCACGCTCTCGCCCGTGGCGCAGGCCCGGCCCCGGCTGCGGATCCCGGTGCGGTTGATGTCGAACAGCGGATCGAGCGCGCACAAGGTGGCGAGGTCGTCCGGCCCGTAATAGTTCGGCCCCTCGTCCCGGTAGGCGTTCACCCAGAGGTAGATCTCGGGCCGAAGCGCCCGGCGCAGGGCGGCGAGCGCCGCGAAATGCTCGCGCTTGCCCACGATGCCGACGCTGTAGCTGATGCCGCGGGCGTCGAGTTCGGCGCAGCGCCCGAGGAAGCGGTCGAGCGGCGTCTCGCCCGGATGGAAGGTGCACCAGAAGCCGATGCGGTCGGAATCGCAACCGTCGAGCCAGCCCGTCGGCCAGGACAGGTTGGTCTGCGCGGCGACCCGCGTGACATGGGGCATCCGGCTGAGCCGCGCCATCGCCGTCCGGTAGGCCGGCCGGATCAGCGCCTCGCCCCAGGGCGTGAACAGGATGCCCAGCGTGCGCCGGGTCTGGCTGTCGGCCCAGTCGACGAAGCGGGCGAGTTGGCCTGCGTCGCGCCGCAGGGTCTCGCGGCTGTCCCGGCGCTTGGCGAAGGGGCAGTAGGGGCAGGCGTAATTGCAGCTCGCCAGCGGGCCTCGGTAGAGGATGTCGAGATGGGCGCCTGCCATGGTCAGCGCAGCGCGTAGGCGCGCATCCGCTCGCGCACGCCGGCCGTCTGGAGCCAGGGGCCGATCGCGTCGGAGCGTTCGAGGCCCGCCTCGGTCAGCCGGAGACCCTCCGCGTCGAGGGTGGCGAGGCCTGCCTCTGCGAGGTCGGCCAGTCCCGGCAGGTCGGCGAGGAGCGGCGTGCCGAAGCGCTCCGCGTAGGCGCGCGGGGACAGGCCGGGGGCCTGGAGCAGGTGCATCAGCACGAAGCGGCGGCGCTGGTCCTCGGCGTCGAGCCACGCGCCGTAATCGGCCCGGCCGTGGCGCCTCGCGTCGCGGGCGGTGTAGTCGGCGACGATGGCGGCGACGCCCGGCTGCCCCACGGCGTAGGCGGTCGCGTAGTGCAGGGCGGCGGTGTAGGAGCGCGCCCCGGCGCCGAGCCCGACCATGCCGTCGCGGGCGCAATCGTAGGCCGGGCCCCATGCGGCCTCGGGGGCGCGGCGGAACATCCGCATCGAGACCTGCCGGTAGCCGGCCGTCCGCAGCCGGTCGCGGGCCGCGCGGTAGATCGCGAGGCGGCGCGCATCCCAGGCGCGGTCGTCCTCGGCGGCTCCGCCCCGCCGGCCGAGCCCGGTCAGCGGCCGGACGTAGAGGGGATAGAGGAAGAGTTCTTCCGGCTCCCAGGCGAGGGCCGCCTCGACGGATTCGAGGAAGCTCGCGGGTGTCTGCCCGGCGGCGCCGTAGATCAGGTCGATGTTAAGGACCGGGATGCCGGCGTCACGGATCGTTCTGAGCGCCGCATCGACGCTGCTCCGGCTTTGCGGCCGGCCCATCGCCCGCGCCTCGTCGTCGCGAAACGACTCGACGCCGATGCTGATCCGCTCGACCCCGTGCGCCCGCAGCACGGCGAGCCGCTCCGGCGTGGTGGTGCCGGGCGCGGTCTCGACCGAGGCCGGAAGCGCCAGGGGCGTGGCCCCGAAGGTGTCGCGCAGATCCGCCAACAGGCGGTCGAGGTCAGGCGCTTCGAGGAAGGTCGGGGTGCCGCCGCCGAGTGCCATGCGGGCGACCCGGAACCGGCCGAGACTGTCGGCCACCGTCTCGGCCTGGAGCCGCAGGGCGTCGAGATAGGGCGCGACGCGGCCCTCGCCGCGGGTCAGGGTGAACAGGTTGCAGAAGCCGCAGCGCATCGCGCAGAACGGCACGTGCACGTAGAGGAACAGCCCGTCCTTGGCTTCCTCCGCCCAGGCCTCGCGCAGGGGCACCGGGTGCCGCAGCGGCCGGTAGGCGGTCTTGTGCGGGTAGGCGTATTGGTAGCCACCATAGACCGGCCCCGCGCGCAGGGCTGCCGTGCTCATGCCGGGGCCCATGCCGGTGCCAATGACGGTGTTCATGCCGCCTCCTGGATGAACTCGGCGTAGGGCACGTCCCACACGGTCGGGTGCGCGAGGCGGTGGCCGCGATAGCCGTCCTCGCCGAAGGCGGTGCCGTGGTCGGCGCACAGGATGCAGAGGGCCGGCCCGCGCGCCTCGAGCGCCGCGAAGAGCGGGGGCAGGGCGCCGTCGGCGTAGGCCAGCGCCGCCGCTTGCGTCTCCGCGCTCTCCCGCGTCGCGCCCGGCAGGTAGGCGCGGGTCGGGTGATGGGTCGCCGAGACGTTGAGGAATAGGAACAGCCGCCGCTCGCGCTCGAGCGCGGCGATCCGCTCCACGGCGAAGCCGACCTGCGCCGCGGTCGAACCCTTCGCCTGCACGCCGAAGCCGCCGTGCCAGTGGCTCTCGGCGAACAGGCCCGGCAGGACGCGGCCGAGCGGGGTGCGCTTGTTGAAGAAGCCGACGCCGCCGATGCACAGCGTGTGATACCCGCGTGCGGCAAGGCCGGAGACGATGTCGGGCGCGTCGAACACGGCGGTGTCCGGCCCGGTGGTGCGGCTGCCGTCGAAGCGCAGCGCGAAGAGGCGCGGGTGCGGTCCCGGCTCGGCGGGCGTCGGCAGGAAGCCGGCGAAAATCGCCTGATGCGCGGCATAGGTGAAGCTGCCCGGCGCGTGGCGGCGCTCCCAGGCCTCGCCCGGCAGCAGGCGCGCGAGGTTCGGCGTCCGGCCCTCCGCCAGCGCGGTCGCGGCCACGTCGTAGCGGAGCGAATCGAGCGTCACGAGCAGGATGTCGTGCGAGCCCACGCGTTCGGCGGCGCGGATCATGCGGCGAGTCCCACGGGACGGCGCGCGGCGATCCAGCCGGGCAGGCGGGCCACCTGCCATTCGTAGGGGTCGAGCCCCTCGTGCCGGACACGGCGGATCAGGTCGCCGAAGGCGTTGGCCTCGAAGAAGACGTGGCGGCGCAGGCCCACGGTCAGTGCCACGTCGAAGGCGACGTGGAAGGTCTGCGGGAACAGCCTCGCGAAGCGGCGGCAATCTGCCCGCATCGCCTCCCAGACGGCGGGCGGCGCCAGGGCGCGAAGCGCGTCCGCCTCGCCCCGGCGCCCGCCGAGATCGAGGTTGGTGATCGGGCCGCGGGCCTTGCGCAGCACGCTATGGGCGGGCTCGCCGTCGACCACGAGCACGCGCAGGTCGCAAGGCCCGCCGTCGAGAGCGGCCTTCGGCACCCACTGCTCCACATGTGCGTCCTGCGCCAGGATCGTGTCGATCAGCGCCACGGCCTCAGCTCCGCGGTAGCGCCGTAGCCGGTGGGAATGGTGCAGCACGCCGGGCCCGGCGCCCGGCACGTGCTCGGCCGCGGAGTCCGCCACAATCCCGTCGCGGGCGACCGTGAGCGCGGCGATGCCGGCGGCGCCCGAGCCGAAGCGCGGCTTGACGAAGACGCGGGTCAGACCGGCCGCGCGCATGGCTTCCACAAGCGCGTCGAACGAGCCGGCCGGCGGCAGCGCCCGCGGCACCGGCAGGCCGTGCGCGGCCATGGCGGCGTGGCAGGCCCGCTTGTCGTAGAACAGGGCGACCGTCTCGGCCTCGTGGGTCAGGGCGACGCCCGGCGGCACGACCCGGCGGGCGAGCCGCAGCGCCGCCGTGAGCCCGCGCTGCAGGCCGTGGTCGGGCCGCAGCCGCGTCGCCTCGTCGTCGGCCTCGTCCTCACCGCCGAGGCGCAACAGGGCCCGGCGGATGCCTGGATCGCCGCCGGGCGAGTCGATGCGCAGCAGGCCGCGCCCCTCCGGGAACAGCGCGCTCAGCCGGTCCGGCGCTTCAATGAAGCGGGCGTAGTCGAGTACGGGCGCAGGCGGGTGCCCGGCCCGGACCAGCGCGGCGCTGAAGCCCTCCGTGCGCTCGTCGCCCGCGACCCCGAGGATGACGCAGGGGGCAATCCCAGTGAGCGAGTCACCGGCGCCCGTCATTCCGAGACGGCGATGTTGCGGTAGATCTCGCCGGCATACTCGTCCGGCTCCTGCTGCTCGGAGAGGTCGACCGCCGGCCCGAGAGCCGCCAGCCGCGTCATCGTCGCCTCGGTGAGGAAGTGGTGGTGCAGGTCGAGCCGCGACAGCTTCGCCACCGCCGGCGAGGCGATGAGCGCCTCCGCGCCCGCATCCGTCAGGTTGCCGAGGGAGAGGTCGAGGGTCGAGACGCGTTCCAGCACGGGAGCGGCGGCGACCGCCGCGGCGAGGTCGTCGGCATAGGCGCAGTCGCGGAGCGCCAGGGTGTTGAGCTTCGGGAACAGCCGGCCGGCGAAGAGATCCGCAAAATCTGCCGGCGTGCTGTCGCCGCCATACTCGTCGGTGCCGAGCCAGAGTTCGAGATGGCGCAGCTCCGGCGCCCCGGCGGCCAGCGCCTCCCCCACCACCCGGCGCGGCAGGCCGCCCGATTCGACGATGAGCGCGGTCAGGCGCGGCGCCTCGAACCGCCCGAGCGCGAGGCCGGTGGCGCCGCGCACCTGCATGTGCTCCAGCTGCGGGAAGGCCGGCCAGAGCGCCGAGAGGTCGCTCTGGTTGATCCAGGAAATCTCGTTCTCCTCCGAGACGATGTCGCCGAGGAAGAGCGCGCGCAGGTTGGGAAACCGCTCGGCATAGGAGACCAGCGCCTCGACGACCGCCTGGGACGTGCCCTCGGAATCGTCGCCCTGCCAGTAGCCGATGACGAGGGCGTCGGTCGCCTCGGCGCCGGGCAGCGCCGCGTAGCTCCCGAGCATGGCCGGCACGTTGTCCTCGGAATCGTACGCGACGCGGAAGCGCGGCACCGCGCGCTCGAAGTCCCAGGCCTCCATCCCGTTCTGGAAATCCTCGACCGGCTTGCCGAAGAAGGTCGTCAGGTTCTCGTAGGGCATCGGTTCCGGCTTCTCGTTCGGGCGGTGGCGGGACCGGTTCAGGTCTCGATCAGCGGGGCGTAGTCGGCCGGGTCGTCGAAGCCGGCGGTCCAGGCCACGGCTTGGTGGCAGGTCTTGGTGGTCGGCGGAACGCGCAGGAAGTAGCGCCGCCCGGTCGAAGGACAGCCGACCGAAACGCAGACGAGGGGCTCGTCGCCCGCGAGATCGACCCGCAGCAGCCGGCGCTCGCCGCCGGGGTCGCGGTCCCGGTCGAGTTCTTCCGCTTCGGCCGCCTCCATGAAGGTCTCGAAGCCGAAGCGCTCCAGCATCACCCGCCGCCGCTCGGCGTTGCGCTCCTCCAGGATCTCGGCGATCCCGAGCTCATGCGGCCGGAAGGCGATGCGCGCATCCACCGGCACCCCGCGCCAGCGCAGGCCGATGCCGGGCAGGTGCGGCGGCGGTTCGGTGAGGCCGGAGCCGGCCACGTCGATCCACGAGGTGACGCGAAAACTCTCCGGCACGTGGTCGATCCGGCCGCAGCCGGCGATGTCGAGCCCGGCGACGGAGCCCCGCGTCGGTAGGGCGCCGATCAGGGCGCAGTCGCGGATGTTGAGCCGCCCGCCACGTAAATGGAGATCGTCGGGCAGGGCCTTCAGCGCCGAGCAGCCTTCGAGGTCGAGGAAGGCCGGCGACAGGCCGGGTGGCAGGGTCTCCAGGGCGAGGCAATCGCGCAGATCGACGATGCCGGCGCGCAGGTCCGCCGGCAGGGTCGTCAGCCGGTGGCAGGCGCGGGCGGAGAGGCGATAGGTGATCGCGTTGCCATCCTCGATCCGCGCGATGGCGGAGCCGTCGAGCACGAGTTCGCGGCAGCGGATGCCGTGGCCGAGCGTGTCCAGCCGGCTCGCGGGCGCGAGGATCCGGTGACAGACGAGACCGTCCGGCAATGCGCGGGCGGCCTCGTTGCGCGGCATGTCGAGCCGGTCGAGAACCTGCCCGGCCTCTTGCCCGGCCTCGTCGGCAGAGAGCGTGTCCTGAGGGCGCAGGATGCGCCGGGCGGGTGCGGGGGGGCATCGGCGATCGATTCCCCGACACTCAGTCCTGCACGGTGACAATGCGCTGCGGCGTGTATTCGCGCTGCCGCCACACCCGGTAGACGCCGCGGTCGAGGGTGATCGTGCCGTGCTCGTCATGGACGACGCGGGCTTGGTCGGCGCGCACGTCGAGGTAGAAACAGCCGTCGCCGGCGAACAGAGCGGCGGGATCGACGACGCGGTGGCTATGGCCGGTCAACTCGCCATGCGCGAGCACGGTATGCGGCAGCGGCCGGCTGGCGGCCTCCTGCGGAACGGCGGAAATCGCGCGAATGAAGATATCGCCCTGACGCCACATGCCCGTCTCCGCCCATGTTTCAAGAGCAAGAGCCGACTTAAGAGCCGCTTGCCGCTCTTTGTCCGGCTTATGATCGTGGTGCACGCCCGGCGAAGGCCATGCCTCGACAGAGTTGCGCCCTGACAATACTCTGTTGGCACGAGGCTAACCCGGCGATCGACTGACGGTCAACCGGTGGCGGGCTGTTACGGTATCTCTGCCAAGCCCGATCCGCCCGCCGGCCGATGTGAGATCCCGGTGGGCCGAGGCTCCCCCGCCGACAGGACAACATTCGGTTGACCTACGGGCTCAGCAGGGTAGAAATCCTACCAATCCGGGTCTCTCTTGTGTTGCGCACAACTTTAATAGCCTGGAACTGACGACATCTGCGGAGTCGTCATCGCCGTCGTCGGCCGGCATTTTTCGCATGTCCGGCTTATCCGCATGTGGGCCTTGCGGTCGCCCGCGCTTCAGGAGGCTGACCATCCCCGAAGCAACGACTTCGCCCGCGCGTTCTCGTCCGGGTGCCTTGGCGCGCCTCGTCGCGGCCACCGTGCTGCTGCCGCTCGTTCTCCTGCTGCTCGGCCTGTGGGAGGTTCGGCGCGGCGCCGACGATCACGCCGCGTTCGAGGCCGAATCGCAGCGGCTCACCGGCCTCGTGACGCAGATGGAAGCGCGGGCGCCGCGGGACGGTCGCTTCGATCCCCGCCTTCAGTTCCGCTACGAGGGCCGGCTCTATGGCGGGCCGCTCGCGATCGATAAGGCGCGCGAAGCCCGCGACGAGGCTGGGCTCCTCGCCACGCTCATGGATTGGCGGCGCGTGCTGCCGCCGGTCGTCGTCGCGGGCGGCGCGCTGGCCGCCGCGCTCTCCGTGCTCGTGCTGCTCGCGGGCGCCGTCCTGGGGCGCCTCGGCCGCGCTTCGCGCGATGCCCTGGTACGCGGCTTCTCGCTGATGCGCCGGCTGCTCCCCGCGACGCTCTCGCTCCAGATCCTGGCGGCGACGGCGAGTTTCGTCGCTGCCGTGACCTTCGAGGCGGCGGCCCTGCTTCAGGGCGGCTTCGATGGCGGTGCGCTGAAGCTCCTGGCGATCGCCGTCGTCGCGGTCGGCGCCGTCGTCTTCGTGGCCGGCACGACGGTGCTCGGCCTGCGCCGGGCGCTCGGCGCCTTCGAGCCCGATCCGCTGCCGATCGTCGGCCGGACGGTGACGCCCGAGCAGGCGCCGGGCCTGTGGCGCCTCGTCGAGGGGCTCGCCGCGCGGCTCGGAGCCCTGAAGCCCGAGGCGGTGGTGGTCGGGCTCACCGAAGGCTTCTTCGTCAGCGCCGGGCCGGCGGTGCTGGAACCCGGCGGGGTGCGGGTCACCGGCCGGATTCTCTACCTGCCGCTGCCCTATCTCGCCCTGATGCGGGGCGACGAGGTGGCGGCGATCATCGGCCACGAACTCGCCCACTATGCCGGCGGCGACACCATCTACAGCCAGCGCTTCCTGCCGATCTATGCCGGCGTCGAGCGCTCCCTCGACGCGGTCGCCGAGGGCCACCAGGGCTCGCTCGGGCTGCTCGGGCCGTCGCTGCGCCTCGGCGTCTTCGTGATGGAGCGCTTCCACCTCGCCGTGCGCCACTGGAGCCGGACGCGCGAGTTCGCGGCCGACGCGGCCGGCGCGGGCGTGACCTCGATCGATGCCTCGGCCCGCGCCTTGCTCCGCGCCGGCGCGGTGGGGCCGCGCGTCGCCGAAACCCTTCAGGCCGCGGCCGACGCGCCGGATGCGGCGCCGCCCGACCTCGTCGCCGCCGCCCTCGACCGTGCGATCCGGAACGGGCTCGACGACCCGGCGGCGCATTGGCAGGAGGAGCAGGCCCACCCGACCGACACCCACCCGCCGACCCGCGAGCGCGTCGCCGCCCTCGGGCGCAGCATCGACGCGGATCTCCTGGCCGCGGCCGGCGCCGTGCCGCCGCCCCACGCGCTCGGGCAGCTCGCCGCCTATTTCACCGACCCGACCAGGCTCAGCCAGGCGGCGACCGACGACTTCCTCGGCGCGCTGCGGGCGCAGGACGCGGCGTACCGCGCCCATCTCGAGGCGACGGCGGCGGAGGTCGGCACCGAGGAGCGGGTGCTGCGCGCGAACTACCGTCCGCGCGGGATCGCGCTGGCGGTGGGCGGCGGCCTGTTTGCCGTCATCGCGCTCGCGATCGCCGTGTTCGGCGTGCCGGGGATTTCGCCGAAGGACAACGGCGTCGTCCTCGCAATCGCGCTCGGCTTCGCCGTGCTCCTGGGCGGGGCCGGCGTCCTCATCCTGCGCCGGGGCGAGCCCGTGATGCTGACCCTCAGCCCCGCGGGGCTGAAGGCGCCGGGGCTCGACCGGACGATCCCCTGGGACTCCATCGCCGACCTCGACATGACGCTGAACCAGACCGGCATCCTCACGCGCCTGCTGCTGCCGCCCGAGGCGGACTGGCCGCAGCGCTTGCCCGGCCGGAACGGAATCAAGCTCGACGCGAAGCGCCGGATCATCACGTTCCCGATCGGCCTGCCGCGCGGAATGAAGCCGCCGGACTTCGCCGAGCTGATCGGCCGCTACCAGATGGCCGCGCAGGCCCGGCGCCTCCTCGCCGAGACCGAGGCCCTCGCGCCGCGATCCCCCTCCGAATCCCAACGCGCCGAGGCTTCATGACCGCATCCCCTGATCGCGCCGAACGCACCGAACCCCTGCGGCTGCCGCCCCAGGGCCAGGGCTGGATGGCGACCTTCTGGGTGCTGTTCGGCGTCGTGGCGCTCGGGGCCATGCTCGCGGCCTGCGCCATCTACACGGCGCCGGCCCTGATCTCGGACTGGCAGGTCCGCGAGACGGCCGTGCCGGTGGCGGAGGCCCGGATCAGCGACGGCAAGTGCAGCTCCAAGATCGCGATCCACATCTGCGACCTGACCTTGAGCCTGCGCCGGCCCACCGGCACCGTGACGCGCCGGGTGAACTACGTGTTCGCCGGCCTGCATGTCGGCGATTTCGGCGCCGGGCCGATGGCCGATCCGGCTCGCCCGGACCTGATCACCACCGATCTCGGCCTCGAGCGGCTGTGGAACCGCACGATCACCCTCGCGGTAATCATGGCCGCGCTCGCGGCGACCATCGTCGGGGCGCTCATCTCGCTGGTGCGCAACCGGCGCGCTGCCGCCAATGCAGCCGGGTGACGGGCTGTCCCGGCCGGATCAGTCCGCATGCTCGGCGGCATCGAGCGCCTTCCGGACCGCCGGATCGCGGCCGTAGCGCTGCCGCAGCCGCGTCTCGTCCGCCTCGATGGCGTCGCAGCGCAGGGTCTTGACGGCGGCGGCGATCTGCCGGCCGCGGGCCGCGTCGTAGGCATCCTCTCCGGACCAGTGGTTGCAGCCCTGCCGCCGGTCCAGATAGGCGACGACCGCGGTGGGCAGGCTCTTTCCCTCCGCAGGCGAGAGGTCCGGATCGGCCCAGGCCGGAGCGGGCCGATCCGCGAGAATCAGCGCGGCGAAGAGCGCGGCGGTGGTCCACGATCGGGTCATCGTCACATTCTTCCCTTCATGGTTGTGGCCCCGCTTAGCAGGGATTCGACGTGAGACGCACACGCACCGAGCCGCTTCTCTCCTGCTCCGCCGTCGCCGGGCTCTTCATCGGCCTCTCCACCGCGATGCCGTCCGCCGCCGAGGGTTGGAACGCGGCGCGGTTCGATCCGCCCGCGAAGGTCGAGACCGTCACGGATGCCGAAGGCCGAGAGATCACCTGCACCGTCTATCCCGATCTTGTCATCCGCGAGAGCGACACCGGTACGCCCGAGCCCGGGGATGCAGCGCTCATCCCGATCCGCGGCGGCCCGCCCGTGGCCTGCCGCGCCGCGCCCGGCGTCAGCGCGCGTACGCTGGAAACCGGCGGCCAGCGCTTCATCGGGCGGGCGGACGGGTTCCTCGTGTTCGAGGATGCGAGCAGCAACGGCACCATGCCCTTCGCGGTGATCGATGCCGGGACCGGCCGCAGCCTGTTCACCGACACGACCACCTACGACGGCATCGACAGCTTCGCAGCCGAGGGCGCGACGCTGCGGCTCGGCTTCCGCCGCGGGGTGCAGGGCACCTGCTCGATCCCGCAAGGGGGCGCGGCCTGCTGGGCGCGGATCGTGCGCGAGGAAAAGCTCCCGGTATCGGTCGCAGCCCTGCCGGTGCCGGCCCAGGTTTGCGCGCAAGCCTACCGCGCCGGGAAGGCCCCCAAGGATACCCCAAGCATCGTCTCCTTCCCGGTGCGGCTCGTCTGGAGCGGCAGCCTCGCCGTCGAGGCCGACGGCCCGGTGCGATGCCTGCCGACGCCGTGACAACGCACCCGCCCTTCACCACGTCCGCGCCCGCGATGCGGGCCGACCCTTCGAGGAGAAACCGTCGCATGATCTCACGCCGCAACGCGCTCGCCGCCGCCGCGACCCTGCTCTGCGCTTCCGCCGCCTGGGCCGAGCCGGCGATCGGGCTCGCCGAGCGCCGGGCCATCGCCGCCTATCGCGAGAGCCGTTACCCGGCGCAGGAGAAGGCGATTCAGGAGGCCGCGGGCTTTCCCGTGCCGGTCGAGGTGGCGTGGGACCAGATCACTCTTCCCGGTGACGCGAAGTACTATGCCGACGAGGGCTATTTCGAGAAGACGATCTTCGAGCCGATCGCTGCGGGGCTGAAGGAGGTCGGCAAGGACAAGATGGGTCGCGAGGCTTTGCAGGCGAAGCTGAAGTCGATCCGCATCCGCTTCGACGAGAAGACGGCGCCGGCCTCGAACTACCCCAACGGCCTCAAGTTCGACGGCGGTGTCCTCGATGTGAACTGGCGGCCCTTCTCGAACGTCGCCGACTTCAAGGACCGGGTGGCGGCAGTGGTGCAGGTGCTGGAAAAGAACCTGTGATCCCGTCGGTCCGGTACGGGTGCCGCGGCTTCGCGGCCGTGCTCGCCCTGTGCGGCGCGGCCGCCGCCGAGCCGCTGCCGCGCTCGGGCGTCTACGACAGCATGACCCTGGCGGTGGAGGGCGAGGCCGTCTCCGGCGTCTTCGTCGAGGAGCGCGGCGGGGCCGGCGGGGGGGCGTCCTTCAGCTGCATCTTCCTGCTGCGGGGCCGGCTCTCGGGCCTGCGCGCCGAGGTCGAGACGTGGTTTCCGGGCGAGCCGGAGCGCATCCGCGGCAACCTCGCCTTCACGCCGGAGGGTGCCGCGCTGACGCTTGCCGAGGATCACGGCGGCTGCCCGATGACCACGGGCAGCATGACGGCCAAGCCCTACACGCTCCTGCGCGAGGCGGATGAGCCGGCACAGGGCTGGCGCGGCGTCGCCCTTGTCACCGCCCGGCGTGCCCGATTCCGGCCCGAGCCGGGTCCGGCCCCGGAGCGCGGCGCCTACCTCGTGCGCCACGATCCCGTGGCGATTCTGGAGCGGCGGGACGGCTGGGTGCGGGCCCTCTACCGGCGCGGCGCAAAGCCGATCACGGGTTGGCTGCCGGAGGCCGACCTCGCCCTGGCCGCTGCGCCCTGAGGCGCCGCGGCCGATCACTCCGCGGGCTGAGGCCCGCCCACCGCAAAGGTTCGCCATGCTCCGCTTCCCCCTTCCCACCCTCGTTGGGCTGGCGCTCGCTGGCGTTCCCGCCGCCTCCGCACAGACCCCGCCAGCCGCCGCACCGCCGCGCCTTCCGACCACCTGGGAGGCGATCGACCAACCGATGAGCACGCTCCTGAACGGCGGCCACCGCATCGTCTCGGCCACCGGCCCGAGCTTCACCCTGGAACGGCAGGGCAAGTACGTCGTCTGCGAGGTTCGTCCTCCGGGCGGCCTGCGCGGCAACGCGGAGGCGACCTCGACCTGCTACCGCGTGAACTGAGGCCCGCCGTGAACGATCGCACGAACGACCGCCTGCGCGCACGCTTCGACGAACTCTGGGCCCGGACGGTGCGGACGGACGCTGCCGAGGCGGCGTGGCGGGCGCTCGATGCCGGCTACGGGGAGGCCGGGCGCCACTATCACGACTGGCGCCACATCGCGGACCTGCTCGAAGGGCACGACGCGGTGCGGGCGCTTCCGGACTTCGCCGGGCTCGATCACGACGCGATCGATCTCGCGATCTTCTTTCACGATGCGGTCTACGACACCGCCCGCACCGACAACGAAGCCCGCAGCGCCGCATTGCTGCTGATCCATGCCGGACCGGCCGCAGAATCCGGTCCGATCCGGGCGGCCGAGGCGATGATCCGGGCGACCGCCGCGCACGCGCCGAGCGACGACGCGGCCACGCGGCTGATGCTCGACCTCGATCTCGCGGTGCTGGGCGCGCCCCGTCCGGTCTACGAGGCCTATGCGGCGGCGATCCGGCGCGAATACGCTGCGGTTCCGGAAGTGGCGTGGCGGTTCGGCCGCGCGGGCGTCCTCGACCGCTTCCTCGCCCGGCCCAACCTCTACCAGACCGGCCCCTTTCGCGACCGCTCCGAGACGTCCGCCCGAGCCAACCTCGCGGCCGAGGCGGACACGCTCCGGGCCGGCCATGCCGGCGAAGGGGCGTGAGAGATGCCTTCGTGCAGGCCTGGGCCAACTCTTGCCCGGCGCCGTCGGTATCTCGATCGGGTGGTGCCGAGCACGGCCTGTTCCGCGCTCATCTTTTTGACTTTACCGCACTCCGATCCGGGCGGATCGTCTCCATCGGCCCGGTCCAATCGCCGGCCCAAGCCTGAGGCTCAATCGCCAGGTGCCCAGTTGATCTTGGGCTTCTGCGATAGGATCCGCTCGAAGTAATTGGCCACCGCTTGCGCGCCGTCCGCATGCATCATGGCAACCGGATGCGCGAGGTAGGCCCGGGCCAGATCGAGCGGGATCTCGCCCGCTTGGAGCGCAGTGAGCACCGCGTCGATGAAGGCGTCGTTGGCCTCGTTGAAGTCGCCCGACAGTTTCTTACGATCGTTCAGGGCTTTGATCGGCATTGTGTGGCGGTTCCTGTCGCTGGGGCGAGCCGCGCTCCAGCCGCTCCCGTCGGAATGCCCTACTCTCGGCAGCCCGAGCCAGCCAGCCCGGATGTGCGAATCGGCGCGTTACCGCCTGTCGCCCGCACGATGCCTCCGTGGTTCCCTGCGACGGGGTTCCGACATGCAGCCCGAAATGCAGCGAAGAGCGCCTGACAGAACCGTCTGATTTGAGCGAGGGTGATGAGGCTTGCCGCGAGGCCGGTGAAGGCCTGGTAGATGTCGGTGCGGGGCTCGTCGCGGACGGGCAGGCGGCGGAATTCGTTGAAACACGCGTGGTTGCGCGCGGCGACCCAGCGGTGGCGCCCGAGCCTCTCGCTGCTTTGGATACCCTTGGGGACGATGCGCGGAACGATCCCGCGCGCTCGGCACTCTTGCCCAGCACTCTTGCCGACGCACCTTGGCATCGTAAACCTGGTCGGCGTGCAGCTTGTCGGGGCGCCGACGTCGCCGGCCGCGCCGGCCCGTGCTCAGTGGCAGGATGGCATCGAGGGGCGGCGCCAGCAACGGGCTGTCGTGCCGGGTGGCGCCCGTCAGCCTCATGCCGAGCGGCGTGCCGCGGGCGTCGGTGACGAGATGGCGCTTCGTGCCCGGCTTGCCCTGGTCCGTCGGGTTCGGGCCGGTGGCAGGCCCCCTTTATGGATGGCCCGCCCCTCACCGGCCTCCACAGCCAGAGCTTCTCTCTGAGCTACGGGTGCTGACTGTGTCTCACGAGCCGCCCAACTGAGCGGCGTCCGCAACGGCGTTTGGCGGTGGTGTCGAACCGCGTGATGGCCGAACCGGCAGCCGGGCCTTCCTCCACCGGTTGGCCCGGTGGTCCCCAGGAAAGTTCGGTGGAAACCGGGGATGGTGTCGCAGAACAGGAACCGCTGGCAGGCTGTGCGGCGTTCCTGGCAGCTGACCCCTGAAGTCGTTCGACGGAACAGAAATGGCACAGCCCAGGACCGCCAAGCCCCGAGACGATCAGGATGCGAGCTCGGATGGCGGCGTCGCCCCGCTCGTCCCGACGGGAGCCCTGGCGGTAGCTCTGCTGGGTTTCGCGCAAGCCGCGCGGCCGTTGATCCACGTGGCCCACGACGGGCGCCGCCTTGATGAGATCGCCGCGGTTCTGCGCGCGCTGGCACCGGAGCGGACGGTGGCCGTCTTTCCCGAATGGGATTGCCTGCCCTTCGACCGCGCGTCGCCCTCGCGCGGGGTCATGGGCGCGCGCACCGGCGTGCTGCGCTGGCTGACCGATGACCGGGCGCAACCGGACATCGTCCTCACCACTGCCCCCGCGCTGTTGCAGCGCGTGCCCCCGCCGAAGACGTGGGAATCGGCCCATATCGAGCTGCGCGTCGGTGAGCCGCTCGATCCGGAGCGACTGACGGCACAACTGGCACGGCTCGGCTATATCCTCGACGATCGCGTCGATGAGCCCGGCGAGGTGGCGGTCCGGGGGCGGACCATCGACGTGTTCCCGGCCGCCGCACCGCTTCCCTGCCGGGTGGAGCATGACGGCGCGCGCATCACCGCGATCCGCTCCTACGATCCGGTGTCGCAGCGCTCGCGCGTCGAAACCGAGCGGCTGGTGATCGACCCGGCCACCGAAATCGTCCTGGACCCGGATTCGGGCCTCGCCTTGGAGCCGTTCACCGGGCAGGAGCACCGGCTCGCCCGGTTCTATCCCGCGCTCGTGACGATGCTCGATTACGTGCCCGAGGCGCGTCTCGTGGTCGAAGCCGGGGTGGAAGAGCGGGCCGCTGCGTTCTTCGAGCAGATCGCCGAGGGGCGAGAGGCGGAAGGAGCGGTATCACCTTCCGGGAGCCGGCGGGATGACCGATCCCCACGGAAGCCCGCACCGGATCTCTATCTCGCGCCCGGGGAATGGGCGGAACTGGTCGAAGCACGCAGTCTCGCGGCGGCGACGAGCGCCGAGGCGGAGCGGATCGCAGGGCCGGTTTTCACCCGCGAGCGCCGCCCTGAGGCCTCCTTCGCCAAAGCCCTGCGTGCTGCACTGAAAGCGGGCGAGCGCGTCGTGCTCGCCGGACCCAAGGCGCCGCTGCGCCGCCTCGTGCGGGCGGCCGCCGCGGCCGACGGGCGAACCGTGCGCCTGATCGACGCCTGGGCCGAGGTCGAGACGGCTGAGCCCGGCGCGATGCTGGCGTTTGAGATGCCGGTCGAGGCGGGATTCCACCTGCCGGAGGCCGGCGCGACGGTGATCGCCGCGGCCGACCTGTTCGGGGCCCTGGCGGCGGGGGCGGGGCGGCGGGCCGCCGTGCTGCCGATCGGCGAGGTCGAGCTACGGGTCGGCGATGTCGCGATCGACCGCGATCACGGCCTGTGTCTGTTCGAGGGGCTAGAGGCGATCCGCGATGGCGAGGCGGACGAGGAGGACGCCCTGCGCCTGCGGTTCGCCGACGATGCCATTCTCATGGTGCCGGTGAGTCAGGCGGACCGGATCTGGCGTTACGGCTCGGAGGCCGAGGCCGTAACCCTCGACCGGCTCGATGGCGGCACCTGGGCCCGACGGCGCCTGGAGGCGGAGGCGACGCTCGCTAGGGCAGCGCGGACGATGCTGACCGCTGCGGAGGAGCGCCGCAAGGCGCATGCGCCGCAGATCGTGCCGCCGGAGCGCGAGATGGAGCGCTTCGCCGCCGGCTTCGGCTTCCCGCTCACCGGCGATCAGGCCGGCGCGGTGGAGGAGACGCTGGCCGACCTCGCCCGCGAGATCCCGATGGACCGGCTCGTCTGCGGCGATGTCGGCTTCGGCAAGACCGAGGTGGCCCTGCGCGCTGCCGCTGCGGCGATCTTTGCCGGACGGCAGGTCGCCGTCATGGCGCCGACGACGGTGCTGGTGCGCCAGCATGTCGAGACCTTCCGGCGGCGTTTTGCCCGGTTCGGCATCGAGGTGGCGCACCTGTCGCGCCTCGTCTCTCCCGCCGAGGCCAAGCGGGTGAAGCAGGGCTTGGCCGATGGCCGCGTGCGTCTCGTCGTCGGCACCCAGGCACTCGCCGGGCGCGGCGTGTCGTTCCACGATCTCGGCCTTGCCATCATCGACGAGGAGCAGCGCTTCGGCGCCAAGACCAAGGCGAGTTTGCGCAAGGCGGCGGGCGATGCCCACATCCTCACGTTGAGCGCGACGCCGATCCCGCGCACGCTCCAGGCGGCGATGGTCGGCCTGCAGAGCCTCAGCGTGATCGCCACGCCCCCGGCGGTGCGCCAGCCGATCCGTACGGTCATCGCCCCCTTCGAGGAGACGACGCTGGCCGCGGCGCTGCGGCGTGAGCACCGCCGGGGTGGGCAGAGCTTCGTGGTCTGTCCGCGCATCGAGGACATCGCGCCGATGGCCAAGCGCCTGCGCACACTCGTGCCGGGGCTCGACGTGGTGACGGCGCATGGCGAGATGAAGCCGGCCGCGATGGACGACGCGATGGTGCGCTTCGCCGACGGCGAGGGCGACGTGCTGCTCGCCACCAGCATCATCGAGAGCGGGCTCGACGTGCCGCGCGCCAACACCATGCTGGTCTGGGACGCGGAGCGGTTCGGCCTCGCACAACTGCACCAGTTGCGCGGCCGGGTCGGGCGCGGGCAGCGGCGCGGCGTCGTCTATCTGTTCGGGCATCCCGACAAGCCGCTCAGCCCCTCGACGGAGAAGCGGCTGCGCACGCTGGAGGCCCTCGATCGGCTCGGCGCAGGCTTTGCCATTTCCGCCCGCGACCTCGACCTGCGCGGGGCGGGCGACCTCGTCGGCGACGATCAATCCGGCCACGTCAAGCTCGTGGGGCTCGGCCTCTACCAGCATCTGCTGCAACTGGCGCTACGCGCGGCCAAGGGCGAGGCGGCCGAGGATTGGAGCCCGGAGGTGCGGATCGGCCTGAGCGGGCGTGTGCCCGCCGACTACATCCCCGAACCCGAAATCCGCCTGAGCCTCTACACCCGCCTCCTGCGCCTGCGCTCCGAGGCCGAGATCGATGCCCTGCGCGACGAGATCGAGGACCGCTTCGGGCCCCTGCCGGAATCGGTGGACGCACTGTTCACCCTGGCGCGCCTGCGGATCGGATGCCTCGCTCTCGGCATCGTCCGCCTCAGCGGCGGCCCGCAGGGGATCGCGGCCGATTTCCATCCCGACAGGCTGGCGCCGGTGATCCCGGTCTCCGAGGAGATGACGGTTCGGGATAAGCGAATCGTCATCCGTGGGGGCTGTGACGACGGGGTCGAGCGCGGCGCCCGCGCCGCCGTCTTCCTGCGCCGTCTCCAGGAAGCCCGCGACCGGCGTGGCTGATCGGTGATCGCATGAACGGAAGCCCTCCCGGTTGCCGAAACCGGGAGGGCACGAGGCGGGGAAGGCCGCGTGTTTGGAAAATGAACTAGGTGCTTGGTCCCAGTATTTGGTGGAGTGGGTTTGCCCTGTAGCGGCTGGGCTCAGCAGACCATGCCTTGCAGATGGCCTCGTAGCGCGTGAGCCCCGTAGGGTATTCAGGCGGTGTGCGAATTTGTAGGCGCTGACGAACTCAGCCAGGTAAGCGCACAGCTGTGCATGGCTGTTGTAATGGTAGTGCTTGACCGTCGCGTCCTTGATCGTGCGGTTCATTCGCTCGACCTGACCGTTGGTCCAAGGGTGGCGCGGCTTGGTCAGCCGATGGTCGATATCGTTGCGGGCGCAGGCAAGCTCGAAGCTGTTGACCTGACCGGCTGGCTTTGGCCCTGGCTGATTGAGAGGATCAGCCAGGACCGGAGGAGTTGGTAATGAAGCGAGGTCAGAAGACGAGCGCGGAGCAGGTTGTGCTCAAGCTGCGACAAATCGAAGTGCAGACAGCGCAGGGCAAGCGTTTGGCTTTGGCCTGCAAGGAGGCGTCCTTTGGCCTGCTGCCGGTTTTACGGACACCCGGTTTAGGTGTGATGGTGAAGCCGGAGGTGCTCCATGCAGCGTCGCAAGTTCGGACGTGAGTTCAAGGTCGAGGCAGTTCGACTGGTTCGGGAACGTGGTGTCAGTGTTGCGCAGGCCGCGCGCGATCTCGATGTTCACGAGACGATGCTGCACCGGTGGGTGAAGCAGGCGGCGGTCGATCCGCACCATGCCTTCCCTGGTCAGGGCCAGATGAAGCCTGAGCAGATCGAGATCGATCGCCTGCGCAAGGAGGTCGCTCGTCTGAAGGCGGAGCGTGATATCCTAAAAAAGGCCGCCGCATACTTTGCGAGGGACGCGATATGAAGTTCGCCTTCATCGCAAAGCATCGCGCTGTCTGGCCGGTCGCGTGGATGTGCGCTGCGCTGGGCGTGTCGCGCTCCGGCTTCCACGCGTGGCTCACCCGGCAACCCAGCCAACGTGCGCGGGACGACGAAGCCATCCTGAGCAAGGCCCACACGAGCTTCGTGGCCAGCGACCGCACCTACGGCGCGAGGCGCGTCTGGCGCGACGTGCTGGCCGAGGGCGTCTCATGCGGGCTGCACCGCATCGAACGGATCATGCGCGAGAACGCCCTACGGGCACGGCCACGCCGACGTGGTCTGCCGAAGGACGAGGGAGAGCGGGCGACCGCCTCGCCCAATCTTCTGGATCGGCGGTTCGCGGCCGACGCCCCGAACCGGAAATGGATCGCCGACTTCACGTATATCTGGACGGCCGAGGGCTGGCTCTACGTTGCCGCCGTCATCGACCTGTTCTCGCGCCGTGTCGTGGGATGGTCGATGCAGGCCAGCATGACGGCTCAACTCGTCACGGATGCGCTCGTCATGGCGATCTGGCGCAGAGGCAAGCCGGATGCTTTGCTGCATCACTCCGATCAGGGCTCGCAATATACGAGTGAACCCTTCCAGCGCCTGATGGCCGAGCACGGCGTGACCTGCTCGATGAGCCGGTCCGGCAACGTCTGGGACAACGCGGCAATGGAGAGCTTCTTCTCCTCGCTGAAGACCGAGCGCACGGCCCGACGGACCTACCGGACACGAGATGAAGCCCGTGCCGACGTGTTCGATGACATCGAGCGCTTCTACAACCCGGCGCGGCGGCACTCGACCCTGGGCTACCTCAGCCCTGTCGAGTTCGAGAACCGAGCCCAATGAGCTTAGGACGGTGTCCACCAAACCGGCAGCAGGCCAGTTCGAAGGCCTGCTCCAGCAAAAAGCTGAACCCCGTTCGCCCGGACTGGGGCAGCGGGCGTGCAAGACATTCGAGTGTAGCTTGGCAATCATCGACTGCGCGGTGTGCAGAGTAAATGAAGCCGAGATCCGCGGCGATGTAGCAGAGCTTGCCTCCCATCCCTTCAGCCGCCCAGGGGATTTGCACGAGCGAGCACCCCCAAGGCTTGGCCGCGAGTGCTGGACAGAGGTCCTCGGCGAACTTCCGATCGAAATTGGCGTTGTGCGCGATCACGAGATCGGCGTCATGCACCATGGCAGCGACGCGGGATCGATCAATCATCCGGCCCTCGACCATCGCTCCGTCGATCCCGGTCAGCCGGGTGATTTCGGGCAGGATCGCTCCAAAGGGCTGCTGAAACGAGCCGTACGGCGTGCCGGCTGCGACCAGGCGTCCGTCAACAGTATATGTGAATGGTAGCAGTCCCACCTCGATGATTTCGTGCTAAGCAGGGTCGAGACCGGTAGTCTCTAAATCGATGATGAGGCCATTTCGGACCTCTGCATCGCCAGGGGCATCGAAAACGCGACGAGGTTTGTGGCGGCGGAGGATGCGATAATCGCCGTTTCGCTCTAACGCAGAGGCGATGATCTCAGGATCTATGTCGAGCATCTGCTTTGCTCAATATTTGTTGCGGGCAAGCTGAATATAGGGTTTCCTGTGGAAAGCGATACACGAGATATCGTTTTGACCCGATCACATTTTTGTGAACGGGGCTTACAACGTGGATAGCCGACTGATTAGAGCTGGACGCATCATACTTGGATGGTCGCAAGCCGAGTTGGCGGAGCGTGCCGGGGTGCAGCGTCTCGTGGTGGCGCGCTATGAGACCGATGTGCAGGTTCCGCACCCGCGAACGATGGCGAGCTTGGTCGCGGCTCTGCGGGTCGGTGGCATCGAGGAGATTGTCCGAGACGACGGGGCGACCGGAATCGTCCTGCGAGCTGATGTCTATGCGCGGGGGAAGCTTGATACTAAAAACGACGCGTGATGCGGTGTGCTGCTCATGCTTCGTTTTTAAGTTGTTTGCGTCAGGCTTTACGTCTTTGTGCAGTCTGGCCGTTCACGTCCCAGGCTGGCGCAGGTACCTGTCGTCGGTCATTCTGGCGGAGCATTGGCAGGATGCCCTGGTTCCCTTGATTGGCCAACGACAATGTGCGCGCTTAACACTTCCCGCGTCCAAGTCCTCTTCATAAGTCCTTCATCCACGAGAGTAGAAGCGACTCCCGTTCCATGTGGAACCGGCTCTGGCTCTCGCTGTCGACCTCGCTCGGGTTCAGCCCGTACTTCCGCCGGAAGGCGCGGCTGAACACCCGGTCGTTCTCGAAGCCCAGGGTGTAGCCGATCGTCGCGATCTGCGACTTGCGCTCCTCGGGCTGAGCCAGGATCTGCATGGCCCGGGACAACCGTCGGTCGCGGATGTAGGCGTAGACGCCGCCATCGGCCTCGAACAGTTTGTAGAGCGGGGTCCGCGAAAGCGCGAACCGGGTCATCAGCATCTCGGCGTTGATGGTCGCGAGGTTCTCGTCGATGAACTGGCGGATGGCGATGCTGGTGACCGCGGCCTGATTGTAGGCGCTGTCGGCCTCCGACAGGAACATCGCGTTGCACAGGGCCGTCGTCGCCGGAATGACGTGGCTCATCTGCGCGGGCGTCGCCGTCTTCAAGCAGGCGCTGACATTGCGGAAGTGGTCTGCGAGCAGCTTGGTCACGGGGTTAGAGGCGGACGGAACGATCTGACCGTGCCAAGCCGAGACGTCGCCGACGCGGCCCTCGAGGATCCGGCGTGGGATCGCGAGGTTGAGCCCGGTCATACCCTTGGTCTCGGACAGGATCGGCTGCGAGAGATCGAAGGTGACGAAGGATTCCTGCGTGATCTCCCGCGCCTGTCCGGCGATGGAGATGTTGGTCCGTCCGGAGGTGTAGAGCCGCAGCACAATGTGATCGAGGTTCTGGGCCGCCACCAACGCCGGCGTCCGCTCGATCGTCTGGGGTGACGCGTCGATCTCGCCGAACACCAACTGGTTCATGTGATGGTAGCGGTGGAACGCGGTCGTCGGCACGACGCTGTCGGGATCGACGTGCGTGACGAAGAACGACGACAGCGTGTCGATCCAAGCCCGGCGACGTTTCTCGGCATCGAGGATATGGTCGAAGCGATGATCGATGATCATGGGAGCCGAAAGCCGGACGCGACGGGGATACACACGGTGCCGTGAAGGTCCGTGCCGGCTTCACACGCAATGATTGCGGTTGGGTTTCGATCTGCTTCCGGACGGGCGACGAGGGACGGTCCGTCCTCACAACGGAACGTAGCGTCCGTCATCGCCGCCCTGCCGCACGCTGCGGTTCCCGAATGTTCGATCGACGAGGGACGGGCGGCTGTCCGCCGTTGCGCTCGACCGGACGCGCCTATGTCCGGGTTGACCACATTCTCGTGGCGATCTCTCGCTCCTCCGCCCCCACCGCGTTGGCATAGATCGCCGTCGTCGCGATGTCGGCGTGGCCGAGCCAGCGCTGCAGGAGGTTGAGGGGGATGCCGGAACGAAGGGCATGCACGCCGAAGCCGTGGCGCAGTCCCTTGGGCGAGGCTGCGGTTTCGCCCACCTCCGCGAGCGCCATGACCATTTTCACGTGACGCCACGCCGTGGTGCGTCCGATCGGCCAGAGCCGGTCGCCGGATCGACCCTGGCCATGGACCTGCCGAACGCACGCGAGGAAGGCAAGCGGGACCGGCACTTCGCGGACGACGCCAGCCCGTCGCTTCTTCAAGCTGCGGACGGACACCATGCCGCCTTCGATATCGAGATCGGCATGGGTGAGATTGAGCGCCTCGGTGATTCGACACCCGGTCCAAGCGAGCATCAGGCAGAAGGTGGCGACTTCGGGTGGGTGAGAGGCGACCGCAGCGACGAAACGTTCGCGCTCGTGCGCCGTCAGGTACTTGCGCCGTCCGCTGCCGGTGTAGAGCGACATGGATGAGGCCGGCACTGTTCGGGCCATCGTGGGGTGTCCTGGAGCCGACCACGGCAGCAAGGCTGCGCATGGCGCGTTGGAACGCATTTGCCAATTCTGTTCCACGCCGCGGCCCTGACATTGTTCGCCATGGGTATGGAGAGAATGGGCAAGCTGGTAGCTCCGACCCGGAAGACGATCAAGTGTAAATCGCAAGACGTTGCAGGGACGTAAACAGAATTGGCAATTCTGTTCCGCGAATCGCTGCACGACTATGAATGAATCGCCGGGATCGATAAACCTCACCAGCGGCGCTTTTGCGATTCACGACTTTCGAGGTGCGGCTTTTGTCGTGTCGCGCCGCTTGTCAGATGGCTGCGCGGTCTGTGTGTCCTGGGCCGAAGCGTTGGCCTCTCAGTCGCGGACGCAAAGTACCTTCCAAAGAACGGATCATCCTCCCGTAGAGCCAATCCTCTTTTTCATGGAAAGATTTCAGAAAGGCGCTCAACCCCAACTTAGAATGGCAAGGTGACGTCGAGTTCAGGTGCCGAGCGAAAGATTGCGCCACCTTCATGAACCCCACGTAGCGGCTGGAAGAATATGCAACGGCAGTTCTTTGACTGTCCGACCGACCGTGGAAAATCTTGTTTCAACGCCTGCATCGGCTTGCAGGTGAATGATGTTGCGTGTGGAGTTCACGATCATGGCCAAGACTAAGCTCGCTGCCCTGCTGCTGCCCCTCCTCATGGCGGGAGCCGCTCAGGCGGCGGATCTGCCGGCAACCCGCTACGCGCCTGCCCAGGCCGTCCTCCCCGTTTTCACCTGGACCGGATTCTATGCCGGCGTGAACGCCGGGGCCGCCTTCTCCGATTCAGGCCGGCCGCGCTACAGCGAAGGCCCCGGCTTCGTCGGCCTCAATCCCGGCACGCTCGCCGGTTTCCAGCGCTCGCGGGAGCAGACGGGCTTCGTCGGCGGCGGCCAGCTCGGCTACAACCATCAGGTCGGACGGATCGTCCTCGGTCTCGAGACCGACTTCCAGTATGCCGGTCTGGACCGCCGCCGTTCAGGGACGGGCACGTTTCCGAACCTGCCAGCGGGCATCACAGACAACGACAGTCTGACCGCCCGCTCGCGTCTCGACTATCTCGGCACCGTTCGTGGCCGCGTCGGCTTTCTGCCGAGCGAGCGCCTGATGGTCTATGCGACCGGCGGTCTCGCCTACGGCGATGTCGACGTCCGCACCAGTTACACGGTCATCGGCACCGGCCCGTTTTTCCCCGGTGGCGTCAACGTCATCCCGTATTCCGGTTCTCGCGCGTCGGTGCAGGTCGGCTACGTCGCTGGCGGCGGCGTCGAATACGCCTTCACCGATCGTCTCAGCGCCAAGCTCGAAGGCCTCTACGCCGATCTCGGCAGTTCGAGTGTGACCGCCCGCTACACTGGCACCGGCGGAACCGGCCCGACCGATATCTACACCGTACGTGAGACCAACCGCTTCGGTCTGGTCCGGGCCGGCCTGAACTATCGCTTCACCGGCCTCTGAGGCCTCAGCTTCGTATCCTCGACCGTCCCAGCGTTCAGCTCGCCGAGCGTCGGCGGGGCCGGTCGAGGCTGCACCCATGCCTGCCGACTCTTCTCCGAACGAGATTCATGGATGTCTAGACACGTCCTGTCGCCGCCGATGTTCGCCGTTGCCATCCTGGCCTTGGGCGGGACTCCCGCCTTCGCCGCCAGCCCGCCGACCATCCCCGACTGGGTCGAGGCCTACACCCGGGAGGCTCTCGCGGCACCCGTCACCCTCGACAACGCCCAGAGGTACCGATGGTATCAGATCGGTGCCGCCATCCGCGCGCAGCACCCGATGGTGTACGACATCGATATTCGGCCGATGCAGGAGCAGCTCAGGCGGCATGGCAACGCCGCCGTCGGGGACCTCAAGCAGCGGCTGGATGAGCGCTTCGCGGCGATCCGCTCCCTCGAGGAGGCCGGCCCGTTCCTTGGCCGATGCGACTGGATCATGGCGCGCGAGCGCGGTGAGGGTGCGACGCAGCTCCAGATCGACCTCGACGCCCATTGCCGCGAGCGCGCACTGCCCGCCCTCTACGTCCGGCTCGTGCGCAAGCGAGCCGAAGCGCTCGACGTGCGCCTCGCGACCCTGCGCCGCCTCGATGTGGGCTATCCTGGCCATCTCGTCGGCAGCCCTGGGTTCGTCGGACGCGCCGATGTCGCCGGTGTCTACGCACGGGCGCTGGAGGATCGCCTGACCGCCGCGCAGCCTCAGGTGATCGCAGACCTGACAGAGGGCTTCCGGACCAAGACAATCGGCGACAATCCCCTGCAGACCGATGTCGCGCAATGCCGCGACCTGCTCGGACCTTGGTTCCCGCAGCGCGATCCGGTTCGCGACATGATGCTGAGCGATCCCTTGCGCAGCGCCGGGGCCGGAACCGAGGCGGCCCTGCGCTTCGGGCAGGCCGTGGGCAGCGCGTGCCGCCGCGAGGCGAAGGCGTGGCTGATGCGTCAGCAGCCCGGGATCGATGCGGCCATCCGCGCCAGCATCACCGCGCTCGATCCGAAGCAGGGGCCGATCCTCGCTGTCGGCACGCGTTGCTCCGGAGTACTCGGCCGGTGGTTCACCGCCTTCGACGGTTTCGATCTCACCCTGACGGGGCCGCTCCATCAGACCTGTCGGGAGCAGGCGCAGGGGCTGAACGTGCGCGCCGTCGATATCCGGGCACAAGCCCTGGCCGCGCGCTTCTCCGCCGCCCCGAAGACGCGGGACGGACTGGAACGGAACGGCTGGTTCGCGGTCTCGTCCGATGACCTCCAGGCCGCGCACGACCCGCGCGATCCCGAACGCGGCGAGGTCGATGCCCTGATGCAGGCGCGGACCGAGGCGCTCGTCCAGCCCCTGCGCGAGGCCGCGCGCGAGGCCGCCCTGACCGAGATCCGCGACCTCTACGAGCGGGCCGGGTTGGGCGATGCGGAATTGCAGTCGGCCCGCCGTATATGCAGCCCGTATGTCGGTGGGACGACGCGCACGCTGCCGCCGGGCGGCGCGGACCTGCGCAAGGCGATCAGCGACGCCTGCCGCGAGCAGGAGAACCGGGTCGCCGTGCGGCGCGCCGAGGCTGCCGTCGCCGCGGCAGGGATCGAGCCGGTCCTGGGCGAGGCGCGTCTCGTCCTGAGCGCGCCCGACGGTCGTCAGACCTACGCGGATCCGCGCGCGGTGGTGATCGCGGCCGCCGGCAACGGTCTGCAGATCAGCTTCCGGCGCACGACCTCTTGGTTCTTCTGGACGACCGAGACCCTCCGCGTCACGCCGTTCGGCCGAGACAACCCGGCCCTCGTTGGACATCTCGTCGCCGATACCCATCCGGCCGGCGGGCAGGTCCGGCGCATCACCGACCTTCAGGTCCTGCCGGGTCTCGATGGGCCCTTCGCGACGTTGGCCTGCCTGACGCAAGGGCCGGAGGCCGCGCAGGCCCTGGCTGGCCTGGGCTTGGCCGGAATGGCGAGTATCTTCCTGCTCGACCTGCCGCGGACCGGCGTCGAGCTGCTCTCGGCCGCGGGCACCCTGACCACGAGCATGGGCCAGTGCGCGGACGCGCGGCGCAGCTACTTCGCGCTCCCGGGCTCGGGGGCCTCGTGAACACCGCTTCGGTCTCGATCCCCTCCATCATCGGGTCGCCAGCCATGCTGCCACAGGCCTCGCACCGCCACAGCAGCGGATTGCAGCACTACGACGACGTCCTGGCGCTGACCGGTCAGCAGTACCGCCTGGAAGCAGATGGCGTGACCGTCGGCGTGGTGCTGGGCATGCTCGACACGCGGACCGGGCGCATGCCGATCGGCCTCGTCGATGCGCGACGCGCCTACTGGGCGGACACGCTGTACTACGACGCCAACCGGCGCTGCTTCGACGTCGTCGATCCAGACCGCTGGGTGGCCTTCGTCGGCACCTACGCGGGCGGCGGCTGGCTGCTCAGCCTCGTCGGCGGTCTCGGCGGCTTCGCGCTGATGACGGTCGCGGCAGCCGGCTCGGTGGTGCTCGACATGGTTCGGTTCGCCCTCTTCCCGGCCATGCTGTTCGGGCTTGTCGGGCTGCTCGTCTACGGCTTCGTCGGCTACGCCCTGGTCCTGACCGCGCTGCAGGTTCTGCCGTACCTGCTCGGCGGCATCGCGGTCTGGCTCGGGCTCCGCGGTCTGATCGCCCTGGAGCGGCGCGCGCGCTGCCGCCGGGTCGGGCGCGCCATCGAGACCCTGCTCGAACGCCAGCTCATGCCGGTCTTCGGCTGATCTCGTGCAGGTTGGGCCATGCCGTCCGACGAGCACGCTCTATCCACCCCAGTGAGACGATGATGACCATGAACCGCCTCGTGATGCCGGCGGCGCTTGCCGCCTGCGCCATTCTCAGCCCTGCGCATGCGGAGACCGCGTGGCAGAGGCTGACCTACTCGGATCCACGCCACCCCTCCGTATTCACGCCGCTCGTCGCACCCCTGTGGCAGCGCGAACTCGCCGGCACGCCGTTCCACCAGATTCATGCGACCCGCATCGAGACGGACGGCGCGACCTACCTCGTGAGCGTGGCCTTCGCGGGCGGCCTCTGCGAGATGGGTGCGAACGGGCGCAACGCGGTGGCCGAGCCGGCGATCTGTCCGGCACGCGTCGATCTGCTGCGCGACAGCAAGGTCGTGAGCACCACCCGCGGTCGGGTCTGCTCGGTCGCACCGCTACCGGAGGATGCCACGGCCAACCAGTCCGATAGGACCGAGGTCCGGTTCGATCCGGCGTCGCGGACAGTGAGCTTCCGCTCGATCATGAGCGGCAAGCCGGTTCGAACCTGCCAGAGACTGATGAAGCTGCGTTAGCGGAACGCGCGACAGGCCGGCAGCAGCTCGTACCGGCCGCTGCCCTATCAGGGAGCCCGGTTCTCCAAGCCGTTGCGGGCCCGCTCGGCTGGGATTTCGGAGCGGCGTGCGGCGATCGATATCACGAGACCGTCGAGGCCGTTCTGGACGGTCCGGAGTTCGGCAGCGTGTTTCTCCTTGGAGGTGAAGCCGTTCGGTGTCGCAGCATCCCAGTCGAGTGCGGCCCGCATGGAGCCGATCCATCCGTCCACGTCGCCCCCAGCCCACTCGTTGATGGGCTTCCCGATCGTATGGAGCAGCAATGCGAGCAGCGCCGGGTCGCCGTCCTGCCGCAGTCCCGGGTTCGCCGCGATGTGGAAGCGGTAGCGGATCTGGCCGACATAGAGCCAGCGCACCGCTTCGTCTCGCGCGCTGGCCGCGAACGTGCGGCTCGCCAGGACGAAATATGCGGAGGGATGCTCGGTCGGTGCGATCCGTTCGAGTTCGGCGAGCGGCATCGTCAACGGATCCGCAGCGTCCTGCGCCCGCCCAGGTGACGACGCGATCGCCAGGAGGGTGAGAAGGGCCAGGAACAGGCCACGCATGATGTCCATGTCCCTCTAACGCGCCGTTCGAAGTCTCGCCGGTATGACCTCGTACTGCAACCGTGTCTCGCATCGATCGCCCACGCCGACACTTCCCGGCGGACAGGCCCGGACATAGCTTGCGGTAACTGTGGTACGTCGCACCCTGGATGGCTCGGCCGATAGAACAGCATGCGTCTCAGCGTGGCCAGCGCGTCGAGGCGCTGGCCGGGACCATCGAGCGCGTCACCTTCCACTCCCCTGATACCGGCTTCTGCGTCCTGAAGGTCCAGGCCCGCGGCAAGCGCGACCTCGTCCCCGTCATCGGACACGCCCCGGCCATCGGCGCGGGCGAGTGGATCACCGTCACCGGCACCTGGCACACCGACCGCCAGCACGGCCTGCAGTTCAAGGCCGATATCCTCAAGGTCACGCCTCCCACCGGCGTCGCGGGGATCGAGAAGTACCTCGCCTCGGGCCACATGCGTGGCATCGGCCCCGTCATGGCCAAGCGCATCGTCGCCGCTTTCGGGGAGGGCACATTCGAGATCATTGAGGCCGAACCTGCCCGCCTGACCGAGTTCGGCGCTATAGGCCCCAAGCGCGCCGCGCACATCGTCGCCGGCTGGGCCGAGCAAAAGGCGATGCGCGAGATCATGCTGTTCCTGCACGCCCACGGGGTGGGGGCGGCCCGAGCGGTCCGGATCTTCAAGACCTACGGTCATGACGCGATCGCGGTGATGACCGAGGATCCCTATCGGCTGGCGCGGGACATCCGCGGCATCGGCTTCAAGACCGCGGACGCCATCGCGATGCGTCTCGGGCTGACCGCCGACGCCCCGCAGAGGCTGCGCGCAGGGGTGTCGTTTGCGCTGCAGACCGCCGCCGACGGCGGGCACTGCGCCCTGCCAGTGGCCGAACTCGTCACCCTGGCGACCGAGCTGCTCGACGTGCTGGAACTGGGCGAGGTCGTGCAGGACATCGTCGGCGACAAGGCGTGCATTTTCCTCGCCGGCCTGCACGCGGCCGAGCGGATGATCGCCGAGCGCCTGCGCGCCCGGGTCGCCGGTCACCCGCCCTGGCCGGAGATCGACCTCGAACGGGCGCTACCCTGGGTCGAGGGCAAGACAGGCCGGGCTCTCTCGCCCTCGCAGACCGAGGCCGTGCGCCTCGCGCTTGGGGCCAAGCTCAGCGTCGTCAGGGGGTCGAGCACGGTACCGCTCGCGGTGTAGGCGAACCGGATCATGCCGAGTTCGATGACGGCGTCCTGGTTGGGATCGGTCCCTGTCGTCTCGACGTCGAGCAGGAGGCCGATCTTGACCTCGCCCGGGAGCGGCCACTCGTAGAACGGCCGGGGGCTGAGTTTCCGCAGCACCTTGTGGTAGGGCGAGGCGGCGAGCGCGATCGCGTGGCATTCGGCTTCGAACGGGTCCATGGCGAGGGTCTGGCTCCGTCAGCCCCGCGCGTCGACATAAGAATTTATGCCAGATTGTTGGGCTTATGATCCGATCATGGAATTAGAACGAAACAAGAACGATACGCCGGATCACGGGTGCGACTGTCCCGGAATGAGACGGATTTCGCGCACTTAGCTGCGACGTCGGACTCTGCGACGGGCGGGATTTTGCTTCGTCGCGGCGCGCTTTTTGGGCTTTGGATCATCCCCGTTTTCCACAGATTGCGTGGGGACGTCGTCGGCTTCGGCATAGGCGTCGAGCGCTTCGGCGGCGCTGGTAGCCTCTCCCTCCTGATAGGCGTGGGTGGGCATCGAGACGAAATCGAGAGTCGCCGGGTTGATGAAGTAGATGCGGTGCGCCCCCTCCGCTTCGAGGCGCAGCATCTCATCGTCGGGCACGTCCTCGCCGAACTCGAACAGGGGATAGAACGCCCCGTAGAGATCCTCCGGGTCGACGTCGCGGGCCTTGCGCAGGCTTCCGGACGAGAGCTGCCAGATCGTGTCGATCGCCTTGGAAAGGAGGTGCTTGGACCGCTCCTTCGCCTGGGCGCGGCATGCCTCGATGTCTTCGGCCGGAAACCGACCCTCCGCGATCTGTGCCTCCAGATACGTCTCTGAGGCCGAAACCATCGCGCAGACCCGCTCCACGTCCCGTTCTTCGTACTCCTTGAGGGCGTCCTCATCGAGAGCTAGGGCGGCGATGATCTCCCAATCGCGCGGGTCCGCGATCCGCTCGTCGGTGAAGCGCGGGTAGTCTTCACCCTTGAGGCCGAAGTAGTCGTAGGCCTCGCTGGAGAAGGTCAGATCGGCGATGGCCGCCTTGCGGATCGCGACCGTCTCATTGGTCAGGCTCTGCACGGTCACGAAGACGGCGCTGTGCTGCAGGTCGCGGTGGAGGCGGCTGAAGGCGTCGTCGGAGATCGATAGCAGCAGCGGCTTGCCGCCACCGTGGAAGTGGACAGCGACCTCGCCGTAGTGGCTCAGGGTCGGATCGCCGCCGAAGCCGACGGGATCGACCTCGATCGGCGCATGACGGGCGAGCAGGGCGTCAGGGCTGGTCTCCAGGACCTTCGCCAGCGTGGCGAGCTTGTCGTCCGGCACGGTGGCCGAGCCGGCCTCCCAGCGCTGGTAGGTCGGCTGCGTGACGCCGACGAGCTTGGCGAGCGCCGCTTGGGTGAGCCCCGCTCGCACCCGATACTGCTTCAGCTTCTGCGTCATGCCGCCCTCTCAAGTTATGCGTATGATATGCGCATAATGTGGCTTGGCAAGGGCGAGCGTCGACGCCTTCAGCGTGGGTGACCGATTTTCGTGTCCGGCGTGAGGTCGATGGACGTCATCCAGGCTTTGTAAGGCGCGTCGGGAGGCGCAACTGATGGTGACCGAGAAGGTCAAGGCCGCCGGCGAGGCCGCGATGACGATCGCAATGGGCGGCACGCCGCGTAAGGTTGTGCGCGGCTACCCGAGCGCTTCGCGGTTCCGCAAGCGGAGTTCTCCTTGCGCGACATGATCCGGCGTTGAGACGATCCCGGGCCGGGTAGCGCTGTCTGGTGGGCGCGGGTCAAGCAACCTGCACCATCTCCGCGGCCGCGATCAGGTTGACCTGTCCGCTCCGCTCGCCGCGCATGCGCAGCAGGAACCCGGCAGGTGACCTGACCGGTATTTTGGACCGAGCCGAGTGAGAGGCTACTGCATGGCGGCTGCCATGGGTAGCCGGAAGGCCATGTGGGGGAAGCTGACGGGCGCGGGTGGCCGGTAGCCCAGGGACGAGTGCGGCCGGACGCGGTTGTAGGTGTTCTGCCAAAGGGCGATCACGGCCTGGGCTTCCTTGAGCGAGTAAAAGATTTCTTGGCGCAGGCACTCGTCCCGCAGCTTGCCGTTGAAGCTCTCACAGTACCCGTTCTCCCACGGCGAGCCCGGCGCGATGTACTGGATTTGCGAGCCAGCTTTGGCGACCCATTTGCGCAGTGCTTTCGAGATCATCTCAGGGCCATTGTCGCAGCGGATGTGCTCTGGGATGCCATGCAGGCACATGGCGTCGGCCAGCGCCTCGATCACACCGAGGCTGTTGATGCGCCGCGCCACCTTCAGCGCGAGGCATGCCCGGCTGTGCTCATCGATCAGCGTCAGGATGCGAAGGCTTCGCCCATCGTGCGTCTGGGCCTGTACGAAGTCGAAGCTCCAGACGTGATTGCGGCGAAGCGGCCGTCGTCGCACGCACGAGCCGTCGCTCAGCCAGAGGCGGCTGCGGGGTCTATGTCGGCTGGGGACCTTCAGCCCCTCGCGACGCCAGATGCGCTGAACCCGATCCTTGCCCACCTGCCAGCCGTCTGCCTGCAGCAGCGCGGTGACGCGGCGGTAGCCATAGCGTCCGTACTCGGACGCCAGGGCAATGACGGCGCGGGTCAGATCATCCTCGTCGGCCAGCACGGTCGGCACGTAGCGTTGCGTGCCGCGGTGCTGACCGACGATCCGGCAAGCGTGACGTTCCGAGAGGCCGTACTTCTCCCGAATGCCGTCGACCGCCTGCCGGCGTCGCTCGGGGGCTACAAGTTTCCCGAGGCGACGTCCGCCAGCACCTGCTTTTCCAGCGATAGGTCAGCTACAAGCCGCCGCAAGCGAGCGTTCTCGCGCTCTAGCTGTGGATGCTCAATAGGTTGTCCTCGGCCAAGCCGAGGCGGCTGATGGGTGTTTTGCCGTTGATGCCGCCGTGCGGGCGCTTCCAGTTGTAGCGGAACAGGAAGGCGGGCAGTTCCGCACCGCGCTGCTCCGAGGTGTCGTAGGCGCGGGCATAAGCCCATTCGCGCAAGGACGTCTGGACGAAGCGCTCGACCTTGCCGTTGGTTTTCGGCGTGTAGGGTCGGGTGCGCTTGTGCCGGATGGTCAGGCGGCGCAACGCCTTGGTGTAGCGTCTGGATTTGAAGGCCGGCCCGTTGTCGGTCATCACACGCTCGACCGCGATGCCGTGGCGGCGGAAGAAGCGCAGCGCGTTGAAGAGGAAGGCGAGGCAGGACACTCGGGTCTTGTCGGGGTGGATCTCGGAGTAGGCCAGCCGCGAATGGTCGTCGACGGCGAGGTGCAGATACTCCCAGCCGATGCCGCGGCCCGAACTCTGCCGGGTGCGGTCGCCGGTGATGCGATGGCCGGCGCGTTCGAAGCGGCCGAGCTTCTTGATGTCGATGTGGATCAACTCGCCCGGCTTGTCGCGCTCGTATCGCTGGACCGGCATCGGCGGTTCGAGGTCGCGCATGCGGCTCAGGCCGTACCGGTGCAACACCCGGCTGACGGTGGCCGGCGAGACGGCGAGATCACAGGCGATCTGCGCGCCGGTCAGACGCTGACGGCGCAAGGTCACAATGGCTTCCTGGGTCGCGACCGGGGTCGGGCGGTGCAGCGTGTGAGGCCGCGAGGAGCGATCCTGCAGCCCGGCGGCTCCTTCGGCCTCGAAGCGGGCAACCCACTTGCCCACCGTCTTGGGGCACACACCCATCGTCGCGGCCACCGCCTTCGGGCTGAGCCCGCTCTGGGCCAGTCGCACAAGGCGCTCTCGACCCGAGGGCGTCAAACGCGCATTCTGGTGGATGTTCATCCGGTCGCTCCGAGATCGCTGAAGCCTCGCAACTCCAGCGTCCTCGGTTCAGGCCGGATGGACAACCTCCTGAAAGCTCACATCTAGTGGTGCGAGTCTAACACTTGGTGCCCGCGCCTTGCGGCCTGGATGATGCGATCCGGGTCGGCGGTCCAGGTGAAGGGCTTGGGGTCGCCGTTGCTCTCGGCGATGAAGCGTTTGATGGCCGCCTGTACCTCGATCAGCGATCCGAACACGCCGCGTCGCAGGCGGCGTTTTGCGAGCTTGGCGAAGAAGCCCTCAACGGCGTTGAGCCACGAGGCTGAGGTCGGGGTGAAATGGAAGGTCCAGCGTGGGTGGCGATCGAGCCAGGCGCGGACCTTCGGGTGCTTGTGAACGGCATAGTTGTCCAGGATCGCGTGGACGATCTTGCCCGCCGGAACCGCCGCCTCGACCGCGTTGAGGAAACGGATGAACTCCTGATGCCGGTGGCGCTGCATGCAGCGGCCAATCACCTTGCCCTCCAGGATGTCCAGAGCGGCAAACAGGGTCGTCGTGCCGTGGCGCTTGTAGTCGTGGGTGCGCGTCGTCGGCTGGCCCGGCTTCATCGGCAACGGGGCCTGCGTGCGGGCGAGCGCTTGGATCTGGCTCTTCTCGTCGACCGAAAGCACGACGGCATGGGCGGGCGGATCGACGTAGAGCCCGACGACGTCACGCAATTTGGCAGCGAAGGCCGGGTCGGTAGAGAGCTTGAACTGCCGGACCCGGTGTGGCTGTAGGCCGTGCCTCCGCCAGATCCGCTGCACCGACGAAATGCTTATGGCTGTGACCTTGCTCATGGCGGCGGCCGTCCAATGCGTGGTCTCGCCGGGCGGATCTTCCTGCGTCAGAGCCACAACACGCGCCGCCACCTCCGGCCCCAGCGGCGGGATGCGCGCCGGCCGCGTCTTGTCTCGCAGGAGCCCTTCGACGCCCTCCTGCGCGAAGCGGTCCTGCCAGCGCCAGACCGCCGTCTTGGACACGGCCGCCTCACGCATGATCGCGTGCGTCCCGATCCCATCGGCGCTCAGCAGCACGATGCGAGCGCGCCAAACGTGCTTCTGCGGAGTGTTTCGATCCGCGACCAGGGCCTCTAGCCGAAGGCGATCCGAGGCGGAGAGCGTGAAAGAGATGTCACTGCGCATCCCACGAGACTCGCAGGACGGACTTCAAACCGGAACCCCGGACGGACTCAACCGTCAGGGCTGAACCACTAGGATCACCTTCGACCAGCTGGCCCTGCTGTATCGTCATATCGCCTTCGATCCGCATGGCGATCAGGGAAGGCTGTCGATTGCGACCCCCGAAGTTCTGGAGATCATTCAACTTATCGACAATGACCAGGATGTTGCCGCTGACGCGGACATCGCTGTACTCGACGACGATGCGCCGCAAGTCGGTCAGGACGTATCAGTCCGCGTCGGTCCACCGCGGACTGCGCTCGGCTACCTCGTTCGCGACTTCGACGGGTTGCTCGACACGCCGGAAGCGCGGGTCCAAGAACCACACGCCTACTTCGTCATCGAAGGCGGCATTACATCGGACATCGATCCGTGCCCCGAGCGCTTGGCGACCTATCGCAATGTTCTTGAGTTCACGAATCTGGTCGGCGAAGCAGCATCATATGTCGATCAATCAAAAAGGGAATTGATATTCATCAAGGATGACAAATTCAGCGTTCCGCTGGCGTATACAGCTGCCGACTTGGATCGCGTATTCATCTCCGACGCCGACGCCATTCTCAGTGCCTTCTCCGACGAAATTCACCGAGATCAGAAGCTCGCCATCCTGGCGGAAGCGGTTATCGGTATCTGTGCCTCTCAACCGGTAACAGCTCGCTTTCGACACCTTATCGCGAACCTTGATGCGGTGAAGGAGGAAGTACGCAACGGATATAGGCTATTCGCGTCGAGCTTCTCTTACTCAAAAATACGAAACGAAATCGAAGCCGCGCGTGTCGATTATCTTAAAAAAATCCATAAAACAATCATCGATATTCAGACGCAGTTGCTCGGTATTCCCGTTGCAACGGTCATCGTCGCCTCTCAGCTAAAAGTCACATCCGCTTGCAGTGTGGAGTTCTGGACCAACTTCGCCATCGTTGTGGGAGCGTGGATCTTTCTCGTGCTCTTGTGGATCGCCATCGGAAATCAGTGGGCGACCCTCGCGTCCATATCCGACGATATCGCTCGCCAAAAAACCAAGTTTCAACGGGATTTCGCAGCTCTCAGCGATCAGTTTGACACGATCTTTGTCACCCTTGGGAGGCGAATTTTGTGGCAGCGGGTGTTTCTGGGGTTCGTCGGCGCTCTGGCAGTCGCCGGAGCAGGGGTGGCCACGTTCGTCGCATACCGTGTGACTAACGTCCCGTACATGAGCTGTTTGTTGGGCGAAATCCCTGCTTTGGTGACGACGTCGATCCCGTTAGCTCCCGGGCCTGCCCAGCCAGCGAACACGGTGACGTCTCAGCCCAGCCCGTCTCCAAGCATAGATCCGCCGGCTTCGCCTTCGGACAAGCTGAAGGCTGCTCCCACGCCGCAGCCACACCTATCATCGAGCGAGCGTGACGGCCAGTAAGTGTACTAGAAGAGGAGTGGGTGGAGCAACGCAACGCTCGGTATTGAGCGCTCACAATTCCACAGGCTGCAATCACCCCTCGGTCATTCTGCAACCTCGCTCACGCAAAAAGCAGTGAAACTGCCCCGCTCAGTACCAGGGTAGGACGCTTTGACGCCGACTTGGGAAACTCCGTGAGCTGATTCTGTTCTTTGGTTCATAGCGGCTCACATACACGATGAACGCTGCGCGCAGTATCAGCGCCACCATCATCCGCACGTGCCTCTGGCAGTTCCACTACGATAGGGAAGGGAGCGAGGCCGCGTGGGTCGAGAGTTCGGCCAAGGTCGCCGGGGCCAAGAACGACCGGAACGGGCAGATCAAGGTCTACCGAGCGCGCTTCACCTCGGCGGCCGAGCAGACGACCTATGACGACTTCTAGCCAAACTTGCCGGGCTAACACCTACTGGGACCGGCTGAGCGCCTTCCCACCCATGCGCAAGGGGAAAGGGCGTTTTCCGGCAGCTAAGGGCGCACGAATTACCACGCGGTCCCTGCGCATAGGCTGGCCTGCGCGGATGCGAACGCATGCGAAGGGAGCCGAAGCGATGAAGAAAGCGGAATCTTCGCCGTGAGGTTCTGACAGCCCCTCGGACACGACACATAAGTTGAAACACATTCCACTTTTGTGGCAGCGGTTTCAAGTTATATGTCGCGAGACAAATGATTGGCGCACCCGACACGATTCGAACGTGTGACCTTTGCCTTCGGAGGGCAACGCTCTATCCAGCTGAGCTACGGGTGCTGACCGTGGTGCGTGAGTAGCCCAACTGGAGGCGCCGCGCAACGGGGCTGTGCGGGGTGATGAAATGCCCTGATCGTTCAGAGGGATGGCAGCGTGCCCTCCTCAGGCAAAGGTCACACCTTCGAATCGTGTCGGGTGCGCAAGGGGTGGCGGAGGGGCCGCACAAGCGCCGGCAATGTGTCCGCGGATGCGGACGGCCTGCGGCCTGGGTGAGGCGCGTGTGCCGCGAGCGCGCCGCTGGGCTTCTGGTGGGATCATCGAGCGATCGCGACGACGGCTCGAGCACGCAGCGGAGCACCAGACAGTCTCCACAGCACGGGCAACTTGAGGATGCGAATCCGCTAGCCAGGATCAAACGCCTGTGCTGGATTGACGAGCGTGAAGGCCGCTCGGCGCTCGAACGTCGGCGCTTACCTCAGTAATGCGGTTTCGGTTTGCAACCGTCCCTGAATCCCGACGCTGCGGCGCGACCGCGGATCACGGCAGGCGATCTGGCTCGAGGCATCCTCCGCCTCGTGCCGGGGCAGCGTATGGTCGTTGTGGGGACGGGCCTCGAAGGCATCGCTGCCCTCGTCTCGGAAGCCTCTGATAGCCGCCGCGGCGCACTCTTGATCTCGTGCGAAGGACTTCCAACGGTGTCGGCCATCGTCGACCGGCTGCTCGATGACCTTGCCGAACTGGCGCTCCATCGCTGGCCACGCTGGCACGGTCGGGGCGATGGCGTCGATCCGGTCGCGGCCGATCCCTGGCTGAAGGCAGCCGCGAAGCGCGCAGGGCTCGGCCATGCCCCACGCTTCCGACGGATGGCTCACACGCTCGAATTCGGCCGGCTGCTCGGGGCGATTGATCCGGCCGGTATCGTCCTGATCTGGGAGGTCGATCCCGCTTCGGCGATGCGAGCCCGGCCGGTGATCGAGGCGCTGGAATGGTGCCTCCGGCATGGGGCTGCCGTGGTGGTGGCTTTAACCGTGGAGCCAGCCGAGACGGCACCTTACGACCGAATTCTCTACGGCGCCTTCGACCTGGTTCGGGAGGAGCGTGCGGCGGTCGCGCGCTTCATCGCACCGGCCGGAACGCACCATGCCAGCGAGATCGAGCGGCGAGTCGCGGCCGCCTTGGAACAGGACGCCGAGCTTGCGGGTCTCTTCGCCTGCAATGCGTCGGTGCCGGTTGGCGCCTGGGGCGCGCGACCGCGTGTCGACTTGCTCTGCCACGCCCATCGCGTCGTCGTGGAACTCGACGGGCCTGAGCACCGGAGCGAACCGAAGTTCGGCAATGACCGCCACCGCGACTACGAACTGCTGACTGCGGGCTACCTCGTGCTGCGCCTGACCAACGAGCAGGTTGCGATCGACCTGCCGCTGGCGATCGAGAAGATCCGCGCCGTCGTTCATCTGCGGCGCGGCACGAGCGAGGATGAGCGATGAGTGGAACGCCGACACCGAAACAGGCCTTGATCCTCTGGTGTCTCCTTGGCCGGCACGGCAGCGCCCTGCAGAGCGCCCTCCTGCCGCGGGTAGACAAAGCGGACCGCGAGGCGCTGATCGTCGACCGCTATCTCGAGGCCGAGCGTCAGGGGCGCTCGCTGCGGCTGACCGTCACCGACAAGGGCTGGGCCTGGGCGGGTAGGCACATGCGTGAGCCCCTGCCGCCGAATTTCCGGGTGCTGCAGGACTGGCTGGCGCGGATGCAGGGCGATCTCGCCGCAACAGGCAGGACACTCGCCGAGCTTGTGGGAACGCCACCTGAGGAACCGGCACCGACTGTGCCGCAGCCGCGCACGCACGCGCGCAAGACCGCCTCCAAGGGGTCGAAGAAGCCCACTCCGAAGCAGCTCCGAGCTCGGATCGAGAGCGCCTATCTCGCGTTGACGGGCGGCGAGCGGGCCAAGGCCGTGCGCCTGAGCGCCCTGCGCGCCCATCTCAGTGATCTCAACCGCGCGACGGTCGATGCCGGGCTTGCCGTCATCCTGCGTGGCGATCCGACGGCGCGGCTGAGTCAGTTCAGCGATCCCAAATCGCTCGATAGCGCCGAGCGCGAGGCGGCGTTCAGTCCGGCGGGCGAGCCCTTTCACATCATCTGGATCCAGTCATGAGCGATGCCCTCGACGCCCTGCGTGGGGTCGATTTCGACTGGGTGCGCACGCTCGACAGCATCTGGATCGACACGCCGCCGACGGGCGGCCCGAACGAGCGGCTCGCCCCGGAGATCATCGCCGAGCTGCACCGCAAGGCGCAGGCGCCGGCCGACCGCGCCGCGGGCCGCGTGCTCGTTGGGCAATCCGGTGTCGGCAAAACCCATCTTGTCGGGCAGCTGCGGCAGGAAGTTTGGCGCACGGGCGGCTGGTTCGTTCCCCTCGACGTGCTCGGGCTCACGGATTTCTGGCGCAGCGCGGCTCTGAGCTTCGTCACCGCCTTGCTGCAGACGATGCCGGACGGGCGGCGGCAATCGGATGCGGTTCTCGCCGGCGTGGCGCGCCGCTTCGGCGTCGAGGTCCAGGTCGAGGCCGCGTTCAACACCCCGAACATGGATGCGCGCCGGATCGTCGACGTGCTGGTGCGCGCGCTGATGAGCGTGGACGCGCCCCGCGCGCTCAAGCATCTCGACGTCTTCCGCGCGCTCTGCCTGCTGCGCTCGCAGGATTTCAGTGTGGTCGGTCTCGCCCATGCCTGGCTGCAGGGTTACGAGGCCGATCCGGCGGAGCGGGCTGCGCTCGGTTTCCGGACGCCTCCGCCCGCGCCGGTCGAACTCGTGCGCGGCATGTGCTGGATCATGGCACTCAGCGGCCCGACGCTCGTTGCCGTCGATCAGATCGACGGCCTCATCGAGACGAGCCGACTCGCGGCCGAGGACGGGATCGAGGCGGAAGCCGGTCTGGCCGAGGTGCTCGCCGCGGGCCTCCTCGAACTCCACATCGTCTGCGACCGCAGCATGACGGTGGTGACCTGCCTGCAGGAATCCTGGCTGCGCCTCTGCGCTCGCGCCATGACACCCGTGCTGCAGCGCTTCGCCGAGCCGGTCGGCCTTGTCGGCATGAACGAGCGGGCCGCCGCCACCGCGCTCATCGCCGGCCGGTTGGGGCCGGCCTATGCAGAGGCGGATTTCGCGCCAGCATCTCCGACATGGCCGTTCAGCGAGCGAGCCATCGCCGAGGCGTCGGACTCGGCCATGATGCCGCGCACGCTGCTGATGCGCTGCGACGCCTTCCGCCGCCGCTGTCTCGCGGCGGGCGCGGTTTCCGTCTGTGACAGCCTCGTCGAGGCCTCGGGAGCCGCGGCACCCCCACCTCCGGATGCCGAGTTCGACCTCGCCGCCGCATACGAGCGGGCCGACATCGCGGGCATCCGCGGCGACGAGGACATTTGGCTCGGGCAGGTGCTGCGCGACGCCTTCGACCTCTACGCCCTGGAGGACGACCCCGACGACGCGCTCGACGTCGCGAGCAAGGGGGAGCCGGACCAGAAGATTCCGCCGCTGCACGGCCGGCTGATCTTCATCCACCGTAACGAGAACGACCGCGAGCGGCACGTTTGTTATCGGGCGCTCCAGCACCAGAACGCCATCGCGTTCCAAGCCCGCTTGCGCGCGGCGCTCACGGCCTCGGGCATCTCGGCGCGCATCCCCGACCGGGCGCTGCTGCTGGTGCGGCGCGGGCCGATGCCCGGCGGCGGCAAGACGCGCCAACTCGTCGAGGCCTTCACGGCAGCCGGCGGTCTGTTGATCGACCCCTCGGACGAGGATCTACGAGTCTTCGTTGCCCTGCGCGATCTTCGCAGGCGGGCGCAGGACGAGGGCACCTCCGATCGGTTCGAACGCTGGCTTCGCGCCGAGCAGCCGGTCGTGCGCACCGCGCTTTTTCAAACCGCTGGTCTCGCGCACGGCTCGAGCCGTGACGAAGCCCCCTCAACCGTCGATGCGCCGGCTCCTCTAGCGCCGGCCGCCCCGCCCTCTGGCGACGCAAAGGGCATGATTACGGCCGCGGTCGCTCGACCTTCCGGCATCGTGGAGACCTCCGCCACTCCGACGACGCCCCCGGCTGGACCCGCCGATACGATCCCGACCGATCGCGCCCCGCCGCCGGAACGTCCGAGCGCACCGGAGGCAATCCCGGTCGGGCACCGCCTCGCACCGGACGCGCCCGGCGTCAGCCTGCTGCTGCGCCTGCTGCCCCGGCACACCGCGATCATCGCCGGCTCAGGCTCTGGCAAGACCGTGCTCCTGCGCCGCCTCGTGGAGGAGGCCGCGCTGGCCGGGCTTCCGGCGATCGTGATCGATCCCAACAACGACCTCTCACGCCTCGGCACGTCCTGGCCCGAGCGGCCGAAGGGGTTTTCCGACGAGGATGACCGCAAGGCCGCCGCCTACCATGCCCAGGTCGAGGTCGTGGTGTGGACGCCGGGCGTGCATGCCGGCAATCCGCTCTTCCTCTCCGTTCTGCCCGACTTCTCGGACCTCAGCGGGGACCGCGACGAGCGCCAACAGGCGATCGAGATGGCAGCCGAAACTCTCGGACCGCTCGCTGGTGCCAAGACGAACCTGCTGCGTGGCGTGCTGGCCGGCGCGCTCCATCACTTCGCCGACCGAGGCGGCGGCAAGCTGGCCGACTTCACCGCCCTGCTGGCCGACCTGCCCGACGGGATCAGCCCCATCGGCAATGCCGCACGGCTCGGGGCCGGCATGGCGGACCAGCTTCACGCCGCCGTGGCGACCAATCCACTGCTCAAGGTCGAGGGCACGGTGCTCGACCCGCGGCATCTGTTCTTCGGGCCGGACCCGGCCCGCACCCGCATCTCCGTCATCAACCTGTCGGGGCTGGGCTCGGACGCAGCCCGCGAGGACTTCGTGAACCGCCTGCAGATGACCCTGTTCGGCTGGATCAAGAAGAACCCCTCGCCCCGCGGCATGCTTTACGTGGTCGACGAGGCGCAGACCTTCCTACCCGCGCAGAAGAGCTCGCCGAGCCTCGGCAGTGGCATCAAGCTGGTGGCGCAGGGGCGCAAATACGGGCTCGGGATGATCGTGGCGACGCAGGTGCCGCGTGGCATCCACAATCAGGTCGTCTCGAATTGCACCACGCAGTTCTTCGGCCGGCAGAGCGCGCCCGCAACCATCGCGGCGGCCCAGGAGATCATCGCCGCGAATGGCGGCGCGGCGTCAGACATCGGCAAGCTCGGCGCGGGCGAGTTCTACTTCGCGACGGAGGGCTCGGGACGACCGGCCAAGCTGCGCACGCCGATCTGCCTTTCCTACCATCCGGCCAACCCGCCAACCCCCGAAGAGGTTGTTCGGCAGGCCAGGGACTCAGTGGAGCGGGCAGGGTCCCGTCCGAAACCATAGATGGCGGCCCCCATTACTCGAGTGGATCCTGGCGTGACCTTCTTCCAGCAAAGGAGATAGCCTCAAATCGTGGCGGGTGCGCCATATGCAGCAGAAAGGCGGCTCGATCGGGCGATGTGTCCCCGGATGCGGACGGCGTGCGCTGTCGAGGAGCATGCGCGGGGTAACCGTCGCCGATCATGTCCAGATAGGCCTTGTGCCCGTCGCTGCGCGGCTGGGCGCTCGTGAAGTAGCCCTGAGTCATGGGCTGACGCGAGACGGCGGAAGCGGGTTGAGGCGGCACCGTTGCGGTGTGGCCCAGATGAGGTAGCGAAAACTAACAACTCTAGAACCTGTCTCAATGGTCGCCTCGCGCATGGGCGTCCTGGTCTCCTCCGGCGCCGACCGAGGCCCTGCGGGCGGTCGTGCGCGTCTCGCTGAGCGCCTTCCCGAAGCCGGACGCGTCGTCCTAGAGCAGCGGGCCGGGGACCGTCCTGGCGCGGCCAGCCGGTCAGATCGGCTGGCCGAGGATGCCGAGGATGGTGCGGCGCAGGCGCACCAGTTCGGGATCGTCGCGGTGGCGCGGATAGGGCAGATCGACGGACAGGTCCGCGCGGATCGCCGCCGGGCGGTCGGACAGCACGATCACCCGCTCGGCCAGCACCAGCGCCTCCTCGACGTCGTGGGTGACGAGGAGCGCAGTGAAGCGCGTCTCCCGCCACAGGCGCAGGATCTCGGCCTGCAGCGCCAGCCGGGTCAGGGCGTCGAGCTTTCCGAGCGGCTCGTCGAGCAGCAGCAGGCGCGGCGCGTTCACCAGCGCGCGGGCGAGCGCCGCGCGCTGGGCCATGCCGCCGGAGAGCTGGTGGGGAAACACCTCGGCGAAGCCGTCGAGCCCGACGAGGCGGAGCGCAGCTTCGACCTTGGCCGCGCGCTCCGATTTCGCGACGCCGCGAGCCTCCAGCCCCAGCCTCACGTTCCCCTGCACGGTGCGCCAGGGATAGAGCGTCGGGTCCTGGAACACGAGGAGGCGCGAGGGGTCGGGGCCTTCGACCCGCCGGCCATCGACGGCGATGCGGCCCGCACCCGGCGGCTCCAGCCCGGCGACGAGGCGCAAGAGGGTGGACTTGCCGCAGCCGGAGGGGCCGAGCAGGGCCACGAAGCCGCCCGGCGCCACGTCAAGGGAGATGCGGTCGAGGACGGGCAGCGCCGCGCCGCGGATGTCGAAGGCGTGGGAGACGGCCTCGACCGCGAGGCGCGATCCGGCGGCGGCCGTGGCGGGGCGTTCGAGCGTCGCGGCTACCATTGCACCAGCCCCTTCTGCCAGGAGAGCACCCGGTCGCGCAGCGAGAACAGCAGGGAGATGAGCCCGGAGCACATCAGCGCCATCACGATCAGCGCGGCGTAGAGGTTGGCGTAGGCCGCCCAGCCTTGAGCCCATTGCAGGTACCAGCCGAGGCCGGCCTTCACGCCGAGCATCTCGGCCACAACCAGCACGGCGAACGAGCCGCCGAGGCCCATGAACAGCCCGACGAAGACATGCGGCAGCGCCGCCGGCACGGCGACCCGCAGCACGAGGAAGGCGGGCGAGGCCCCGAGCGTGCGCGCCACGTCGAAATAGGCCTTGTTGACCCCGGCTACCCCCGACCATGTCAGCACCGTGACCGGGAAGCCGGTGGCGAGGGCGATCAGGAAGGTGCTGGCCGACCACGAGGAGGGAAACACGAAGAAGGCGAGCGGCAGCCACGCGGTCGCGGGCAGCGGCCCGACGAAGCGCAGCACCGGGTGCGCCCAGTAGCCTACCGCCTTCGACCAGCCGATAGCGACTCCCAGCACGAAGCCGAGGCCGGCGCCGATGAGATAGCCGCCCGCGAGCAGCTTCAGCGAGGCCAGGATGCTGCCGCCGAGCCGGGGCCAGTCGTCGAGAAAGACCTCCAGGATCGCCTGCGGCGGCGGGAAGAACGGCATCGGCAAGAGCGCGAACTTCGCCGTGATCAGCTCCCAGGCGAGGAAGCCCAGCGCCACGAGCGTCAACCAGGGCGCCCAATGCGCGAGCGAGGCCCCGCCCCGGCCGAGGCGGCCTGAGAGGGCGGCGAGCGGCGCCAGGACGAGCCCGAAGGCGAGTGCCCCGGCGGCGAAGGTCGCGGTGTAGGGGAAGTCGCCCTCTTCCGGCAGGGCGTAGGTCACCGCTGCCAGCGCGAGCCACGCCGCTCCGAGGGCGAGCGCCCGCAGCGGTGGGCCTGGGAGGCGCGCCACAGTGGGCAAGGTGCCGGCGAAACCGGTGAGACTGGCCATGGGGGCGCCCTCAGCTCAGCACGTCGGCGTAGACGCGCTCGGCGAACTTGGCCGTGTCGGTCGAGCGCTTGAGGACGTTCACCTGTTTCAATTCGTCGCCGTAGAGCACGAGCTGGCGCTTGAGGTCGGTGCCGACCGGGCGGTCGCCGTGGTGCTGGCTCCGCAGCATCGCGGCCAGATCCTCAACCGAGCCCCGTCCGCCGTAACCGGAGAAGATGCGGGCGGCGTCCTCCGGGGCCGCGTGGACGCGGTGGCCCGCTTCCAACACCGCGCGGGTGAGCGCGGTGGCCGCCGCGCGATCGTTGCGGATCAGGCTGCCGCGCACGGCGACCACGCAGCAGGTACGGTCGGCGTAGTCGCCGGATAGGTTGGTGGCGACCTCGGTGAATTTCGGATCCTTCAGCCAGATCCACGTGCGCGGATCGGAATCGGCAAGTGCGTGCGCCTCGCCCTTCTCGACCGCGAGGTTGAGGAGGTCGGCCGGATAGGGCCGCCACTCGACGCCGGTCTCGGGATCGATGCCGGCCTTGGCGAGCAGCAGGGCGAAAAAATTCTTGGCCGGGCTGGCGTGATCGCTGATCGCGATGGTCTTGGCCTTGAGCGCGGCGATGTCGGTGATACCGGCGGATTTCGCCCCAAGCAGGCGCAGGCAGCCGCCGTGCAGGCCGGCGGTGATCTTCACGTCGAAACCCTGCTCCAGGGGTTTCAGCCAGCGCAGCGCCATGCCGATGCCGGCATCCGCCTTGCCGGTGGCGATGGCCTCCAAAAGCGCCTCGGTCGAGCCGCCGAAATTGACGAACTCCACGTCGAGCCCGTGGGCGGCGAAGATGCCGCGCTCCTTGGCCAGCGGCGCGGCGGCGGTGCAGATCGCGGTGGCGTTCCAGGCGAGCTTGATCGGTTTCAGCGGGCCGGCAGCCCCCTCCGCGGCGGTGGGGCGGCAGATCGGGCCGGGGTCGAACGGCACCGGGCCGGGCCCCCAGGCCCGCACGCCACTCATCCCGAACCCGAGCGGCAAGGCCGCCGTCGCGGCGCCCGCGCGCAGCAGGAACCGGCGCGACGGCAGAAGGCCGGGACGCTGGGGCTCGTCGGTCATGGTCGTCTCCGAGTAGGGCACGCGCGCGGACATCCGCCCGGTGAGCCGGGACGGCGTGGCGCATCGATATGGGGGACGGCCTCGTTGTTCGGACCGATGTATTCAATCTTCAATCGCGCGCCGGCGAAGTCAATCGAAGCATCTTCCCAAGATGGGCCGGGTCTTGCGATGGAATTTCTCGGAGACGGTTCGGGCGAGAAGATTTTCCATTCAACGGGTCGGCCCGGCGGCAGGCCGACCTGAGGCATCGAACATCGGCGCCATACTCAAAGAGTATGTGGAGAGAGGCGCGGAGACTGCGTCCGCAGCAGATGTCCTGCGCGTCGGCGGCAGGGTGAAGCCTGATCTTCCGGGATTCCGAGGCGGGCAGGCAGAACCTCCTTCCGGCGGCTCCGACTTTGGAACCACGTTTCGTTGACCGCGCGAGGCCGCGCGCCGAGCATAGGGACACGGCCTGCCGATCGTCTTCGCACGCCGCCCGGCCGCCGCCCCAAGGCTCCTCAACCGCACCCCATGCTCCCTCGATGACCACGGCCGCCGCGCCCCTCGACACTGCCCGGACTCTCTCCGAGCGCTTTGCCGCGACGGCCGGCGAGCGCGACCGCAGCGGCTCCTTCCCTCACGCGCCCCTCGCGGCTTTGCGCGAGGCCGGCCTGATCGGGCTCGCCGTGCCGGAGCCGCTCGGCGGCGGCGGGGCCGGTCTGGCGCAGGCGGCGCAGGTGGTGCGGGCGGTCGGTGCGGGCGATCCGGCGGTCGCGCTCGTCCTGGCGATGACGCTGCTCCAGCACGGGCTGATCCATCGCGACGGCACGCCCTGGCCGCGCGCGCTCGCCGACCGGGTCGGGCGGGAGGCCGCGGCGGACGGCGCCCTCATCAACGCGCTGCGGGTCGAGCCCGATCTCGGCACGCCCGCCCGCGGCGGCCTGCCGGCCACCATCGCCCGGCGCGACGGCGGCGACTGGCGCCTCACGGGGCGCAAGATCTATTCAACCGGCGCGCCGGGGCTCGCCTACGGCCTCGTCTTCGCCCGCACCGACGAGGCCGAGCCGCGGATCGGCAACTTTCTGGTGCCGATGTCCTCCCCCGGGCTTCGCATCGCGGAGACCTGGGATCATCTCGGCCTGCGCGCCTCGGGCAGCCACGACGTGGTGTTCGAGGATGTGCGTGTGCCGGGCGACCACGGGGTCGATCTGCGCCGCCCGGACGAGTGGCGCCGGCCCGATCCGCTGCAGCAGGCCTGGAGCTGCGCCCTGCTCGCCGCCCTCTACGACGGCGTCGCGCGGGCGGCGCAAGCGTGGTTCGCGCGCTTCCTGCACGAGCGCATTCCCGAAAACCTCGGCGCGCCGCTCGCCAGCCTGCCGCGCTTCCACGAGGCGGTCGGCGAGAACGAGCGGCTGCTCTCCGTCAACGCCCGGCTGGTGGCGAGCCTCGCCACCGAGACCGATGCCGGCGCGCCGCCCGCGCCGCAGGAGGCCGGCTTCGTCAAGCTGACGGTGACCGAGAACGCGATCCAGGCGGTGCAGCGGGTCGCTGAGCTGTGCGGCAACGTCGCGCTCTCGCGAAAGCATCCGCTGGAACGGCACCTGCGCGACGTCCTGTGCGCGCGCATCCACTGGCCGCAGGGCGACGCGGTGCGGGTCGCCGCCGGTCGCGCCGCGCTCGGCCTTTAGACAAGGAGAACCCCATGAGCCTGCTGCCGCCCGACGCCACCGAGTTCATCGGCTTCGTCGCCCCGCACGAGGTCTCCGAGTCGCGCGCCGCCCGTGGCCCCGCAATCGAGCCCGATTACCTGCGGCTGCTGGCGCAGGCGCATGAGCGCGGCGGGTTCGACCGGGTGCTGGTGGCCTTCTACGCGACGGCGCCCGACCCGCTGCTGATCGCCGCCGAGATCGCCGCCGCGACGCAGCGGATCGGGCTGATGATCGCCCACCGCACCGGCTTCACCGCGCCGACCGTCGCGGCGCGGCAGTTCGCGACGCTCGACCGGCTCACCGGCGGGCGGGTGGCGATCCACGCGATCAGCGGTGGCGACGACCGGGATCTCGCCCGCGACGGCGACCACCTCACCAAGGACGAGCGCTACGCCCGCACCCGCGAGTTCCTCGACATCCTGCGCCTGTCGTGGACCTCGGAGGCGCCGTTCGACTACGCGGGCGCGCATTACCGGATCGAGGGCGGCTTCTCCGAGGTGAAGCCGGTGAACGCGATCCCGGTCTATTTCGGCGGCGCCTCGCCCGCCGCGCTCGCGGTGGCGGGCCGGCACGCCGACACCTACGCCCTGTGGGGCGAGACCCACGCCCAGGTGCGCGAGCTGATTGGCCGGGTACGGGCGGCGGCCGCCCCGCACGGGCGGGCGCCCCGCTTCAGCCTGTCGCTGCGGCCGATCCTGGCCGAGACCGAGGAGCGGGCCTGGGCGCGGGCGGAAGCCATCCTCGCTGAGACCCGGCGGCTGCGCGCCGCCCGCGGCCTCGGGCCGGCGGCGACACCGCAGAACGAGGGCTCGCGCCGGCTGCTCGCGGCGGCGGCGGAAGGCCCGCGTCTCGACAAGCGGCTCTACACCGCGATCGCCGCCGAGACCGGAGCGTCGGGCAACTCGACGGCGCTCGTCGGCACGCCCGAGCAGGTCGCCGACGCGCTGCTCGACTATCACGATCTCGGCGTGCGGACCTTCCTGATCCGCGGCTTCGACCCGCTGGAGGATGCGGTTCAGTACGGGCGCGACTTGCTGCCCGCCTTCAAGGATTTGCTCGCCCGGCGCGGGGCCAAGGCGGCGGCCGCGTGATGGCCCGCCTCCTGGTCCTGATCGCGCTGGCGTTCGCCGCCCTCGCCCCAGCTTGCGCGGAAGAGACGTTGCGCGTCGGCGACCAGCGCGGCAACGCCCGCGCCCTGATGGAGGCCGCGGGCGTGCTCGACGGCCTGCCGTACCGGCTCGAATGGAGCGAGTTTCCGGCCGCAGCTCCGCTGCTGGAGGCGCTGAACGCGGGGGTCATCGATGCGGGCGGGGTTGGCGACGCGCCCTTCACTTTTGCTGCCGCCGCGGGCGTGCCGGTCAAGGCGTTCCTCGCCTTCCGCAACCGGCAGGACGGGCTCGCCATCCTCGTTCGGCCCGATTCCGCGATCCGCAGCGTGAAAGACCTCGTGGGGAAGCGCATCGCCACGAACCGCGGCTCGATCGGCCATCAGGTGGTGCTGGCCGCGCTTGAAGAGGCAGGTCTGCCCGCGGACGGCGTGCAGTTCCGGTTCCTGCCCCCGGCCGACGCCAAGCTGGCGCTGACCTCCGGCGCCGTTGATGCGTGGTCGACCTGGGAGCCCTACACCTCCGCGGCCGAACTCGCGGGCCTCGTCCGGGTCGTTCGCGACGGCAACGGCATCACGCCGGGGCTCAGCTACGCGGTGGCGAACGAGGCCGCGCTCAAGACCAAGCGCGCGCTGCTCGCCGACTACGCCGCCCGCCTCGCCAAGGCGCGGGCCTGGGCTCTGACCGATCCGGCGCCCTACGCGGCAGTGTGGTCGCGGCTGATCGGCCTGCCCGAGGCGGTGCCGCTGCGCTGGTTCGGGCGGGCGCAGTACCGCACCGTGCCGATCGACGAGAGCGTGATCGCCGACGAGCAGCGCATTATCGACCTCTACGTCCGCGCCGGCCTGATCCCGGCGGCCCGCGCGCCGCGCGCCGAGGCGATCCTCGACACCGGATTTTCGGATGCGCTCGCCGCCGTGCGATGATCGCGCAGGAGATTGCACCATGCACGACATTGGCGATGGCCACAGCCACCACCACGAGCCCCACGCTCACGACCATGATCACGAAGCCGCTGCGCGCTGGAAGGACGACGGCGTGCGGGTGATCCCCGGCAACCGGCTCGATCCCAACACGGCGCAGACGCCGGGCATGTTCCGGCAAGCCGCGGTCAACGCCGCCCGCGTCGGCGCACAGAAGATCTGGGCCGGCACGGTGGCGATCGAGCCCGACGCCAAGACGGGCGTGCATCACCACGGCGCGCTGGAAAGCGTGATCTATATCGTCTCCGGCCGCGCCCGGATGCGCTGGGGCGAGCGGCTCGAATACGTGGCCGAGGCCGGACCCGGCGACTTCATCTTCGTGCCGCCCTACGTCCCGCACCAGGAGATCAACGCCTCGACCGACGAGCCGCTGCACTGCGTGCTGGTGCGCTCGGACAACGAGGCGGTGGTGGTGAACCTCCCCGACGTCGAGGCGGCCGAGCGGCCCGAGACGGTCTACTGGGTCGATCCGATCCACAAGCAGCCATGAGGTGACGAGCGCGATACCCCTCCCCTTGCGGAGAGGAGCGCGCGCTCCGGCCGATGAGAGGATTGGAAAATACAAAATCTTCGTGCGGCATGCTGAAATCAGATCGGCGCACGCACATGCCAAGAAACGCCAGCGACCGCGAATAAAATCGCTCAATATCGAAAAACAAAGAAACTTGCTTTCGTTGACTTCAAGTTGGATCGGCCGATCATCTTGGCTTGTTCTTCCCCAGGAGCCGCCGATGTCGAGCCAGACCCCCGCCTCCATCCACGCCGAGACGCTCGCGCTGCATGCCGGCTGGCGGGCCGATCCGCAGACCGGGTCGGTCGCGGTGCCGATCCACCAGACCACCTCTTACCAGTTCCGCGACACCGACCACGCCGAGAGCCTGTTCGCGCTGCAGGAGCTCGGCAACATCTACACCCGCGTCACCAACCCGACCGTCGATGTGCTGGAGCAGCGCCTCGCCGCGCTCGAAGGCGGGGCCGCGGCGCTGGCCCTTGCCTCCGGGCAGGCCGCCTCGGCGCTCAGTGTGCAGAACCTCGCCAGGGCCGGCGACAACATCGTTTCCTCGACCGACCTCTACGGCGGGACGTGGAACCTGTTCGCCCACACCTTGAGGGAACAGGGCATCGAGGTCCGCTTCGTCGATCCGGCCGACCCGCATAACTTTTCCCGCGCGACGGACGGGCGGACACGGGCCTACTACGCCGAGACCCTGCCGAACCCGAAGCTCACGGTCTTCCCCATCGCGGAAGTGGCGGCGATCGGCCGGCCGCTCGGCATCCCGCTCATCGTCGACAACACCGCAGCCCCCCTGCTGGCGCGGCCGCTCGATCACGGCGCGGCGGTCGTCGTCTACTCGACCACGAAATATCTCGGCGGCCACGGCATCGCCATCGGCGGGGCCATCGTCGATGGCGGGCGCTTCGATTGGGCGGCCCATCCCCATCGCCAGCCGGCGCTGAACACACCGGACGACAGCTATCACGGCGCGGTCTGGACCGAGGCCGCGCAACCGATCGGCCCGATCGCCTACGCGCTGCGCGCCCGCGTGCGGCTCCTGCGCGATCTCGGCCCTGCGGTCTCACCGCTCAACGCGTTCCTGACGCTGCAGGGCATCGAGACGCTGCCCCTGCGCATCGAGCGCCACAGCCGCAACGCGCAAGCCGTCGCCGACTGGCTCGGGCGGCGCCCAGAGGTCGCACGGGTGATCCATCCCTCGGTCCAGACCGGCGCCGCCCGCGAGCGGGCCGACCGAACCCTGAAGGGCGGCTATGGCGGCCTCGTCGGGTTCGAACTGGCGGCGGGCCGTGCCGCCGGGCGGCACTTCATCGACGCGCTCAAGCTATTCTATCACGTCGCCAATATCGGCGATGCCCGCAGCCTCGCGATCCATCCGGCCTCGACCACGCATTCGCAGCTCACCCCCGAGGAGCAGCGCGCCACCGGCGTCACCGACGGATATGTCCGCCTCGCGATTGGGCTGGAGCATCTCGACGACATTCTGGCCGATCTCGATCAGGCGCTCGCCGCCGCCGGCTCCCTGGCGCGGGCGGCCTGAGATGGCGGCCTCGCTCCCGATCCTCGATCTCGCCCGCTTCGATGCGGGCGAGGCGGACAGAACATCCTTCCTCGATGACCTGCGGAGCGCCGCCCGCGAGGTCGGCTTCTTCTACCTCGTCGGTCACGGCATACCCGAGGGGAAGATCGCGGACGTGCAGGCGTCGGCGCGGCACTTCTTCGCTCTGCCGGCGGGCGAGAAGCGGGCGGTCGCGATGGTGAACTCGCCCCATTTCCGCGGCTACACTGCGGCCGGCGACGAGATTACCCGCGGCCGGGCCGATTGGCGCGAGCAGTTCGACATCGGCGCCGAGCGCCCGGCGCTCCCGCGCGAGCCCGGCGCCCCGGCCTGGACGCGATTGCAGGGCCCGAATCTCTGGCCCGCGACCCTGCCGGCGCTGCGGCCCGAGCTGCTGGCGTGGCAGGAGGCGGTCACGGACGTCGGCATTCGCCTGCTCGAAGCCTTCGCCCTGGCGCTCGGCCAGCCTGCCGACGCCTTCGCGCCGATCTATGCGGGCGCGCCCAACCAGCACATCAAGATCATCCGCTATCCCGGCCGCGAGTCGACGCCCGACGACCAGGGTGTGGGCGCCCACAAGGATAGCGGCTTTCTCACCCTCCTCTTGCAGGACGGCGAGGGTGGCCTCGAGGTGGCGGACGAGGCGGGCGGCTGGATCGCGGCGACGCCTGTGCCGGGCGCCTTCGTGGTCAATGTCGGCGAACTCCTGGAACTCGCCTCGAACGGGTACCTGCGCGCGACCGTCCACCGGGTGGTGACGCCGCGGGCCGGGCGCGACCGTCTCTCGGTCGCCTTCTTCCTCGGCGCCCGCCACGACGCCACCGTGCCGCTCCTCGACCTGCCGCCCGCGCTTGCCGCCCAGGCCGGAGGGGCGGCGGGCGACCCCGACAACCCGCTCTTCCGCGAAGTCGGCCGTAACTACCTCAAAGGCCGCCTGCGCTCGCACCCGGACGTGGCAGCCGCCCACTACGCCGACCTGCTCGACAAAGAGGCGAAGGCCGCATGAGGGACTTCTTTGGCCGCATCCGCGCCGTCCTGCGCGCCGTCGCACTGCCTGCCGAGGCCGGCCCGCTCCCGCTCGCGGCGGGGGCGATGCTCGGCAACGATTGGCTGGCCCCGCACCTCGTCCGCCTGCCGGTCCGGGCACTGGGTACAGAGCGACGCTAGAGCATCGTCCTGGATATCGGATCCAGAACGATGCTCTAGCTTCTTGTCTCTGCATCATCTTTTTCCGAGAGCCGGCAACCACCTTTCGGGATGATGCCCTAGAACCCCCAAATCCTGGGTCCGAGGGGTAAGCCCCTCGCGGGTCCAGGGCGAAGCCATCCATGGGGCTCCGCCCCACACCCCGCCAAAGGGATGATCCCTTTGGGATCGCGGGATTGGCCGCCTCAGTGCAGATGGAACTCGCCGGAGACCGTCTTCAGCTCGGCCGGCTTGATTAGGCGGCTGTGCATGACTCGCACCGAGTGCAGCGGCCCGTCCAGGCGCTCCTGCCAGAAGGCGAGGAACCGCTTCAACTCGGGAAAGCGTGGGAACAGGTCGAGTTGCTGCCAGACGAAGGTCTGGAGCAGGTGTGGGTGATCGGGCAGGTGATACAAAATCTCGGCCGTGGTCAGGCTGTAGCCTTCGAGCCTGCGGCGAAACTCCGATGACAGGGCCATGCATCCACCTCGTCGAAGCAGGGTGACCCGACGCAGCCCCGGCCGGGGCCGCGTCGTGAGGGGCCCGATCCGGACGGAGCGAGCAGAGGCAGTCTGAGCAACGATGATGCCGCCAAGCTTGCCGGGCGGCGGATCGGCCGCGGCCCGGCAAGCGCCGGTCAGAAGTCCGGGCCGCCGGGCAGCGAAGGCGCAGCCTTCTCCTTCGGCCGGTCGGCCACCAGCGCCTCCGTCGTCACCAGCAGGCCCGCGACCGAGGCGGCATCTTGCAGCGCAGTGCGCACCACCTTGGCGGGATCGACGATGCCGGCCTCGACGAGGTCGCCGTAGGTCTCGGTCTGTGCGTCGAAGCCGAAGGTCTCGGACGGATTCTCGAGGATCTTCGACACCACGATCGAGCCCTCGACCCCGGCATTGGCCACAATCTGGCGGATCGGGGCTTCGAGCGCCTTCAGGACGATGTTGATGCCGGCCCGCACGTCGGCGTTGTCGGTCGTGAGCTCCGCCACCACCGCCTTCGCCCGCAGCAGCGCGGTGCCGCCGCCCGGCACGATGCCCTCCTCGATCGCCGCGCGGGTGGCGTTGAGGGCGTCGTCGACCCGGTCCTTCTTCTCCTTCACCTCGACCTCGGTGGCGCCCCCGACACGAAGCACCGCGACGCCGCCCGCGAGCTTGGCGAGGCGCTCCTGCAGCTTCTCGCGGTCGTAGTCCGAGGTGGTGTCCTCGATCTGCGCCTTGATCTGGCCGACGCGGGCGTCGATCTGCGCCTTCTCGCCCGCACCGTCGACGACCGTGGTGCTCTCCTTGTCGATGCGCACGCGCTTGGCCTGTCCCAGCAACGGGATCGAGACGTTCTCGAGCTTGATCCCGAGATCCTCGGAGATGACCTGCCCGTTCGTCAGGATCGCGATGTCCTCCAGGATCGCCTTGCGGCGGTCGCCGAAGCCCGGAGCCTTCACCGCCGCCACCTTGAGGCCACCGCGCAGCTTGTTCACCACAAGCGTCGCCAGCGCCTCGCCCTCGACGTCCTCGGCGATGATGAGCAGCGGCCGGCTCGATTGCACCACCGCCTCCAGCACCGGCAGCAGCGGCTGGAGCGAAGACAGTTTCTTCTCGTGGATGAGGATGTAGGGATCGTCGAGTTCGGCGATCAGCTTCTCGGTGTTCGTGACGAAGTACGGCGAGAGATAGCCGCGATCGAATTGCAGGCCCTCGACCACGTCGAGTTCGGTCTCGGCGGTCTTAGCCTCCTCGACCGTGATGACGCCCTCCTTGCCGACCCGCTCGACGGCCTCGGCGATGAGACGGCCGATCTCGGCGTCGCCGTTGGCCGAGATGGTGCCGACCTGGGCGATGGCGTCGGAGGCGGTCACCTTACGGGCGCGGCCGGTGATGTCCTTCACGGCCGCCGCCGTCGCGAGGTCGATGCCGCGCTTGAGGTCGAGCGGGTTGAAGTTCGCCGCCACCGCCTTGGCGCCCTCGCGCACGATCGCCTGGGCCAGCACGGTAGCCGTGGTGGTGCCGTCGCCGGCCAGATCGTTGGTCTTGGAGGCGACCTCGCGCACGAGCTGCGCGCCGAGATTCTCGAACCGGTCCTCCAGTTCGATCTCCTTGGCGACCGTCACGCCGTCCTTGGTGATGCGGGGCGCCCCGAAACTCTTCTCGATGACGACGTTGCGGCCCTTCGGCCCCAGCGTCACCTTCACGGCATCCGCCAGGATGTCGACGCCGCGCAGCAGGCGCTCGCGCGCGTCGCCGGAGAATTTCACGTCTTTCGCAGCCATGTGGGATCTCCCGATGGGGTGAGTGTGGGCTCAGGCGGCGATCACGCCGAGGATGTCGGATTCCTTGAGGATCAGCAGGTCCCGGCCATCGACCTTGACCTCGGTGCCGGACCATTTGCCGAAGAGCACCCGGTCGCCGGCCTTCACGTCCAGCGCGTTGACGCGGCCTTGCTCGTCGCGGGCGCCGGGGCCGACGGCCACGACCTCGCCCTCCTGCGGCTTCTCTTTGGCGGTGTCGGGAATGATGATGCCGCCCTTGGTCCGCTCGTCGCTCTCGACGCGGCGCAGCAGCACGCGGTCGTGCAGGGGTCGAAACGCCATTTTCTGAACCTTCCTCTCTCCGTCGAGGGCCGGACCGCAAGCCCGACCGAGGCCGCCAGGGTGTCGGCAGGCGTTCGTCAAGTCAACGGGATTGTTCTTTTTAAAGAACGTTCTGTGAGAGTATCGGAGATGCTTCGCGATGGTCTCGCAGAGAAGATTTACGCAGAGACATGGCGGCGAGTCGGTTCGTATGAGCCGACGATTGCAGCGAAGAAGTCTCGGCAGATTTCGAGGCTCTGGGCGGGTCCAGCGAAAACATTCCGTAACGCGGCTTGATCTGCGAAATTTCTTCCCGCGGCCGTCGAAAGAAAGAAATTAGTACCTTCGGCTGCCCCGATGTCTGCCCGACCGAGCTGGTGGCAATCGCCCGCGCGCTCGATCTTCTCGGCGAGGTGGGCGCGGCGATCCAGCCTGTCTTCGTCACCCTGGACCCAGCCCGCGACACGCCCGCCGTCTTGGCCGAGTTCGTCCCGAGCTTCCATCAGCGCCGGATCGCACTCACCGGCAACGGGGTCGCGATCCGGCGGGCGGAGGGCGAGGCGGGCCTCGAGCACTCCGCCTTCGTCTACCTAGTGGACCATCAGGGCCGCTATCTCGGCCTCTTCCCGCCCGGCACCTCGGCCGAGCGGATGCTGACGATCATTCGGCTTCACCTCGCGCCCCTTCCGCAAAGGTGATGAACTGCGCCGAGGACCAGACGCGGCTGCCGTCGCGCTGGCGCCCGGAGAAGTAGACCGGCCGGAAGCCGAAGGCGGCGTTCTCCGGCTCGACGACGATGTGGCCGGCCACATCCCGCGGCAGCGGCGCTTCGGTCATCCGCTCCAGCGCGAGGAACAGCCCGGCCCCGCCGAGGTCGCGCCGCAGGGCGCCCGCCGCGATCAGCTCGCGGCCGGTGATCTCCCAGGAGAAGTCCGGGGCATGGACGAAGGGAGCGGGCCGGCGCGGATCGCCGATCTTCACGAAGCCGCCGATCGTCCCCTCGACCCGGATGCGGCACTCCGCCAGATCGCCGATGTCGATCTCGATGGCGTCGCTGTCGCCGTAGGTCTCGGAGCGGAAGGCGATCTCGGTCGGGCCGGCGCGCCATGCCGTCTCCTCGGCATGTTCGAATCCCTGGGTGGCGACGCGCCGAATCGTACCGTTGAGGATGCGGATTCGCCCCTCCCAGGCGGCCCAGCGGTAACGGTCGCGGATTCGCGCGCCGCCGAAGCGCAGGCGCACCAGCCGCTGAGAGAACCCGAGCTCGGCGTGAAGATCGCGCCGCCAGATCTCGCCGGTATGGTCGTAGGCGCTCAGCGCCTCGAAGCCGGCCTCGCCGAGGAAGCGGTAATCGAGCCGCGCCGGGCCCTCATGTGCGAAGGCGTCGCCCTGGCGGTGCGGGCCGCACGTGACGAGCAGCGCGCTGCGCTCGCCCGTCGTCGCGAAGGTGTGGCGCGCCCGCAAGGCCCGGCCGACCGCGCGGCGGTCGAGCGTGTCGGCGAGGATTCCGGTGAGACCGCCGCGCACCCCGAACACCTGCACGCCGGGAGCGCCGCCGCCGGGGCGCCCGCGATGCTCGTCGCCATTGGCGCAGACGCCCAGCTGATAGCCGCGGGCGATCACGTCCCGGTAGAGCCACTCGAACTGGCCCCAGGCCGAGGCAATCTCGACCAGCCGCTCCAACTCGGGATGATGCCAGTCCGGGATGTAGCGGCGCCCGCCGACATGCGGGATGACGAGGTGGTTCTCGGGGTCGTGCGCGTAGGCCGCCCACAGATCCTCCACCGGCCAGCGCCCGACCTCGACGCCGGTGCCGCCCATGCTCTCGTTCCACAGGAAGGTGCGGTTGTGCTCACTCTTGTCGTTGAAGGGGAATCCCGGCGGATCGTCGCCGAGGAACAGCACCTGATGGTCGCCGCCCGCGGTCGAGCTGCCGCACCATTCCTGCACCGCGTAGGCGACGAAGCGGCCCGGCGCATCGAAGCCGGCGGTGGCCCTGACGCCTTCGCGCCAGCCCTCGTCGGTGATCTGGAAGTCGTTGGCGGTGTAGCCGTAGACATCGACGCCGGCCACGTCGCGGGCGTAGGCCGCGTTGTAGGCCGGACTGTTGGTGCCGACCGTGTCGTGGGCGTGGACGTGCAGATCGCCGTAGAGGGCGCGGGGGACGGGGGCATCGGACAAGGCCGTGACGTAGGCGACGCCTTGCGCCCCGTCGCGGGCGGCGGCGATGCGCAACTCACCGGAGACGGTAGGTAAATCCTCGACCCGCAGCACTGCCCAACCCTCCGCCGGCAGTTCGTGCCGGCGGGCGTAGACCTCGCGCTCGCCTAAGAAAGCTGCGAGGTCGAGCGACCCGCCGAGGTCGCGGGCGACGTTGCCCCAGCGGTCGAGCAAAGCCACCGTCAGCAGCGGCGCGACGCCCTCCGCGACGAAGCGGGGCGCGGCCAGCTGGATGCGCTCCGGCGGCCCGGCGACGACGGCGATCACCGGATCGTTCGGCACCGCGACGTAGCGGGATGTGCCGAGCGGATCGACGTAGCAGCGGAAGCGGAAGCCGTCCTCGACGAAGGTCTGGACCCGGGTGCCCGGCCCCCCGGCACGCCGGTCGCCGAGCCGGATGACGATGCGGTCGCCTGCATTCAGGTAGCCGTCGATCACATCGACGATCACGGCCTTCTGGAACGGGCGCTCGTGGCCCTTCTGGTCGAAGCGCACGCTGAGCGACTGGACGGTGGCGGGCGACTGCCCCGGCAGCAGCGGGCCGGCCTCGTACTCGGCACTGACGTAGTTGGCCGCCGCCGGGTCCACGGTCTGGAACAGGGCCCAGTCGGAGTAGAACTTGAAGGTCGCCTTGAAGGTGGCGCCGTCGGCGATGCCGCAGGCCCCGACCTCGTAGGTCAGCACGATCTCGTGCCAGCTTCCCGCCACCAGCCGGTGGTGACTGCACTGCACGCTACCGAGGAAGGGCCGCGCCTTGATCGCTTCGTAGAGGCCTTCCGGTGCCACGTGCGCGCCCAGCCGCCTGCGGCGCTCGTTCTCGTCCTGCATCGCCAGATATCCCCGTTGTCGCCCAACCATCGGCGCAGGCTATAGCTTCGTTGCCGCAAGATTTCTTGCGTATCCGCATGATCTGTTCATAATACAGAAGGATCTAGATAGATCTTGCTTCAATCTCTCAAAATAAAAGAACGATCATGTCGTCGCGCCTCTCCCGGTGGGCCATTCTTCTCTTCGCGCTTCTCGGTGCCTCCGCCGCAGCCCGGGCGCAAGGCCAGGCTCAAGCCGTTCCCGTGCGGATCGGAGCGATTCCGGTGCTCGGCGCCGCGCCGCTGTTCGTGGCCGAGCGGGAGGGCTGGCTGTCCGCGGGCGGCTTGAAGCCGGTCGTGGCACTGTACGATTCCGGGCCCAACGCCGTGCAGGCGGCGGCGAGCGGCACGCTGGACGTCTACGTCGCCGGGATCACGCCGGTGGCGATCGGGCGGACCCGCGGGGTCGATCTGCGGGTGGTGGCCGCAACCGCCGTCGGCGAGAACGTGCTGGTGGCGGGGCCAAAACTCGCTGGGCCGCTCACCGGCGGCACCACCCCGGCGGAGGTGTTTCGGCGCTTCCGCGCGGAGAATGGCCGGGCCGCCAAGATCGCGACCCAGCCGCTCGGCTCGATCCCCTACACCAACCTGTCCTACTGGCTGCGCGAGGTGCACAAGGTCGATCCGGCCGATGTGCAGATCCTCACGCTCGGCATCGACGCGGCGCAGCAGGCGATCCTGGCCGGCGCGGTGGACGCCGCGACGGTGCGCGAGCCGGGCCTGACCATCATCCGCGAGCGCAACCCGCAAGTTCGCCTCGTGGCCGGCGGCAGCGACCTGTTTCCGGGCCAGCCCGGCACGGTGGTGGCGGTGCGCGGCGCTTTCCTCGAGCAGAACCCGGAGGCGGTGCGCACCCTCGTTTCGGCCATCGTGCGCGCCGTCGATCTGATCAAGCGCGAGCCGGAGCGGGCGCTGCCCGCCGTCGAGGCCGCCCTCGGCAAGGGCATCGTCACCGCGGCGACGCTGCGGGCGGCGCTCGCCTCGCCAGCCACCCGGTACGTCGCGGATCCCCGCACCATCGTGGCGGCGACGCGGGCGATGCTGGCCTTCCAGACCACCCTCGGCATCAGCGAGACGACCCCGCCGACGGACGGCCTGTTCGATCCCCGCGTCTTCGAGGCCGTCCAGGCCGAGGCGAGCGCGAAGTAGGGGCGGGAGCGATGGACAACCGCCGCAACTTCCTGCGCTGGGCCGGCTCGCTCGCCGGCGCCGGCGTCGCCACGGGGGCGCTCGCCGAGGCGAACCCCCTCGACGTGCCGCCCTGGACCCACGAGCAGGGCGCCACCGCCCCCGGCTACGGCCGGCCCGCGCCGGGGGAGACGATCGCGCGCTATCCGCGGCTGCCGCCGCGCTTTCCCGGCGCGACCTCCACGGTAACGCCGCTTCAGGGCCTGCACGGCATCGTCACGCCCAACGGGCTGCATTTCGAGCGCCACCACGCCGGCATCCCGGCCATCGACCCGGACCGGCACCGCCTCGCCGTGCACGGCCTCGTCGAGCGCCCGCTGATCCTCACCATGGACGACCTGGTGCGCTTCCCCGCGGTGTCGCGGCTGCACGTTCTCGAATGCTCGGGCAACACGCCCTGGCTCGGGGCCAAGCCCGACTGGACGGTGCAGGACAGCCACGGCCTGATCTCCTGCGCCGAGTGGACCGGCGTCGAACTCGCGACCGTGCTGGCGGAGGTCGGAGTGAAGCCCGGCGCCGCGTGGCTCCTGGCGGAGGGGGCGGATGCCTGCGCCATGACCCGCTCGATCCCGCTGGACGCCCTCGACGGGGCGATCCTCGCCTATGCCCAGAACGGCGAGCGGCTGCGGCCGGAGCAGGGCTATCCCCTGCGGCTGTTCCTGCCGGGGCTAGAGGGCAACCTCAGCATCAAGTGGCTGCGCCGGATCAAGCTCGGCGACCGGCCGTTCCAGACGCGGGAAGAGACCTCGAAATACACCGACCTGATGCCCGACGGCAGCGCCCGCCAGTTCACCTTCGCGATGGAGGCCAAATCCGTCATCACGGCGCCGTCCGGCGGCCAGCAATTGCGCGAGCCCGGCTTCCACGAGATCCGCGGCCTCGCCTGGACCGGGCGCGGGCGGATCGCGGGCGTCGAGGTCTCGACCGATGGCGGCGCCTCCTGGCGGGAGGCGCGGCTGGAGGGGCCGGTGCTGCCGCGCTGCTTCACCCGCTTCCGCCTGCCCTGGCGCTGGGAGGGCGGGCCGGCCCAACTTCTCAGCCGGGCACGGGACGAGACCGGCTACGTCCAGCCCTCGCGCGAGGCGCTGGTGGCGGTGCGCGGTACCCGCTCGTTCTACCACAACAACGCGGTGTTCGGCTGGAGCGTCGGATCGAGCGGGGCGGTGACCTATGCGGCGTGAGGCGCTCCTTTCCCTGATCGTGTGCCTTGCAGGCCCGGCCATGGCCGAGCCTCTCGGCATCGGCCGCCCGGTGAGACCGGAGGCCGTTGCCGCCTGGGACATCGACGTGCGGCCCGACGGCCAGGGGCTGCCACCCGGCCACGGCAGCGTGCAGGACGGCGCGGCCCTCTACGCCGCCCGCTGCGCCGGCTGCCACGGCGCCCGCGGCGAAGGCGCCGCTGCCGAGGCGCTCGCCGGCGGGCAGGGGAGTCTGGCGAGCGCCAAGCCCCTGCGCACGGTCGGCAGCTACTGGCCCTACGCCACGACCCTGTTCGACTACGTGCGACGGGCCATGCCGTTCGACGCGCCGCAATCGCTCTCGGCGGACGAGACCTACGCGGTCAGCGCCTACGTGCTGCACCTCAACGGCCTGCTGCCGGAGGAGGCGAGTCTCGACGCTGCCTCCCTGCCGAAGGTGGTGATGCCCAACCGCGGCGGCTTCACCGCCGATCCGCGGCCGGACGTCCCGGCCCCCGCGGCCCGCCCCATCGATCGCACGGAGGTCCGATGACCCTCACCCGCCGTCATCTCGCCGGGGCGCTGGCTGCCGGCCTTGTTCTCGGTCGATCCGGCCCGGCCCGCGCCGGGCGGACGGTGCGCCTCAGCTACCAGCGCTCCTCGACGCTGCTCACCGTGCTGAAAGCCAAGGGCACCCTGGAGGAACGGCTCGGCCGGCAGGGGTTCGGGGTGAGCTGGCACTTGTTCACCAAGGTGCTGGAACCGATGAACACCGGCGCGGTCGATCTCCACGCAGACGTCGCCGACGCCGTGCCGATCTTCACCCAATCGGCCGGAGCCCCGCTGACCCTCTACGCCATGGAGGCCGGCTCGCCGCGGGCCGAGGCGATCGTCGTGCCGGACGAGTCGCCGATCCGCACGGTCGCGGACCTGAAGGGCCGCAGCGTCGGCGTCTCGAAGGGCTCGGGCTGCCACTTCATCCTCGCGGGCGCGCTCAAGCGCGACGGCCTGCGGTTCTCCGATATCCGCCCGGCCTATCTGGAGGCGGCCGACGGGCTCGCGGCATTCGAGCGGGGCGGCATCGAGGCGTGGTCGATCTGGGATCCGTTCCTCGCCATCGTCCAGGCCAAGCGCCCGGTGCGGGTGCTGGCCGACGCCACCGGCCTGTCGAGCTACAACCGCTACTACACGGTCAACGACAGTTTTGCCGCCGAGCAGCCGGTGGTGGTCGCTACGATCTTCTCGGCGCTCGTCGAGGCGGGGCAGTGGGTGAAGGGCAACCCCAAGGAGGCCGTAGCGCTGCTCGCGCCGATCTGGGGCGACCTGCCGCCGGAGGTCGTCGCCACCGTCAACGAACGTCGCTCCTACGCCGTCAGGGCCGTCGACCGGGCGGCTCTCTCCGAACAGCAGGCCATCGCCGACACCTTCCTGGACGCCGGGCTGATCCCGCGCCGGCTCGACGCCACCGCGGTGCGGCTGTGGCAGCCGCCCGGCGGACGGGGCTGAGACCGATGACGCATCCGCTCCGCTTCGGTGTCTGGGCCCCGGTCCACGGCTCCCGCGCCGCCCGGCACGATCCGGACGAGCCGCACGATGCCTCCTGGGACCGCAATCGCACGCTGGTGCTGGAGGCCGAGCGCCTCGGCTACGACAGCGTCCTCGTGGCCCAGCACACGGTCAACCCCTACGACGAGACCCGCGACCAGTTGGAGGCCTGGACGGCATCCGCCGCGCTCGCGGCGCTGACGCAGCGCATCGAGATCATCGCGGCGATCAAGCCGGGGCTCTACCACCCGGTCGTGCTCGCCAAGATGGCGCTGCAGATCGAGCACGTCAGCGCGGGCCGGTTCGCGCTCAACCTCGTCAACGCCTGGAACCGGGCCGAATTCGAGCGGGCGGGCCTGCCGTTCCCGGCCCATGACGAGCGCTACGCCTATGGCCGCGAGTGGATCGCCCTTGTCGATCGGCTGCTGCGGGGCGAGCGGGTCGCTGTCGAGGGGCGCTACTTCCGCGTCGAGGATTACAAGTTGAAGCCCGCCGGCACGTTTCGCCCGCGGCCGACCATCTATGTCGGCGGCGAGTCGGAGCCCGCTCGCGCGCTGGTGGCCGATCACGGCGATGTCTGGTTCATCAACGGCCAGCCGCTCGCGGCGGTCGCCGACCTCATCGCCGACGTGGCCCGGCGCCCGGCCGCAGCGGGCCGCCTGCGCTACGGCCTCTCGGCCTTCGTGATCGCCCGCGAGACCGAGGCCGAGGCGCAGGCCGAGTTCGCCCGCCTGCTCGACTTGAGCCGCCGCGACGAGGCGATCCGCGCCGACACACGCACCCGCACCGACGCCGCCAGCGTGATGTTCGCCAAGACCGATGCGGCAGCCACCCACCATGTCGGCACCAACGGCGGTACCGCAGCCGGACTCGTCGGCAGCTACGAGCAGATCGCGGAGCGCGTTCGCGCTTTCCACGCGGCGGGGATCGAGCTGTTCATGCTGCAGTTCCAGCCGTTCGAGGCGGAGATGGCCCGCTTCGCCGAACACGTCTTTGCGCGGGTGGGGAGATGAGACCGGTCGATCCGATTGCCGGTTCCGTGGCCCGCGACGGCATCGACGCGGTCCCGCCCGCGCCGCGGCTGTTCGTGCTGGGGCTCCAGCACGTGCTCGTCATGTACGCCAACGCCATCGCCGTGCCCCTCATCGTCGGCGGGGCGCTGCAACTGCCCAAGGACCAGATCGCGCTCCTCGTGAACGCCGACCTGTTCGCCTGCGGCATCGCCACGCTGATCCAGACGGTGGGTCTCGGCCCGTTCGGCATCCGGCTCCCCGTCATCATGGGCGTCACCGCGGTGGCGATCCAGCCGCTGCTCGCCATCGCGGCGATGCCCGGCGTCGGGCTCACCGGCATCTACGGCGCTGTGATCGTCGGCGGCCTCTACGGGCTCCTCGTCACGCCCTTCATCGGCCGGGTGATGCGCTTCTTCCCGCCCGTCGTGACGGGCACGATCCTCCTGATGATCGGCATCGCGCTGACCCGCGTCGCGGTCGGCTGGGCGGGCGGGGGCGCGGGCAAGCCCGAGTTCGGTGCGCCCGGCACGGTCGCCGTGGCGGCCTTCGTGCTCGCCGCGACCCTGCTGATCGCCCGGTTCGGCCCAGGCTTCGTCGGGCGCATCGCGGTGCTGCTCGGGATCGGGCTCGGAACCGCGCTGACCGTGGCGTTCGGTTGGACCAGTTTCGAGGGGCTCGCGGCCGAGCCGTGGCTGCGGGTGGTGTGGCCGCTCCAATTCGGCGCCCCGACCTTTCACCTCGTGCCCTGCCTGATCCTGTGCCTCGTCATGACCATCGTGTTCATCGAGGCGACCGGCATGTTCCTGGCCCTCGGCGTCATGACCGGGCGCGCCGTCGGCACGGAGGACATCCGCCGGGGCCTGCGCGCCGACGCGCTCGGCACGTTGATCGGCGGCCTGCTCAACACCTTCCCCTATCTGTCCTACTCGCAGAATGTCGGCCTTGTCGGGCTCACCGGCGTGCACAGCCGATGGGTCTGCGCCATGGCCGGCGCGATCATGCTGGTGCTCGGCCTCGTGCCGAAGGTGGCCTTCCTCGCGGCCTCGATCCCGCAGGCCGTGCTCGGCGGGGCGGCGCTGGTGATGTTCGGCATGGTCGCGGCGACCGGCATCCGCATTCTAGCGCAGGTCGACTACGCCCGGGCCGGCAGCCGCGACGCGCTGATCATCGCTGCCTCGCTCGGGATCGGCCTGATCCCGATCGTGCAGCCGCAATTCTTCCGCGCGGTGCCGGATGCGTTTGGCCCGATTGTCAAAGACCCCATCCTGCTCACTGCGATCGCGGCGATCGCACTCAACGCTCTGCTGGGAGAGACGTGGGCTCAGGAGCCGGAGAGGTCCGGCAGCGGAAGCGGCGCCTCCGAGCCCGCGATCGCCGCCTCCAGCAGATCGAGCCTGTCCTGACCCCAGAACGGCTCATCGCGGAAAAAGTAGAACGGCGCCCCGAACACCTGTCGCCCGATCGCCTCGCGGGTCAGTGTCGTCTCCCGCTCGCGCAAGGAAGGTTCGTCGGCACGAGTGAGCAGCCGCGCCCCGTCGAGCCCGGCCGCGTCGGCGAGACGGACGATCGTGGCGGGATCGGCGATGTCGAATTCGTCCGCCCAGACGGCACTGAGGCCCGCATGGACGAAGTCGGCGACCTCGGCTCCCTCGTCGAGCGCCGCGAGCAGGACGCGGTGGGCGAGCGACGGGTCGGCCGGGTAGAACTTCGGGTGCAAGTTGAGCGGGATGCCGCGGATGCGGCGCCAGCGCTGCATCTCGACGAGCCGGTAGGCCTGCCGCTGCAACGGCCGCTCCTTGACCGGCTTGCCGCCGCCCGCCGCGAAGACGGCGAGCAGATCGACCGGCTTGTAGACGATCTGCGCACCCGTGCGCTCGGCGAGCGCCCGGAAGGCGCGGCTGCCGACATAGGACCACAGCGACAGGAAGCTGAAATAGTAGGTGACGCTCGGCATCGAGGAAGCCTGCGCGGCCACGGGCGTCACCTCCGGCATGCGATCATCCCTACGGCGCAGGAACGGAGCGATTCATACGCCGATCGGACTCAGCCGCGCCAGCGGCACGCCGCCGGGCGCGTCCCGCAGCAGCGTGAGGCAGCGTTGCTTGATCGCCGTGAAGCGCGGATCGGTGATCAGGCCGCGATCGCGGGGGCGGCCGAACTCGAGGGGGATGTCGTCGAGGATGCGCCCTGGTCGCGGCGTCATCACGATCAGCCGGTCGGCCAGAAACAGCGCCTCGTCGATGTCGTGCGTCACGAACAGGATCGTGGTGCGGTGACGCGTCCAGATGTCGAGGAGCAGTTCCTGCATCGTCAGCCGCGTCTGCGCGTCGAGCGCCCCGAATGGCTCGTCCATCAGCAGGACGCGCGGCCGGTTGATCAGGGCGCGGGCGATCTCGACCCGCTGCTGCATCCCGCCCGACAGTTCCGCCGGATAGTGGCCGGCGAAGTCGGACAGCCCCACCTGGGCCAAGAGCGAGCGGGCGCGCTCCCGGCGTTCGGCGTGGGCCACGCCCTTCATCTTCGGACCGAAGGCAACGTTATCGAGGACGCTGAGCCAGGGAAACAGCGTGTGCTGTTGGAAGACGATGCCGCGGTCGGGATGCGGGCCGATCACAGCCCGCCCGTCGAGGGCGACGCTGCCACGGGACAGGGCGAGATGGCCGGCGACCGCGCCGAGCAGAGTCGATTTCCCGCAGCCCGAGGGTCCGAGGAGGCAGACGAACTGCCGGGCCGGGATGTCGAGTTCGATACCCTCGACCACGTCGAAGGCTGCCTCGCCCCGCCCGAGGCGGATCGCGCCGCCTCGGATCGTGACGTGGCCGTCGTCTGCTTCGATACCGGCGACAGCCGCACTCATCGCTGGCCTCCCGCGCCGACCCACGGCGTCGCCCGGGCACCGAGCCAGCGCACCACGAGGCTCGATCCCATCCCAAGCAGGCCGATCAGAAGCATGCCGACGACGATGTCGTCGTAGTTCTGGAGCGTGTAGGATTCCCAGGTGAAGTAGCCGATCCCGTACTGGCCGGAGATCATCTCGGCGGTGATCAGGCAGAACCACGCCGTGCCCATGCCGATCGCCGCCCCCGTGACGATGCTGGGCGCGGCCCCCGGCAGGATCACCTCCCGCAGGATCGCGGCATCCCCCGCCCCGAGGCTGCGGGCGGCGGCGACCAGCCGCGGATGGACCGATTCGACCCCGTGCACGGTGTTGAGCAGAATCGGAAACAGCGCCCCCGTGAAGGTAATGAAGGCCATCGACACCTCGGAGGACGGAAACATCAGGATCGCCAGCGGTATCCAGGCGACGGCCGGAATCGGCCGCAACACTTCGAGCGGCGGCAGCAGCAGGTCGCGGGCGAGCCGAGCGCGGCCGATGGCGAGGCCGAGCCCGATGCCGACGAGGAGCGCGGCGAGGAAGCCTGACAGCACCCGCGCGAGGCTGGTGCCGAGATGGATCGGCAACGCGGGCGCGTGGAGCAGCGCCCAGGCGGCCTGCGCGGCGGCGGCCGGGGTCGGCACGTTGCGGAAGGTGACGACGCCGAGATCGAGTCGGTAGGTGGCCGCGAGGTGCCATGCGGCGAGGCTGAGCGCCAAAGCGAGACCGCGCAAGGCGAGGCGCCCGAGCGGCAGCGCCCGTGGGCTCCTCGCCCGCACCGTGGCCCTGCGCGCCGCGCGGAGGGACGCCGCCTCGACGACGGAGGCGCTCATCGGGCGGAGAGCTTCGGATGACCGGCCCGGACGCCGGCGAAGTCGAGAACATCGCCGCCATGGGCCGCGGCATAACCCTCCGCGGCGCCCTTGAGCAGGAAGGCGCTCAAGGCGCCCTGTCCGTCGCGCACGTACCAGGCTTGGGTGGCGAACAGCTTGATGCCGGTGCCCCGGTCCTGCGCGTAGACCGCGCGGGCCTCGCGGCCTTGGCGCTCGAGATCGGCGAGCGCCGCGAAGGCGGCCTCCGGCGCGGCGTAGTGACGGACATGCGCCTCGCCGCGGAGCCAGAGCTGCGCCACGCGGGAAGCATCGGTGATCGGCTGTCCCGTGGCGGCGTCGGTGGCCTTGAGCGCCAGCGGCGCCTCGTCCTTCAGCCGCGCCTCGTAATCGAGCCCGGCCTGGGCGCTCGCAGCGCGGATGAAGCGGTCGTCCACGAAGCGGTCGAGGTCGATGTCGGAATCGGCCTTCTTGAGGAGCTTCAGCGTCTCGAACGAGGTCTTCACCGCCTGCCGGTAGGTGGGCTTCCACGTTACGTCGCGGGTCTGGAGGCCGAGCGGCCCGTGGAACAGGTAGGCGACCTCCGCCTCGATCCCGGTCACGCGCTCGATCAGCTCGGCATACTTCTCGGGCTCGGCCGCGATCAGCCGGTCGGCCTCGATCGCCGCGCGCAGGTAGGCGGTGACGATTTCGGGGTATTTGTCGGCGTAGTCGCCGTCCGCGAGCGCGCCGTGGAAGGTCGGGGCGTCCGCCTGCGCGCCGTCGTAGATCTTGCGGGCAAAGCCCCGCCAGGGGAACAGCTCGGCGAAGGGCACGAAGTCGGCATGAGCGTCGATCTTGTTGGCCAGCAACGCCGCGCCCGCCACCTCAGGCGCCTGGGTGATGATGGTGACATCGCGGCCCGGCTCCCATCCTTGCGCCTTCACCGCCCGCAGCAGGAGCCCGTGCGCCGTCGAGGCGAACGGCACCGAGATCGTCTTGCCCTTGAGGTCGCCGAGCGACTGCACCGGCGATTCCTTCGGCACGACGATGCCGTTGCCGCTGCCGCGCAGGCTTCCCGAGAGCACCGAGATGAACAGCGAGCGGCGCCCGGCCTTGGCGAAGGCGTAGCCGTTGAGCGAGCCGGGGAAGTCCGCCATCGCCCCGAGATCGAGCTTGCCCGCCACCATCTCGTTGGTGAGCGGCGCCCCGCTGGTGAAATTGCGCCACTGGATGTCGTAGGTTGCGTCCTTGTACTTCCCGTCATGCGGCAGAAATTTTTCGAGGAGCTTCAGCTCGCGGATCAGCAGCCCGCCGGTGGTGCAGTTGATCGTGGTGTCCTGCGTGCCGATGGCGACCCGGATGGTCTCGGCCCGCGCCGAGACGGGGGACGACGCACCGAAAAAGGTCGCCGCCAGAAGGAGGGCCGCGCGGCGGCGGGTGAGCGGGAAGCGATGGGTCACCGGGGGCTCCGTGGACGGTTTCCGTCGGCCGCTCGGGAGGACGGCGACGCCTCGGATTTGCCCTCCGCACGGTCGCTCCGGCGAGTAATTAATTTCATTGGCAGAATGCGAATTGTTCGGATCTTCAATGTTTTTCGACTGCCAAAAAATATCTTCTCGTGAAAATGTTCGGCATAGAAGATTTAATCCGATCCATCGTTCGATTTGGAATTGCTCAGAGGTGCACTGCGCCGATAATCGAGCTGGGAGATGGAGCCGGCACCGGACGTCGTCCCGAGGTCTCGTTCCATGTCGTCGGTCCCGCTCGCGCTTCCCGAACCCCGCCGCCCGGCGCCGCTGATCGCGAGCGCGCTGTTCCTCAGCGAGACGGTCGAGGGGCTCGACGACGGCGCGAGCTTCCTGGACGGGCTCACCCCCACCGAGATCGCCCGCGTGCGCGCCGCCGGCCGCAGCGTGAACCTCGCGCCCGGCGAGAGCGTGTTCACGCAAGGCGCCCCGCACGAGGGCATCTTCCTGATCGAGGAGGGGCGGGTGCGGGTGTTCTATTCCGGCCCCTCCGGGCGGCAAGTGACCCTGGCCTACTGGACACCCGGCCACTTCATCGGCGGCCCGAGCATCCATGGCGGCGGCTGCCATCAGTGGTCGGGCGTGGCGATCGAGCCGGCGCGCGTCACCGTGCTGTCGAGCGCGACATTGCGCAGCCTGATCCGCCAGATGCCGGCCTTCGCGCTCTGCCTCATCGCCGCGTTGGAGGCCAAGGGCCGCTGCTACACCGCGATGGCGCAGATGCTCGGCACCCGCTCGGTCATCGAGCGGCTGGCGCAGCTCCTCCTCAACCTCGGCGACCTCTACGGCACGCCCGAGAACGGCACGGTCGTCATCCGCCGCCGCATCACGCACGACGAACTCGCAGCCCTCGTCGGCTCGACCCGGCAATGGGTGACGATGATGCTCAAGCGGTTCCAGCGCGAGGGCCTCGTGGCGATCGACGCCGTACATATCCGGCTGGTGCGCCCGGATCGGTTGCAGGACATCGTGCTGAAGGAGGGATGAGGCCGGCCCTGCGCTCGGATTTGCGGCCGCGACCGCATCGGTTAAGCCGATCCGTGACGCGGGGGAATGGGTGATGGCGGCGGTTCGGGACGTTGTGGAATTGGAGCGGATCTACGGCGCGTTCGGCGCGGTCGCCGTGCCCTCGACCACGAAGGTCGCCGACCACGTCACGCCGCAATACCGCCGCCTGATCGAGGCCTCGCCGTTCCTGGCGCTCGCCACCTCCGGTCCCGGCGGGCTCGATTGCTCGCCGCGCGGCGACGTGCCGGGCTTCGTGCGCGTGGCCGATCCCCGCACGCTCCTCTTGCCCGACCGGCGCGGCAACAACCGGATCGACAGCCTGCGCAACGTCGTCGAGGACCCGCGGGTCGGGTTGATGTTCCTGATCCCCGGTCTCGGCAACGCCCTGCGCGTTAACGGGCTCGCCACCATCGACGACGACCCGGATCTGTGCGCGTCCTTCGCGGTGGAGGGCAAGGCGCCGCGGACCGTGATGGTGATCGCAGTGCGCGAAGTCTACTTCCAGTGCGCCCGCGCCCTGATCCGCTCCGGCCTCTGGCGGGCGGAGTGCCACGTCGATCCAAGGACGCTGCCGTCGCCCGGCCAGATCCTCGCCGAGTTGAGCGCCGGCCGCGTCGGAGGCGAGGCCTACGACGCGGCCTGGGCCGAGCGGGCGCGCCAGACGATGTGGTGACGACCCCCTACGCCGCCAGCCGGTCGAGGGCCCAGCGCGCGGTCTTGCGCACGTCCGGATCGGGATCGTTGGCGATGCCCTCCAGCCCCTCCCGCGCCGCCGGGTCGGCGATCTCGCCGAGCGCGGCGGCCGCCTCCTTGCGCAGGCCCGCCATCGCGTCGGAGAGGGAGGCGAGCACCTTCGGCACGGCGCGGCGCGCCTTGAGCCGGCCGAGGCTGCGCAGGGTTTTTTGGCGGACCTGCCACGCGGCATCTCCTAGCGCCGCGATCAGCACCTCGGCGGCCTCCGTATTTCCCGCCCGGCCGAGCGCCTCGGCGGCGATCTCGCGCACGCTCCACTCGGGATCGCGCAGTGCGCCGGCAATGGCCTCGACCGCGCTGGCGTGGCGCGAGAAGGCGAGCCCGCCGATGGCCGCGCGGCGCACCTCGGAATCGGTGTCGCGGGTCGCGGCGATGAGCGAGGGCAGCGTCTCCTCCCGCTTCAGGTAGGCGATGACGCCGACGCCCTGCGCCCGCACCGCCGGCTCCGCGTCGCCGAGCGCGGCGACCGCCGGCCCCAGCGCCTCGGGCAGACGCAGCCCCCGCAGCGCGCGCAAGGCGGCGGCCCGCACGAAGGCGTCGGCATGGCCGGCGAGCGGCAGCAGCGGCCGACCGGCGGACGAATCCTTCAGTTCTGCCAGGCTCTCGGCGGCGGCCGCTGCGACCGCGCGGTCGGGGTCGGTGAGGGCGCCGGCCAGCGCGGCGGCGGTCTCGAGCCCGTCGAAGCCGCCGAGCGAGAGCGCCGCCTGGCGCCGCACGTCCGGGTCGGCATCCGCTGCGGCCCGTGCCAAATGCGGCACGGCCTCCGGGTCGGCGGTCTCGGCCAACGCCAGCACCGCGACGCGGCGCACCGCCGGATCGGGATCGGCGAGGCCCTGGGCGAGATCGGCGACGTCGCCGAAATCCTCGAACGGATCGGTGATGGGCATGGCGCTTACCGCAGCAGGTAGGGGATCTGGACGGTGACCGCGCCGGTCGGGCAGTCGGTCTCGCAGGGCATGCAGTACCAGCACTCGTCGTACTTCATGTGGGCCTTGCCGGTGAGGTCGCTGATCCGCAGCACGTCGAGCGGGCAGACATCGACGCAGACCGTGCAGCCCTTGTCGGCGATGCACTTGTCCGGATCGACGGTGACCGGGACGGTGCTGGGCTGGTGGGCGAGGGGCATCGGAAAACTCCTGGCTCAAGCCTGTTTGCGGACGCGCTGGCGGTCGTAGGCGCCGCGCTCCTGCGCCTCGATCGGTACGAGGTACGGCGTGATCGGACGCTTCTCGCTGACCATGCGGCCGTCCCGCTTCCGCAGGATCGTGTGGCAGAACCAGTCCGCGTCGTTCTTCTCTGGGAAGTCGGTGCGGTTGTGGTAGAGGCCCCAGCGGCTCTCGGTGCGGAACAGCGAGGCGTGGGCGGCCATCTCGGCGCAGTCGAGGATCGAGGCGGCCTCCAGCGCCCGCATCAGCTCGTGGCTGTCGCGGGCGACCATGCGGTTCTCAAGGTCCTCGCGAATCTCGGAAAAACGCCGCTGGCCGATCTCCATCTTGGCCGTCACCTTCGGCGGCTGGAGGTAGTCGTTGACGAAGCGGCGGGTCTTGTACTCGATCTGGTTCGGCGGGATGCCGTCCTCGCGCTTCGTCGGCGCCAGCACCCGCGCCCGCTCGCGGGCGACAGCCTCGGCGTCGATTGGCGGAAGGTCGATCTCGCCTGCGAAGTCGATGGCGTGCTCGCCCGCCACGGCGCCGTTGGTGAAGGCGCCGAGCATGTAGTTGTGGGGGACGTTGGCCATGTCGCCGGCCGAATACAGCCCCGGCACGGTGGTGCGGGCGAACTCGTCCACGAACACGCCCGACGCGCTGTGGCCGGAGCAGAAGCCCACCTCCGAGATGTGCATCTCGACCATGCGCTCGCGGTAATCGGTGCCGCGGTTCTCGTGGAAGCGCCCGCGCGAGGGCCGCTCGACCTTGTGCAGGATCGTCTCGATCTCCGACACGGTGTCGGCGTGCAGGTGATCGAGCTTGAGGAAGACCGGGCCGTTGCCGCTTTGCAGTTCGTTGTAGAACTCCTGCATCATCTGGCCCGACCAGTAATCGCACTCGATGAAGCGGTTGCCCGCGCTGTTGGCGGTGTAGGCGCCGAACGGGCCGGCGACGTAGGCACAGGCCGGGCCGTTATAATCCTTGATCAGCGGGTTGATCTGGAAACACTCGAGGTTCGCGAGCCCCGCCCCCGCATGGTAGGCCATGGAATAGCCGTCACCGGAATTGGCGGCGTTCTCGTAGGTGCCCCAGAGATAGCCCGAATGCGGCAGGCCGAGACGCCCGGCCGCCCCCAGGCACAAAATCACGGCCTTCGCCCGGATCACCAGAAACTCGGCGGTGCGGGTGTTGACGGCGACCGCACCCGCCACCGCGCCGTCGGGCGCGTTGAGAAGCCGGGTCGCCATGAAGCGGTTGGAGATCAGCACCTGCGCCTTGCGCAGTTGCCGGTAAAGCGCCTTCTTGACGGTGTCGCCGTTCGGCATCGGCAGGACGTAGGTGCCGAGATGGTGCACCTTCTTGACGTCGTAATCACCGTTGTGGTCGCGCTGGAAACGGATGCCGAACCGGTCGAGTTCCTGGATGATCTCGAAGCAGCGCTCCGCATACTTGTAGACCGGTGCCTGATCGCAGATGCCGTCGTTGGCGATGGTGATTTCCTTGGTGTACTGCTCCGGCGTGGCGTAGCCGGGGATGACGGCGTTGTTGAGCCCGTCCATGCCCATGCTGATCGCGCCCGAGCGCTTCACGTTGGCTTTTTCCAGCAGCACCACGCGGGCCGCCGGGTTACGGAGCTTCGCCTTCAGCGCCGCCATCGGCCCGGCGGTGCCGCCGCCGATCACCAGCACGTCGCAGGCGACCTCGGAGGTCGCGTCGCGGATCTCGTCCATCGGCATTTCCCTCACGCCGCCGCACCGTCAGCCAGCGCCCGCAGGTACGGCCAGGGGAAGATTCCGCGGTCGTGCCCATCGGAGAAGGCGAGGTTGACCGCATAGGCGCCGACCGGCTCGACCGCGGTGATAGCGAGGTCCTCGGGGAGCGCGGGCGGCAGCCCGTCGATCCCGGCCCGCAGCGTCTCGGCGCTGCGGCTGTGCGCCCGCAGGGTCACGGCCGCGAGGTGCGAGGCCGAGCCGTCCTCCCAGATCACGTCGAGGCGGCGGCGCCCCTCGGTGAGCCTGATCTCGCGCGGGATCGCCGCCATCTCTTCCTCCTCGGCCAAGCCGGAGCCGTCGCAGGACGACCCGGCCAACGCGGTTAGACCGCCGGGTGGAGGACGATTGAAGCAAGGAATTGCCTCGCCAGCGGGAAAGCGGCGGCGGCCGGGGCTCGACGGCGACGTGACAGGCCTGATCGCGACCGGCGACGAACTCGCCCTCGATCCGGCCGCGGGGACGGTCACGATCCTGGCGCGGGCGGCTGGCGGTTAGCTCCGGCGAGGCCGAGGTCCAGCAGCCGGTCGGCGTTGCGCCACAGCGCAGCCTCCAGCGCGACGTCGTTCAGTCCCAGCGCGCGAAAATCCTCGACGCCCTGGCGCATCGGCCGGAACGGGAAGGACGAGCCGAACAGGAACTGGTCGCGCAGGTAGCCGTTGGCGGCCTCCGCGTAGAGGCGCCCGCCCGGCGCGAAGGTGTACATGTCGGGCGAGACGAAGACGTTCTCGTTGCGTAGGGCGACCGCCAGCATCTCGGCGACGTGCGGGTAGAAGCCGTGGCAACAGACCAGCGGCAGCTTGGGGAAGAGCTTCGCCACCCGGTCGACGGCGAACGGATCGTTGAGCCGCAGATCCGGCGTCGTCGGCCCCGACATCACGAAGGCCGGGACGCGCAACTCCTGGCACAGCTCGTAGAGCGGCAGCAGGCGCGCGTCGTCCGCGCGCAGACCTTCCGCGTAGAACCCCGCATCGAGGTTGATGCCGCGAAGGTTGAGTTCGGCCACGGCGCGGCGCGCCTCCGCCAGCGCCGCCTCGCGCCCCAGTTCCACCGGATCGACCGATGCGATGCCGATCAGGCGTGTCGGATCGTGTCGGGCGACCGCCGCGAGGTCGTCGTTGGTCACGCGCACGCCCGGCACCGAACGGGCGACCATCACGGCGACATCGATGCCGGCCTCGTCCATCTCGGCGCGGAAACCGTCGAGGGTGGCGCCGCGGGTGAAGTGGTCGATCTCCCGGGAGCCGACGCGGCCGTTCAGCCAGCGCACGACATCGTATTCGGAGCTGCCCGGCGTCGCGCCGAAGAAGGCGTGCAGGAAGGACGGACGGCTGCGCATGTCCACGATCGGCATGGATGTCTCCACAAATGAGGGGACCGGCGTCACGATCACCGCATCTCCGCGGCCTGATGCGGCGGGCGCGGCAGGCCGAGATGCTCGCGCAAAGTCGCACCTTCGTAACGGCTGCGGATCAGGCCGCGGCGGCGCAGTTCCGGAATCACCAGCGCGGCGAAGTCGTCGAGCCCGCCCGGAAGGGTCGGCGGCATGATGTTGAAGCCGTCGGCGCCGAAGGCCTCGAAGCGCTCCTGCAGGGCGTCGGCGATCTGCACGGGCGTGCCGACGAGGGTCCAGTGGCCCCGGGCTGCGGCGGCGCGCAGGTACAGCTCGCGGATCGTCAGCCCCTCGCGGCGGGCGAGTTGCACGAACAGGTCCTTGCGGCTCTTGCCGCCCTCGGTCTCGGGCATCTCCGGCACCGGCGCGTCGTCCGGATGGGCGGAGAAGTCCGCGCCGGTGAGCTGTTCGAGAAGCGAGCGGCCGACCACCGGGTGGATCAGTTCCTGGAGTGCGTCGAACTTGTCCTGCGCCTCGCCTTCCGTGCGCCCGACCACGGGGAAGGCCCCCGGCATGATCTTGAGGTGATCCGGATCGCGCCCGAAGGCGCGCATCCGGCCCTTCACGTCGGCGTAGAAGGCGGTCGCGTCCTCAAGCGTCTGCTGGGCGGTGAAGATCACCTCGGCGGTGCGCGCCGCGAGGCTCTTGCCGGCCTCCGACGAGCCGGCCTGCACAACGACCGGATGCCCCTGAGGCGGGCGCGGCACGTTGAGGGGCCCGCGCACCGAGAAGTGCGGGCCCTCGTGCGCCAGGAGATGGAGCTTGCCGGGATCGAAGAAGCGGCCGTCCGCCCGGTCGCGGACGAAGGCGTCGTCCTCGTAGGAATCCCATAGGCCGCGGACCACGTCCACGAACTCCTCGGCCCGGGCATAGCGGTTGGCATGGGCCATGTGGCTCTCGCGACCGAAGTTCCAGGCCTCGCGCGGATCGGCGGAGGTGACGAGGTTCCAGCCGGCCCGGCCACCGCTGAGATGATCGAGGGAGGCGAATTTGCGCGCGACGTGGAACGGCTCGTTGTAGGTCGTGGAGGCGGTGGCCACGAGGCCGATCCGCTCGGTCACGGCGGCGAGATAGGACAGCAGCGTCAGCGGCTCGAACTGGCCGACATAGCGGATCGCGGTGCGGCTCAACGCGTCGAGGTCGTCGCCGCGGATGCTGACCCCGTCGGCGAGGAACAGGAGATCGAAGCCCGCCGCCTCGGCGGTCCGGGCGATCTGTCGATAATGCGCGACGTTGACGCCCGCGTCGGCCTGCGAGGCGGGATGGCGCCAGGCGGCGACGTGATGGCCGCCGGGATAGAGGAAGGCGCCGAGGCGCATCCGGTCGGAGCGGCGGGACATCGTACGTCCGCTCAGGCCGTGCCGACGCGGTACTCGCGGGGCGGCCGGGTGCCGCTGATCGCAAATTCCCCGACGCTGCGCTCGCGGTAGATCCGCGGATTGTGCGAGGCCAGTGTGCGGGCGTTGCGCCAGTAGCGGTCGAGCCCGTGCTCCGCCTTCACCGCGGAGGCGCCGAGCGCGTCGAACAGCACGGTGGTGGCCTCCAGCACGAGGTTCGTCACCACGGTGACGGCTTGGTTGATCTCGACATCGGCGAGCGCGCAGGCCGGCTCGGCCGCGTCCCGCCCCTGCGCCAGGGCGGCCTCGGCGGCGCGCTGCACGCTCTCGGCCGCCTTCAGGACGATGGCGGCCGCCGCGTAGGCGTTGCCGCGCACCCGGCCCACCACTGCCTGCACTTGCGGGTCGTCCGCCGTGCGGCCGGCATTGCCGTGGCTGTAGACGCGGGCGCGGGCCGCCACCAGCCGCGCTGCGTCCTCGGCTGTCGCCCGGGCGATGCCGGCGAGCGTAGCCAGATGCACGAGCTGGAAAAAGGCCATGGCGTAGGGGAAGCGCACCGTCTCCGGCTTGATCAGGTCCGGGGCCAGGACCACGCCCTCGAAGCGGGCGGTGCCGCTCGCGGTGAGCGCCTGACCGAACCCGTCCCAGTCGTCCTCGATGGTGACGCCGGGTGCAGATGTCGGCACCGCCGCCACCACGGGGTCGCCGCTCTCGTCCTGGGCGGAGAGGTGGATCCAATCGGCGAGCAGAGAGCCGGTCGTGTAGAATTTCCTGCCGTCCACCACGCCGCCGTCGCCGCGGCGGTGCACGACCGTGTCGAACTGCCCGACCTTGGCCGGCCCCGTTTCGGACACGCCGCTGCCGACCGTCTCGCCGGCGCCGAGCCGGGCGATCCAGCGGGCGCGCCACTCGGGGGAGGCCGCGCTCAGCACGTCCTCGGTGAAGCCGAAATGCGCGCGAAGCGCGTTGGTGACGTTGGAATCGGCAGCCGACAGCTCGATCAGCAGGTTGAACAGCTCCGGCAGGCTGGCGCCGTGCCCGCCCGCCTCGGGGGCAGGCGCAAGGTGGTGAAGCCCGCCGCCTTCAGCCAGCCGAGTTCGGCCTGGGGCAGGCGTCGCTGGGCATCCCGTTCGACGGCACCGGCACGGATCTCCGCGAAAACCGGTCGGAAGTGTCCGGCGAGATCCTCGTAGCGTCCACTCGGGCCAGCGCCCCATCCCGCTTCGATCTGCGACATCGTCCGGCCATCCTCCGCTGTCCGCCCCCGGCCCGGATCGCGAAAGCGGTCGACGAGCGCGGCATGGCGATGAAATCGGCAACTCCTGCCCCAAGCTCAAGGCAGATGACCTGGATTGCTGCGCCGACGTGCGATTTAAAAATTAAATCCTTCCTTCTGAAACTGATGAAGTTCTATGTCCTCTAGGTATGGCGATACAGAGATAGTCTTTTCGTTAAAAAGGTCGCGGAACAGGAACCCCTTCGACGGGGCCAAGATCGAACCAAGGTCGAGCCTCACTCCTTGATCAAGGACGATCCGAGACCGCTTACTGGGAATTGTGGCTCACCGCTTTCCGGATGGCTTCACCCAGCCGGACCTGGGTCGGGCGTTGGCGCCACCTGTACTGTGATGGGCCGGTGGCGGCCCCGGCGGCCGGTGGCGTGGAAGACGGCGTTGCCGATGGCGGCGACGCCCACGATGCCGAGCTCTCCGACCGCCTTCCCGCCGAGCGCCGTGGCGGTGAGGTCGGAAACGCCGACCGAGATGGTCGTGATCTCCGGGACGTCGGCGTTCACCTCCACGAGGTAGTCGGCGAGGTTCGCGTTCATGGTGTTCAGTCCCGGCATGTGGTGTGACGGATCGAGCCTGAATCGTTCGGGTTCTTTCGTCCAGGTCTGGCAGATGAACTCGTAGGGGCGTGCGGCCGCGCAAGGTCTTGAGCCGGCGGCCATAGTTGTAGGCTTCGACGAACAGCTGCAGATGGTGGCGCAGTTCGTCGTGGCTGACGTAATGGTAGCGCTTGACCGTGGCGTCCTTGATGGTGCGGTTCATCCGCTCGACTTGGCCGTTCGCCCACGGACAGCGCGGCTTGGTCAGGCGATGCTCGATCTTGGTCTGATCGCAGGCCCAGTCGAACGCATGCCAGCGGTAGATGCGTGGCTCGTCGCGCTCGGCCCAGTAGGCGTCGGCTGCAGCGTCGGCCTCCTCATTCACCTGCCTATTGTCAGTGAATTGGATGCCGTTGTCGGTCAGCACCGTGTGGATCGTATAGGGCACGGCTACGACCAGATCACGAAGAAAGTCTGCGGCGATCCACTGAGTGGCCTTGTCGTGCAGTTGAACGAAGGCGAACGTGCTCGTGCGGTCGATGGCCACGAACAGGTGCAACTTGCCCTCTTCTGTCCTGCGCAATATCGATGTGGAAGTAGCCGATTGGATAGGCCTTGAAGCGCGAACGCTTGGGCTTGTCGCCGTCGATCTCTGGCAGCCGAATGATGCCGTGGCGCTGAAGGCAGCGGTGCGGTGACGAGCGGGTCAGATGCGGAAGGGTGGGCTGGAGCGCGGAGAGGCAGTCGTCCAGCGGCAGCAACGTGTGTCGTCGGAAGGCGACGACGATCGCTTCCTCCTCCGGGCTCGAGACGGTGGACCGCGCTTCCTTCGGTCCCATGCGGGCGTCCGCTGACGTCTCCCGACCACGCTACTTCTGCACGGTGGTCGGGCTGACGCCGTAGCACTTGGCCGCCGCTCTCACGCTCTCTTGACGAGCTTGGATTGCCCGACGAATCGCCTCAGTCGCTGTGGCGCTGCCGTGGAGAACCTATCCCATAGCGCGGCCCTCCATGCGGTCTCCGACGTACCACCACACAACGGGACTGAACATCAGCCCGGCGCGAGGCCGAGCAGCGTCCCGAGTGGGACGACGAGGGTGGCGCCGGCGTAGAAGCCGTCACGCGCCCGCCGCGCGGTGAAGGGGTTCCAGAACGTGTTCGGGTTGACCACGTACTGCACCACCGGCTCGAAGATCACGCCCGCGCCGACGTCGAAATGCGCGTTGGCCTCGAACACGAACTTGTCGCGCGAATACGGGGCGCCCGAACCGCCCGAGATGAAGTTGGCATCCGCCAGGAACTGCGTGTAGTTCTCCGACAAACGCTGCCAGTTCATCTTCAGCCCGTAGCTGTCGTTGGGCCGGCTCTGGTCGGGCGCGTCGAGGCGTACGCCGACGAACGAGTTGAAGCGGATCGGCACCGTCGGGTCGAAGGAATAGCCCGTGCCGGTATAGAGCGAGATCGCGGTGGGGTGCGGGTTGGCGACGAGGCCGCCGTCGGCGCGCCAGACCGTCTGCGTGCCGGTGAGCACGATGCCGGACGTGCCGTTCTTCTGCAGCACCGGGGCGCCGGGGTTCAGGCCCTTCGAGGTGCCGAACACCGTCTTGAAGTTGTCGTCGTGATCGGCCGTGTTGAAGAAGCCGGTGAGCGAGGCGCGGCCGGGATAGGCGGTCATGGTGTAGTCGGTCTTGGTGCCGATCTCGGTCATGACGAGCGCGCCCGAGAGCCGCTCGTAGCCGAAATCGTAGCCCGAGAGCGCGTTGGTGCCGGGGTTCACCGAGAAGGCGCCGGCCTGGACGTAGCTCGTCGGTGAGAGCTGGTAGGCGGCGTTGGCGCCCCAGACCGCGTAGAGCGGGGAGGTGAAGCCGGCATTGATATAGAACAGGTCCTGGAAGCAGGAGTTGATCGAGTTGCACGGCGGCAGGCCGTAGTAGCGATCGGGGTGGGTGCGGCCGACCTCGATGACGAGGCGGTCGTCGAGGAGCTTCTGCTGGTAGGTCAGCAACGAGAGGCGATTGTTGTTGGGGTTGAACGGCGGCTGGTAGCCGACCGTGGTGTCGCCGATGTCGGCGGCCATGTTGAGGTTGCGGACGTTTCCGAAGAAGGTCTGGGTGAACTTGATGGTGCCGCCACTGATGTTGGCGATGCGCTGCATGTCGGCGGTCATGGAGAGGACGAAGTAGGTCGAGTTCGACTGCTCGCCGGTGCGCAGGCCGGCCGACGGGTTGGCCTGGTAGAAGTTGTAGATGTTGATGTCGAAGGTGAGCCCGCGCTCGGCCATGTGGGTGGCCCACGGGGCGAGCGGTCCGACGCGGACGGTGTCTGTGGCCTTCTCGGCGATGTTGGGATCGGTGCGCGGCTGGGTCTGGTCGTTGAACTGACCCACCGGCGAGGCCTGCTGCGCAAGGGCGCTCACAGGTAGGCCGAACGCCAAGGCGCCGAGGAGCGTGCCGGCCGCCCGTGCCACTCGTCCGGGCCGAGCCGACCCTCGTTCCATTCCGTATCCGCCGCGTCGCATCCTACATTCCCCTTGCTTTGCTGTTCGCGGCCAAGACTTCGCTGGTCTTTGAGGTTGTTCGATTGTGCGATGCACAACCCTGCCGCTTCTGGATCCGCATGACTGCCGAACGATCCGCAAGAGCCGTTCCACAGCCGATGACCGGTTTCTGGGTTTGGTCGGCTATTTGGCTGCCATAGGCACTGGCCGCGGCGCCGTCCGATTCTTTTGCAGTATGATCAAAACCCGCGCTTTTGCGTATTTTTTGATCATATCCCTCTGGCTCTACTACGCTGACACTGGAGAGCCTATACGGTCAACTCCCAATTTGGCATTTTTGGATTTTGCGGCATTTTGCTTGCTTCGAGGCCACAGCCGGGCTGCAAGGGCCTGCCAATCACGTCTGCCTTTGCCCACGAGAAAAAATTTGTCCCACCAAGAAATACACTCTTGACGCCGTGCGAGATGCAGCCGTAGCGTTTCTCTGCAGGATAAAATTTTTACTTCTTGAGCGTTGATACAAGTGTCCGCTCAAAAACGAGGCAACTGCACACTATTTAAGGGGATCGAGATGGACCTGACACGTCGCAAGCTCTTGAAGCAGTCTTCGCTGGCCGCGGCCGCGATCGCCGCCCCGCATCTCTGGCTGCCGACGGCGCGTGAGGCCTGGGGCGCCACCTTGAAGAAGGGTGAGCCGATCAAGGTCGGCCTCCTGTTCTCCCTGTCCGGCCAGCTCGCGGTTCCGGAGGAAGACTCGACCCTGGTGATGCAGTACGCCATCGACGAGATCAACAAGAACGGCGGGATCGCCGGTCATCCGATCCAGCCGGTGATCGTCGATGCCAAGTCAGACTTCAACGTTTACTCGGAGAAGGCCAAGGAACTCATCATCCGCGAGAAGGTGATCGCTCTGTTCGGCTGCTACACCTCGGCGAGTCGCAAGGCGATCCTGCCGGTGGTGATGTCGCAGAACAGCCTGCTCTACTACCCGACCTGCTACGAGGGTGCCGAATGCACCCAGAACACGATCTGCACGGGTCCGCTGGCCAACCAGCACTCGAAAGACCTGATCCCGTACATGGTCAAGAACTTCGGGAAAAAGGTCTTCTTCGTCGGCTCGAACTACGTCTGGCCGAAGGAGTCGAACAAGAACGCCAAGATCTGGCTTCAGGAAGCCGGCGGCGAGTTGGTGGGCGAGGAATACATCCCGCTCGGCAGCTCCGAGTTCGGCCCCGTCCTCGGCAAAATCCGCGACGCTAAGCCGAACTTCATCTTCTCGACCGTGGTCGGCGCCTCCGACATCGCCTTCCACAAGCAGTTCAAGCAGGAAGGTTTCAAGGTCGATTCCATGCCGATCGCCTCGCTCACCACCGGTGAGATCGAGACCAAGGCCATGGGTGCCGAATTCGGCGCTGGGCACTTCCTCTCGGCGCCCTATTTCCAGTCGCTCGACAACCCGACCAACCAGAAGTTCGTCGAGAACTTTCTCAAGAGCAAGTACGGCAAGAACGGCTCCACCCATTACAACATGGAGGAGACTTACCTCTCGGCCTACGTGTTCAAGGCTGGGCTCGAAGCGGCGATCAAGAAGACGGGCAATGTCGAGGAAGTGACCTCGCGCATGATCCGCGACGTCAGCGGCGGCGTGCGGGTCGAGGACGACATCTCGCCGGAAGGCCTGATCTGGATCGACGGCGACAACTTCAATTCCTGGCTCAAGCCCAAGATCGGCCAGTGCCAGGCCGATGGCAGCTTCAAGATCGTCTCGGAAGCCAAGGAGCACGTCGCTCCCGATCCGTACTCGATCTACCCGAATGCCGGCAAATGCACCGCCACGGGCCTCGTCGCCCCCGATGGCAAGAGCCGCAAGAACGTCATCTGACGCTTACCCGCGCAACCGCTCCGGCTGCGGTTCCTCGCGGCCGGGCCCTGCATTCACGGAGGTCCCGTGACGTCCCTCGACATCGCACCCTTTGCCAATGCCCTGGTGTTGGGCTTGAGCATCGCCAGCATCTGGCTCATCGCCGCGATCGGGCTGACGATCATCTATGGCACCGTCGGGGTCATCAACATGGCCCACGGCGAGTTCATCATGCTGGGCGCCTATACCTCCTACGCCCTGCAATCTTCGTTCGGCCTGCCGTTCCTGCTCTGCCTGCCCGCCTCCTTCGTCGTGGTGGCGCTGGTGGGGCTCATCATCGAGCGCGGGCTGATCCGCTACCTCTACAACCGCCCGCTCGATACGCTGCTCGCCACCTGGGGCGTGTCGCTCGTCTTGATGCAGGGCGTGCGGCTGATTTTCGGCTCGGACCCGAAATACATCGCCGTTCCGGAGATCTTCCAGAGCAACGTCGAGGTGGGATTCGCCAGCCTCTCGGTGTTCCGCCTCGTGGTGCTCGCCATCACCGCGATCATCGTCGCCGGCACCGCTTGGCTGTTCTACCGCACCCGCTTCGGCATGCAGGTCCGCGCGGTGATGCAGAACAAGGAGATGGCCGCCTCCTTCGGCATCAACGCCGACCGGGTCTACATGACGACGTTCGCGCTGGGAGCAGGGCTCGCCGGCATCGCCGGCTCGCTGTTCGGCGTGCTGGCGATCGTGCTGCCGACCATGGGCACGGCCTACGTGGTGCAGGCCTTCCTCGTCGTGGTGGTCGGCGGCGGCACGCTGATGGGCAGTGTCGCGGCGGCGGGGCTGACGGGCGAACTCCAATCGGTCTTCGCGTTCGTCACCAACGACACCTTCGCCCGCTTCCTCCTCTACGTGCTGATCGTCGTGTTCCTGCGCTTCCGCCCGCGCGGCCTGTTCGCCGTCGCCAAAGGCCGCCGGTGAGACGTCTCAGCCTCACCCCTCCTGCCCGTCAGAAGAGTTTCGCCCGCAGATGACGACGCGCAACCTCTACCACAGCAAGCCGGCGCAATGGGCGGTCTACGGACTGTTCTTCGTCGGCATTGCCGGGATCCCGACCTTCGTCTCCGACGGCTTCCTGCTCAACCAGTTCGCCGTCTACGGCATCTACGGGATGCTCGCCCTGTCGATCAGCCTGTGCTGGGGCTTCGGCGGCATCCTCAATCTCGGCCAGGGCATCGCCTTCGGCCTCGCTGCCTACGGCATGGCGATGACCATGCAGATGCAGTCGCAGGATCCGGACTCGAACCCGATCCCGCCCTTCATGCTCAACAACAGCTTGGAACACCTGCCCTGGTTCTGGCAGCCGTTCTGGAGCACGGGCGGGGGCATCCTGCTGGCGCTGGTCGTGCCGACCTTGTTCTACGTCGTGTTCGGCACGCTGATGTTCCGCGCCCGCGTCTCGGGGCCGTTCTTCGCGATCATGTCGCTGGCGATGCTCTCGGCCTTCGCCACGCTGATCCTCGACATGCAACCCTACACCAACGGCGCCAACGGCATCTCGCCGCCCGCGCCGCTGAACGTCTTCGGCACCGACATCGACCCCTATGGGCCGACCGCCTACTGGATCGTCTGCGGCGGGCTCATTGCCGTCACGGTCGGCGCCAAGCTGCTGACCCAGAGCAAGTTCGGCCTCGTCGTCCAGGCCCTGCGCGGCGACCCCGAGCGGGTGCGCTTCCTCGGCTACAACGTCGCCCTCTACGAGACCTGCATCTACGCGATCTCCGGTTTCATCGCCGCGCTGGCCGGCTGCCTCTGGGTGATGCTGATCCAGTACGTCTCGCCGGCCCAGCTCGATACCACCTTCAGTATCGGCATGGTGATCTGGGCCGGGATCGGCGGGCGCCTGTCGCTGCTCGGCGCAATCCTCGGCGCGTTCCTGATCCAGGGCGGCCAGAGCTATCTCGGCGACCAGTTCCTGGCGACCTGGCTGCTGATGCTCGGCGCCTTCTTCATCGTGGTCGTGCGCTTCCTGCCCAAGGGGCTGGCGGGCCTTCTCGAAAAGGTGCTCGGCGCGCTGGCACGCCAACCCGGCAAGCACGCCCGGCCCGACATGCCGCACGCAATCTCCGGTGCCCCGGCGGCGGGCGAGTAAGGGAGGGGACGATGGGCGTTCTCGAAATCCGCGACCTGCACAAGAGCTTCGGCGGCACCAAGGTCATCAACGGGTTCAACCTGGACGTGACCGAACTGACGCTGTGCTGCCTCGTCGGCCCCAACGGCGCCGGCAAGACCACCACGATGGACCTCATCACCGGACGGCAGAAGCCGACCTCCGGCACCATCGTCCTGCGCGGCGACGACATCACCAGTCTGAGCGAGCACGAGATCGCTCAGCGCGGGATCGGGCGCAAATTCCAGGTGCCGGCGGTGTTTCGCGAACTCAGCGTGCGCCAGAACTTCGAGGTCGCCTATTCCCGCGAGGTCAACCCGTTCCGCAACATGCTGCGGCGTCGCCCTGTGGGCTTCACCGACAAGCTCGACGAGGTGGCGACGCTGACCGGCCTCAAGGACCGGCTCGAGGTCGAGGCCGGCTTCCTCTCCCACGGCGAGACGCAGTGGCTCGAGATCGGCATGGTGCTGATGCAGAACCCGGCGATCCTGCTCCTCGACGAGCCGGTCGCGGGCATGACCGAATCCGAGATCGAGAAGACCATCGTCTTCCTCAACCGGCTCAAGCGCACCAACACCCTGATCGTGGTCGAGCACGACATGGGCTTCGTCCGGCAGATCGCCGACGTCGTTACGGTGATGCACATGGGCGCCTTCCTGGCGCAGGGAAAGCTCAGCGACATCGAGAACGACCCGCGGGTGCGCGAGGTCTATCTCGGCGAGCCGGAGGTCTGACGATGCTGCTCGATCTCGACCGCGTGACCTCCTATTACGGCAAGACACCGATCCTGAAGGATGTGGCGCTCGGCCTGCCCGAGGGGCAGTGCCTGTGCGTGCTCGGGCGCAACGGCGTCGGCAAGACCACGCTGCTGCGCACCATCATGGGGCTGACCGACCGCACCTCCGGCGAGATCCGGATCGCGGGCGATCCCATCACGAAGGCGCCGACGCATGTGCGGGCCAAGTACGGCCTCGGCTACATTCCGCAGGGGCGCCAGATCTTGCCGCACTTCACGGTCAAGGAGAACATCCTGCTCGGCACCTTCGCCCGCACCGACGGGCGCCAGGACGTGCCGGACCTCTGCCTGAGCCTGTTTCCCTACCTCGCGCAGAATCTGCACCGGAAGGCGGGGTTGCTCTCGGGCGGCCAGCAGCAGCAGCTCGCCATCGCCAGGGCGCTCGCCACCAACCCGCGCATCCTGCTCCTCGACGAGCCGACCGAGGGCATCCAGCCCAACATCGTCGCCGAGATCGGTCAGACGCTCGGGCGGCTCAACAAGGAGTTCGGCATCACGCTGATCCTCACCGAGCAGCACATCAAGGTGGCGCGCAAGCTCGGCGATGCCTTCCTGATGATGGAGAACGGCCGCATCGTCGCCCGCGGGCCGATCGGCGAGATGACCGATGAGCTGATCGAGCGGCACATGACGATCTGAGCGTGCCATGACGAGGTGAGGCGCAGGGCCCGTCCGGAGGCTGTCCGGCTTGGACGGGTCGCACCGCCGGATCGCTTCGTCGAGCCTTGCGAGGACCGAAGCGTCTTTCATGGTCGGCGTAAAAAACGTTTCCTCACAAGAAAACAACGCTTGACCGATAGAATATAGCCGTCTTAAATTACATTGATAAGTACGGCAGATATTTCGGGGTTATGTTTGCGAATACTGCGTGCTGACCTGCTTGCATCTCAACTTCTCAGCGGAGCATCGCGGCTCTGCCGGAACGGGCCGCCCGCCGGATTGCACCGGCAGCGCGTGCGGGCCCGCAACCATCTCCCGCCGCAACGGCGCGGCCGGGACCTACGAGGAGCGACGACGATGGAACCGATCCCGAAGAAGGGCACGCCCGAGCGCGAACGCCTGATCGCGGCCCACAAGGCTTGCATGGACTCGATGAAGGGCGTGGCCGGCAATTCGGTGGTGCTGTGCGAGACGCCCGGCGACACCACGGTGGTGACCGGCGGCGTCCACACCGACCCGGTGCTCAAGCGCGTGCTGCTGCGCATGCGCGGCGCAAGCCCGAAGGGCAAGCTGATCGTGATCTGCACGCAGGTCGATGCCGAATGGCGCATCGCCCGGCTCTCCGGCATCCGCGGCGTCCCGCCCGAATTCGTCGGCGACACGGTCTACACCGACGAGCAGGAGATCCAGCACGCCATCTTCCTGATGCGCCTCGACGAACTCTCCGACAGCTACGGGTTCCCGGAAGATTACCACGAGGGCTGGAAGCGCAAGGACGACAACTGGCCGGTCACCTGAGCCGCCAAACCTTCAATACGTCGATCAGCGGGAGGCCGCAGACGCCTCCCGGCGCCCCCTCGCGCAAGGACGCGCGGACCCGTCGGGGCGGGGACCAAAGGCGATGCCCAAAGGATTGACCCGATGACCACGATGAGGCTGACCGGTTACGCCGACAAATTCGGCGTCCATCCCGGCGATACGATCCAGTTCTACGTCAATTGCGACGGTCCGTCCGAGTACAAGGTCGAGATCGTCCAGATGATCAACGGCGACACCAACCCGCGCGGACCGGGCTACATCGACAAGCCGGTCGAGGCGGCGGTCAACGGCACCTATGCGGGCCAGAAGCAGATCATCCACGGCGGCTCCTATGCCTACGTGCCGGACGCCAAGCCTTTCCATGTCGAGAGCTTCACGCTCCAGTGCTGGATCTGGCCGACCGCGCCCAAGACCCATCCGCGCTACTGGAAGCACGGGCCGCAGGGGCTCGTCACGAAGTGGTCGAACGAATGCGGCTACGGCCTCTTCATCAACGAGGAGGGCTGCCTAGAGCTGCGCATCAACGAGCACCGGATCACCACCGACGTGCCGCTGCGCGACCATGCCTGGCATTTCTGCGCCGCGACCTTCGATGCGGCCACCGGCACCGTCACCCTGATCCACGAGCCCCAGGTGGTCTACGCCCTCGATCCCGAGATCGCTCCGGTCGAGGCCAGCCTGAAGGTCGCCATCGCCCACGCCCCCGTGCCGGTGGCGCTCGGCGCCTATGTCGAGCGGCTGGCGCCCGAGGATCCGCTTGCCGCCTCCTCGAAGCCGGCGGGCGTGGTCTTTGCCGGCAAGTATAACGGCAAGCTCGACAGCCCGCGCATCTGTAACCGGGCGCTCTCGCGCGCCGAGATCGAAATGATGAAGGCCGGCGCCCAGCCCGGCCTGACCGAGCGGCGCAATGCCGGCCCCACCGGCAAGCTCTCGGAATGCATCGTCGCCGCCTGGAACTTCTCCCTCGGCATCGGCACGCTGACGGCCAAGGACGAGGGGCCCTACCGTTTCGATGCGGCCCTGGTGAACTGCCCCAACCGCGCCATGACCGGCTACAACTGGTCGGGCCAGAACTTCGATTGGAAGCACGCGCCGGGGGAATACGGCGCCATCAGCTTCCACGACGACGACGTGGACGACGCCCGCTGGGTCTCCGACTTCGCCTGGACCGTGCCGGAGACCGGCGTGAAGAGCCGCTTCTACGCCGCCAAGCTGACCACGCCTGAGGGCGACGAGGAGTTCATCCCGTTCTGGGTGGTGCCGCGCATCGGCCAGGAGACCGCCAAGATCGCGGTGATGGTGCCGACCATCAGCTACATGGCCTATGCCAACGAGCACGTGGCCTGCAATGCGGGCGGCGCGGAACTGTTCGTCTACCGCGTGCCGATCATGCAGCAGCAGAACATGTTCCTCTCCGAGCACCGCGAATACGGTGGCTCGATCTACGACACCCACACCGACGGCACCGGTATCTCGATCTCGTCGCGCCTGCGGCCGATTCTGTCGATCCGGCCGAAGTACGACCACTTCCTCGCTCAGGCGCCGTGGCAATACCCGGCCGACCTCCACCTGATCTACTGGCTGGAGACGATGGGCTACGAGTACGACGTCTTCACCGACGAGGACATAACCTACGACGGGCTGGCACGCATCGAGAACTACAACGTCATCATCACCGGCTCGCACCCGGAGCACAATACGGGCACCCAGCTCGACGCGCTCCACAACTACACGCAGCGCGGCGGGCGGCTCATGTATATGGGTGCCGACGCGTGGTATTGGGTCCACGCGTTCCACCCGGGCTACGAGAGCAAGGGCCGCGGCGTCGTCACCGAGATGCGCCGCTGCGAATCCGGCATCCGCACGTGGCGGGCCGATCCGGGCGAGTACTACCACCAGGGCACGGGCGAACTCGGCGGGATGTGGCGCTTCCGCGGGCGCTACCTGCACGCGGTGGCCGGCGTCGGCATGTCGTCGGAAGGCTTCGACGTGTCGAGCTACTTCTCCCGCACGCCCGACAGCCTCGATACCCGCGTGTCGTGGGCCTTCGAAGGGATCGATTACGACGAGAAGCTCGGCAATTTCGGCCTCGTCGGCGGCGGCGCGGCGGGTCTCGAACTCGACATCGTCGACACGATGCTAGGCTCGCCGCCGCACACCCTGACGGTGGCGACTTCCGCCGGGCGGCACACCGAGGCCTACCTCCTCGTCATGGAGGATTTCGGCTTCAACCAGCAGGGGCTGGACGGCACCACCCATCCGCGGGTGCGCGGCGACATCGCCTATCACGAGACGCCGAACGGCGGCGCCTGCTTCGCCTTCTCCTCGATCGCCTATTGCGGCTCGCTGCCCTGGAACAACGGTGACAACAACATCTCGCGGCTGACCAAGAACGTCCTCGACCGCTTCGCCATGGACGGCCCCCTGCCGGCCCCGCCCGCGAGCGCGATCAGGCACCGTGGCCGGGCCGATTACGACCCGACGCCGATGGAGCACCGCAGCCGCAAGGAGCGCGGCGAGCCACTGCCCGCCTGAGACCCCGATGCTCCCCGCCATGGCGGGGACCGCCCCGACGCTCCGTCCGCACCTTCCGCGGGTGGAGCCCGGTGGCAGCGCCGTCAGCCCCCCGTGCGCTGCCACCGACCCCTTTTCAAGAAGCGTAAGAGGCGTTCATGGCCCTCGCCGCCGCGTCCGCCGGCTTCGTGCCGGACCGTCCCGATCTCGGCCACCGGGCCGAGGGAGTTGACCTTGCCGATCCCGCCTTCTTCGCGGACGGCCTCGATCCGCGCGCGCCGCGCCTGCTACCGCCGGCCGCCTACCGGGCGCTCGCCTTCGCGGAACTCGAGGACGACGCGGTCTGGACCCGCTCCTGGCTCGCCATCGGCCTTTCCGCCGAGATCCCGGCGCCCGACGACCTCCTGCCTTTCACGGCCGGCCATCACGGCCTCCATGTCCAGCGCGCGCGCGACGGCGGCCTCGTCGGGCGCTTCAACAAGGCCCAGCACGGCGGCTGCCGCGCGGTGCCGGTGCAATGCCGGACCGGCACCAAGACCCGCTGCTCCTTCACCGCCTGCGGCTACAGCCGCGACGGGGCCGTGCTTTCGGCGGGGACCGAGGGGCCGACCCCGGCGATGCACCAGTATCTCGGCCTGCGCCCGGAGCGGCTGCTGCCGGTGGCCGCCCGCGCCTGGGGGCCGATGCTGCGGATCAACCTCGATCCCGAAGCCGCCCCGCTCAAGGCCCCGCCCGAAGGCTTGGTGGCGCTGACCGGCGAGATTCGGCGGGCGGAGTACGCGGCCAACTGGAAGCTCGCGGCGCAGGCGCTGGCCGAGGGCAATCGCTTCGCGGAAGCGCCGGACAGCCTGCACCTGACCGGACGGCTCGCGACCGGCGAGGCTGCTGCCATTGCCGCCCACTTCCCCAACCTCGTCCTGATCGAGGCGCGGGGCGAGACCTGCGCCGTGATGCTGCAGCCGACGGCGTTGGGCCAGACGCTGCTGCGGATCGGCCTGCTCGGCCCGGAGGGGAGGGCGGCGCCCGACCTCGAAGCCTCTTCACTCGAAGCCTCTTGGGATGCGTGGCTCGCCGAGATCGCCGCCCGGATGGCGCAGGCCGTCGCCGCGCAGGCGGCACTCTCGCGCCCGGACGCCGATGAGGCCCTTCCGACCAACGCCGCCGGCCTCTGGCTTCAGCGAAACCTCGCCGCCCGCGTGCGGGCGCGGCCCGCCGCCACGGACACCCAACCCCTCTACGCCACGGCCCAGGGCCGCGGCTGCTGATGTCTCGGGAGATGTCGATGAGCCTTGCCGCCCAGCCTCTGGCCGCCCCGCTTACCCTTACGGAGGGCGTCGCGGCGTTCCAGGCCGGCGCCTACGACCGGGCGCTCGCCGTGTTCCGGCCGCTCGCCGAGGCGGGCGACCCGGAGGCGCAGGCGTGGCTCGGTGCGCTCCATGCCGGCGGGACCGGTGTGCCCGCCTCGCTGACGCAGGCCTTCGAATGGTATCGCCGCGCCGCCGAGCAGGGCCACGGCCCGGCCGCGACCAATGTCGGCGCGATGCTGGCGATGGGCCAGGGCGTGGCGCAGGACCGGACCGAGGGCGCCCGCTGGCTGGAACGGGCGGCGGCGAACGGCGACGTGATGGCGGCCTACAACCTCGCTACCCTGCTGGCGAAGGGCGACGGCCTGCCCGCCGATCCCGTCCGCGCCGCCGAACTCTACCGGAGCGCAGCGCAGGCCGGGCACTACCCGTCTCAGGCCCGGCTCGGCCATTTCTACGCCCAGGGGATCGGGGTGGCGCGCGACCGCGTCGAAGCTTTCGCGTGGCTCTCGCTCGCCGCCGGGCACGGGGTCGGCACGGCGCTGAACGCGCTTGAGCTGATCTGCAAGGAGATGTCGGCCGAGGAGAAGCGCGAGGGCGCTGCCCGGGCGCAGAGCCGCCGCACGGAGCCCGGCCGCATCGCGCCGATTCCCGCCTGAGGGACGTCCGATGACCGCCTACAGCGTGCAGCAGATCAAATTCGAATTCATCAGCTACGTGAAGGAGTTCGGCGCCGACTTTTCCGCGTGGTCGGTGGGCGTGTCCGAGGATGCGTCCGCGGCCCTGTTCCACGAGCACGGGATCGACGAGGCCCGCGACATCTGGCTGTGGAAGCCGGCGGTCTCGCCTGCCGCCGCCGCGATGGTGCGTGACTGGCTCTGCGGCCGGCAGGGCGCCGCCGCGCTGGCGGGGGAGGGCCGCCAGGTCTTCCTGTTCCGGCGCGGGCCGGAGAGCGGTGCCCCGGACACGGAGTATGAGTACGGAGCTGCCGCAAAACCGGTCTCCCTCCTGCGGCGAAACGCGGGCCCGTGCGTTGTCGTGGTCAGTCGATCGTGACCGGAGCGTCTTGATGTCCGTTCGTGCCGCCGTCCTGCTCGTTCCCGTCCTCTTGGCCTTCACCGCCTCCGGCGAGGCCGCTCCCTTCGACAACCTGAAGGAGGATCTCTCGGCCTGCCTGCGCTTCGAGGCGGATGCGGCGAAAGGCCCGCGGCCTGTGCCGATGTCCGGAAAGGCAGAGTTCGCGCTTCGGAAATGCGCCAGCGAGGTGGACCGGCTCGAACGCGCGGATCCGCGCCGGCTCCGGAGCGACCACGGCCTCAGTCCCTCGACTTGGGCCGTGATCGAGAGCGTGTTCGGGGCCGCCAGCCGTGGGCGCTTCACGCCTGCGCGGTTCTGATCCCAGGCGGCATCCGCCCTGCGTCGCGCATCAGCGGCGAAGCTGGGGCAGCACCGCGTGGCCGAAGCGCTCGATGAAGGCCTCCTGGCTCGCGCCGACCTGATGGACGATGATCTCGGCAAAGCCCATCGTCGCCAACTCGGCGAGCCAAGCGGTGTGCTGCCCGAGATCGTGCGAGATGCGCACGCAGGCATGCATGTGCTCCGGACGGACGAAGCGGGTCGCCGTCTCGAAATCCTCCGGGCTGCGCAGCTCCCAGTTCACCTCGCCCTCGATGGCGTTGCTCGACCATTGCGCGTGCGCCTCCGCGAGCGCACGGGCGGGGTCGGGGTCCCAGCAGACCTTGGTCTGGAGGAAGACCGGCTTGCCCGCGCCGCCGCCCTCGCGGAAGGCCTCCACCACCGGGCGCAGCTTGTCCGGCTCGATCCCCACAGTGACGAGGCCGTCCGCCCAGGCGCCGAGGGCGCGGGCGGTGGCCGCGGTGGCGGCCCCGCCGATCAGGAGTGGAGCGGTCTTCGGCCGCGAATAGAGCTTGGCGTCGATCACCGTGACGCGCCCGCGATGGGTCACGGTCTCGCCGGCCAGCAGCGCCCGGATCACCGCGGCGCATTCGGCGAGCCGCGCGTTGCGCTCAGCCTTCTCCGGCCAGGGCAGGCCGGTGATGTCCTCGTTGAGGCGCTGGCCGCTGCCGAGCGCCAGCCACAGGCGCTCGGGAAACATCTCGGACAGGGTCGCCGCCGATTGCGCCAGCACGGCTGGGTGATGCCGGTAGCCCGGCGCGGTGATGATGCCGAACGGAAGGTGCGTCGTCGCCAGGGCCGCCCCGAGCCAGGACCAGGCATGGCCCGAATGCCCCTGCGCCCGGCTCCACGGCTTGAAGTGTTCCGAGGACATGGCGCAGGCGAACCCTGCGGCCTCCGCCGCGTGCACGTGGCGCAGGAGGGCGGAGGGAGCGTGCTGCTCGTGCGAGGCGTGGTAGCCGATACGCGTCATTCCTACGCTCACTCTCCCGCCTCGGCCCCGTCGATACGGGGCGCCCGGCGCGAATCCGTCTCCCGCAGGGAGCGGTCGGCGTAGGTGCCCTGCACCGCCTCGCGGCCGCCATGCTCGTACAGGTCGAGCATCAGCGCGCTGTGGATGAAGCCAAGATGGCTGAACGCCTGCGGGAAGTTCCCAAGGAAGGTGTCGTCCTCGGCGATCTCCTCGGCGTAGAGGCCGACATCGTTCTGCAGGGCGCGCAGCGCCTGGAACCGGGTGCGGGCATCCTCCTCGCGCCCGAGCCAGAGCAGGGCGTCCACGAGCCAGAAGGCGCAGAGCAGGAAGGTGCCCTCGTGGCCGGGCAGGCCGTCGTCGTTCTTGTAGCGGTAGACGAGGGGGCCGTGGCCGAGGCGCTCGATGACCACATCGACGGTGCGGGCGAACGCCGCCTCATCGACGGGAAAGCCGACCATCGGTGCGATCAGCAGGGCGGCATCGACGTCGTCGCCGCCGATATATTGCGGGTAGTAGCCGTCGCGGTGGATCGCCTCGCCGTTGACGCAGGCCACGATCCGCTCGCGCTCGCGGCACCAGTCCTCGCGCTCGCCGAACAGGTGGATCGCCCGGTCGAGGGCGACCCAGTTCATGATCGCCGCGTGCAGGTAGCGCTGCTCGGGCTTGCGCGGCTCCCACAGGCCGGCATCGGGCTCGTGCCAGTGGGCCGCCGAGATGTCGGCGAGCCGCGCCCCATGCTTGCGCATCGCCTCCGGCATCGTGCCGCCCAAGCGCTCGTAGAGGTAGAGCAGGTCGAGCACCTGGCCGTAGGCGTCGGCCTGATGCTGCTCGGCCGCCTCGTTGCCGTGGCGCACGGGGGCGCTGCCGCGCCAGCCCTCGAAGTGATCGATCTTGATCTCTTCGAGGTCGGCCTCGCCCGAGATGCTGTAGAGCGGCTTCAGGCGGCTCTCCTCCCGCTCGCACAGCTCGGTGACGAAGCCGAAGAAAGATTCGGCCTCGCGGGTCATCCCGAACTTCTTGAGCACGTAGAAGGACAGGCATGCGTCGCGAATCCAGCAGAAGCGGTAATCCCAGTTGCGGATGCCGCCGATCTCCTCCGGCAGGGAGGTGGTGGCCGCGGCGACGATCGCCCCGGTGGGCTCGTAGGTCAGTCCCTTCAGCACCAGCGCCGAACGCATCAGTTCGTCCGCCAGCGGTCCGACATAGGCCGCGCCCTCCGTCCACAGCACCCAGGCCCGGCGCGTCTCCTCCATCAGGATGCGGGCATCCGGGCAGGTCTCGGGGGGCGTGTCGAGATAAAGGGCGAAGCTGCGGGCCTGACCGCCCTCCAGGGTGAAGCGCGCCGCGGCGAGATCGCCCTCCGCGGCGAAGTCGGCGTCCGAGAGGAGGCCGGGGCAGCCCGGCGCGGTGACGCGGTGGCCCTGCACGGCGAGGGGCGCGAAGTCCTCGGCGAAGCCCGCCAGCGGGCGATACTCGGCGATCATCGAGACGCAGCCCGAGACACCGGTGACGAGGCGCACCAGCCGCGGCCGGCCCTCGCCGCCCTCCGGCCCGACCATGAAGTCGTGGAGCGTCACGAAGCCGGTCTGCGTGGTGAAGGTGGTCTCGAGGATGTTGCTGCGGCTCAGATATTGCCGCGCGGTCTCGAAGCGCTCGGTCGGCCGGATCGTGAAATGGCCGCCGCGCTTGCGGTCGAGCAGACGCGAGAAGGAGGGGTCGGCATCGAAGCGCTCGAGGCAGGCCCAGTCGATCCCTCCATCGCGCGCCACCAGCGCGCAGCCCTCGCAGTTGCTGAGCAGCGCGTAGGCCTCGATCGGCTGATAGGGGCGGGTCTGCGGTTCGGACATCGTCTCGGACATGGTCGTTCCTGGGGCGCCGATGCCGGCCGCCCGGTGATGGGATGGGATGAAGTCCGGCCCGTCGTGGTCAGGCGTCGAGGCGGAAGGCCGGCTCCAGCAGGCCGCGGGCGCCGATGCCGACGAGCAGAGTGCGCCCGTGCTCGGGGTCTTTTGTGCGCGCGTCAGCGTCCATGCCCTCGTAGGCCGTGGTGACGAGGAGCTGGTCGAGGGCACGGCCAGCGAAGGTCGGACAGGTGGGCTGGCGCGCCGGGACGGGCACGGTGCGCACCCGCTCGCCCGCCGGGCTGTAGACGTCGAGGCAAGCGCCTCCGAAGCGCGCGGTCCAGATCAGGCCTTCGGCGTCCACCGCCGCGCCGTCGATCCCGCCCTCGCCGTCACTGTGATCGTAATGGGTCTCGGGTTCGCCCGTGGGCAGACCGGTGGCGGGGTCGAGGGAGACGCGCCGCAGCACGCCCTCGTCGGTATCGACGAAGTAGCCGGTCGCGCCGTCCGGCGAGAAGGCCATGCCGTTGGGGATCGAGAGGCCGGAGAACAGCCGCGTCACCCGCGTGCCGGCGACGTGGTAGATCGCGCCGCGCTTCGGTTCGGCGTCCCGGCCCATGGTGCCGATCCACAGCGCCCCGCTCGGATGGACCCGGCCGTCATTGGAGCGGGTGCCGGCATCCTCCGCCTCCAGCGGGCAGAACAGGCTCAGATGCCCATCGCGGATGGTTCGGACGTAGAGCCCGTCCTCCGCCGAGAGCAATTGCCGCTCGGCGTCGATGGCGGCGACGTCGCTCGCCATGAACGGGAGGGCATGCACCTTCGCCGGGCCGGCGCCCCCGCTCAGGGGCAATTCGAACAGGCGGTTCTCCAGGATATCGACCCACCACGCGGTGTCGGTCGCCGGATCGTAGCTCGGCCCCTCGCCGAGATGGCAGCGGGACGGATCAAGGACGCGGATCGCTGGAGATGCGGCCAAATCGGGAGATTCCTCTAAAATCGACGACCGTTGACGTCTGTCGAAAAGAGAAGTTCCGCGGGTTTTACGAAGACTTAGCGGATGATCTGAGCTTGCCTTGTGCTACGTCTGGGGCAAAATTTTCATCCACCTTGGTCGCGCGGTTGGGTCTTTGCAGCCCATCGCCAGGCCGTTCCGCCGTCGCACTCGCCCCGGCGAGCCTCAGCGCCTAGTGGTTCAGCCCTGACGGTTGAGTCCGTCCGGGGTTCCGGTTTGAAGTCCGTCCTGCGAGTCTCGTGGGATGCGCAGTGACATCTCTTTCACGCTCTCCGCCTCGGATCGCCTTCGGCTAGAGGCCCTGGTCGCGGATCGAAACACTCCGCAGAAGCACGTTTGGCGCGCTCGCATCGTGCTGCTGAGCGCCGATGGGATCGGGACGCACGCGATCATGCGTGAGGCGGCCGTGTCCAAGACGGCGGTCTGGCGCTGGCAGGACCGCTTCGCGCAGGAGGGCGTCGAAGGGCTCCTGCGAGACAAGACGCGGCCGGCGCGCATCCCGCCGCTGGGGCCGGAGGTGGCGGCGCGTGTTGTGGCTCTGACGCAGGAAGATCCGCCCGGCGAGACCACGCATTGGACGGCCGCCGCCATGAGCAAGGTCACAGCCATAAGCATTTCGTCGGTGCAGCGGATCTGGCGGAGGCACGGCCTACAGCCACACCGGGTCCGGCAGTTCAAGCTCTCTACCGACCCGGCCTTCGCTGCCAAATTGCGTGACGTCGTCGGGCTCTACGTCGATCCGCCCGCCCATGCCGTCGTGCTTTCGGTCGACGAGAAGAGCCAGATCCAAGCGCTCGCCCGCACGCAGGCCCCGTTGCCGATGAAGCCGGGCCAGCCGACGACGCGCACCCACGACTACAAGCGCCACGGCACGACGACCCTGTTTGCCGCTCTGGACATCCTGGAGGGCAAGGTGATTGGCCGCTGCATGCAGCGCCACCGGCATCAGGAGTTCATCCGTTTCCTCAACGCGGTCGAGGCGGCGGTTCCGGCGGGCAAGATCGTCCACGCGATCCTGGACAACTATGCCGTTCACAAGCACCCGAAGGTCCGCGCCTGGCTCGATCGCCACCCACGCTGGACCTTCCATTTCACCCCGACCTCAGCCTCGTGGCTCAACGCCGTTGAGGGCTTCTTCGCCAAGCTCGCAAAACGCCGCCTGCGACGCGGCGTGTTCGGATCGCTGATCGAGGTACAGGCGGCCATCAAACGCTTCATCGCCGAGAGCAACGGCGACCCCAAGCCCTTCACCTGGACCGCCGACCCGGATCGCATCATCCAGGCCGCAAGGCGCGGGCACCAAGTGTTAGACTCGCACCACTAGAACGCTTCGCGAGCGCCCGCTCACAGGCGCGAGAGGACTGACGGAATGGACATGCAGGCTCCGCCCGGCCACGCGGCGCCGCGCTTGGTGCCGCCTGTGCCGGTGCCGCCGGAAAGGGAATTGCCGACCCTGCGCTTCATCGCGGCGATGCGGGTCAACGGCATCGCGTGCTGGCCGGCCTCCGCCTACGAGGCGCCCTTGCGCCGCCGCCGGCTGTTCGGGCGCGCGCGCTTCACCGTCAGCGATCCGGATCTGGTGCGGCGCGTGCTGGTGGACAACGCCGCCAACTACGCTCGCACTCCGATCACCATCCGCCTGCTGCGGCCGATGCTCGGCGACGGGCTGCTCATCAGCGAGGGGACGGCGTGGCGCCACCAGCGGCGCGCGCTGGCACCTGCCTTCACCCCGCGGGCGGTCGAAACGCTGGTGCCCCACATCCTCTCGGCAAGCGACGAGGCGGTCGCCGCCCTCGAAGGCCCGGCGGCCCGGGGACCGGTCGATCTGTTCGCTGCGCTCCAGCGGCTCGCCCTGGAGATCGCCGGGCGCACCATGTTCTCCGTCGGCATGGCCCGCCGCGGCGACCGCCTGCGCGGCTTCCTCGAAGCCTACGCCGCGCGGCTCGGGCGCCCGCACCTGACCGATCTGCTCGTCCCCTTGCGCTTCGCCACGCCGCTCGACCGGGCCCGCGCCCGCTTCCGCCGCGACTGGGTCGCCTTCCTCGATGAGGTCATCACCGACCGCGACGAGGGCCAAAGTGGGCGTCAAGGCGGAGGCCGAGTTGGAGGCGAAGCGCGCGACCTGCTCGACCTGCTTCGAGCCGCCCGCGATCCCGAGACCGGCCGGGGCTTCTCGCACGAGGAGCTGCGCGATCAGGTCGCCACCATGATCCTGGCCGGGCACGAGACCACGGCGGTGACCCTGCTCTGGGCCTGCACGCTGCTCGCGCTCGCGCCGGAGACGCAAGGAGCCGTCGCGGCGGAGGCTGGCAGCGCGGACAAGCCGTTCACCCGCGCGGTGATCGAGGAGACGATGCGGCTCTACCCGCCGGCCTTCGTGCTGGCCCGCCGCGCGCTCGGCCCGGACGAGCTGGCCGGCGAGACGGTCCGGCCCGGCGACAGCGTGACGATCTCGCCCTGGCTGCTGCACCGGCACCGCACGCTGTGGCGCGACCCCGATGCCTTCGATCCGGGCCGCTTCCTACCGGGAGCCCCGCCGGTGCCGCGCTTTGCCTACCTGCCCTTCGGGGCGGGCCCGCGGGTCTGCATCGGCGCGGCCTTCGCGCTGACCGAGGCGACGCTGGCGCTCAGCCGGATCGTCGGGCACTTCCGGATCGAGCGGGCCGATGCCCGCCCGGTGCTTCCGACGGCCGTGGTGACGACCCAGCCCGACCACGCCCCTGCCTTCCGGCTGACGCGGCGGGTGTAAGCGAGCGTTCGACGGCCGCCCCTTTTCGCCTGTCGTACCAAGCAGGCCTTCCCTTCGAAGATCGGCGTTGCCACTTCATATAGCTAGATATATATCATGATAGGCAATTGCGTCCGGAGCATCGCCATGCCGCTTTCCGTCTTCGCCACTATCTCGCCCAAGTCCGAGCACCTGACGGAAGCCTTGGCTGCGATCGAAGGCATCTTGGCCGCCACCCGAGCCGAGGATGGCTGTCTGCAGTTCGACCTCCACCGTGGCGCCGGCACGGGACGGATTTATCTCTACGAGGTCTGGTCCGATCGCGATGCCTTCGATAGCCATCACGCCCAGCCCTACACGCAGGCGGTCTTTCGGAAATACGAGGCTTGGCTGGCCGAACCCGTCGAGTTGACCTTCATGCGACCGGTGGCCTGATCCAATTACGGCGGAGCGTGCGTGTTCTTCCTGAAGGAACTTCCGTCGCGACAGATGATCGAAGGCTATGCCGACGCCTACGGCGTTGCCACAGAGACGATCGCTTCCGGGCTTGCCATCATGCGTAGGGCAAGCTTGATGATCCGGCATCTGGAGAATTACTTCAGCAGCCATGGTCTGTCGCAGGTTCGCTTCTTGGTCCTCATCGTCATCGACCGGGAACCTGATCGCGAGACGCTGACCGTCGGCGAGATCACGGAGCGATTGGATGTTGCCGGCCCCGTCGTCGCGCGCACGTTGCGGGCCCTTCTCGACGACGGGTTGGTCACCCAGGAGAAGGACGCTCAAGATGCCAGGATCAAACAGGTCGGTCTGACCAGGATCGGGCGAGAGACGCTCGATGCACTACTTCCCGGCTACATGGCCATCATTGCAGAAGAGATGGAGAAAACCCTGTGAAGCGCCGGCACTGCCTGACGGGGTTTTGCCTGTCCTGATCTGGGCCGCCGCTCGACCGCTCGTCATGCTGGGGGCTTCGTAGGTGCGAAAGCCTCGGTCTGCGGCGTGGGGCCCGCTTCCATGAATGCCCACGCAACGAGGAGACCCGCGGCATCGCTGCGATGCCGCGGGTCAGCGTTCGTGCGAAGACCTCGCGTGGGCCGGATCACGCGATGGCGCGCTTGGCCTTCGCCTTCGGCTTGAGAACCGCATCGACGGGGAATTCGATGTCGACGCCGAGCGTCGAGACACCCTCGCCCCGCTCCAGCTTGATCTGCACCTTGTCGCGCTCGACCGTGACGTGCTTGGCGATCACGTTCAGGATCTCTTCGCGCAAGGTGATGATCAGGTCGGGCCGCCCATTCTCCACGCGCTCGTGCGCGAGGATGAGCTGCAGGCGTTCGCGGGCGACCGAACCGGAGCCGCGCGGCTTGAGGAAGGTCAGGACACTCATGCGGCCCTCCGTGTGAACAGCTTGTTGATCAGGGATTTGCGGTCGGAGGGGATCGCCATCGGCACGGTCTCGCCCTTCAGGCGACGCACGGCATCGATGTAGGCGCGGGAGGGCGCGCAGAGCGGGTTGTTGAGCGTCACCGGGCAGCCGACGTTCGAGGCGCGCAGGACTTCGAGGCTCTCCGGGATGATGGCCAGCAGCGGGATCGAGAGGATCTCGAGCACGTCGTCCACTTTCAGCATGTCGCCGCGGTCGGCGCGGGCCGGGTCGAAGCGGGTCAGGATCAGGTGCTTCTCGATCGTGTCGCCGCGCTCGGCGCGCACGGTCTTGGAGTCGAGCAGGCCGATGATCCGGTCCGAGTCGCGCACCGAGGAGACTTCCGGGTTCGTCACCACCACGGCCACGTCGGCGTGGCGCATGGCGAGCTGGGCGCCGCGCTCGATGCCGGCGGGGCTGTCGCAGACGATCCAGTCGAACTTCTCGCGCAGCTCGCCCATCACCCGCTCGACGCCTTCGTCGGTGAGCGCGTCCTTGTCGCGGGTCTGCGAGGCGGGCAGCAGGGAGAGGTTTTCCAGGCGCTTGTCGCGGATCAGCGCCTGCGGCAGCTTGGCGTCGCCGTTGGTGACGTTGATCAGGTCGTAGACCACGCGGCGCTCGGCGCCCATGATCAGGTCGAGGTTGCGCAGGCCGACGTCGAAATCGACCACGCAGACCTTCTCGCCGGCCTGCGCCAGCGCCGCACCGAGCGCTGCCGTCGTGGTGGTCTTGCCGACGCCGCCCTTACCGGACGTGACACAAAGAACCTTGGCCATTCTCGTTTCCCCTTAACCCAAGGCTGCAATTTTGATCGCGCCGCCGTCGGACCAGATCTGGACCGCTTGACCGCGCAGGTGAGTGCCCATGTCCTCGGCCGTGCGGACGAGGCGGTCGATGCCGAGAAGCTCGGGCTCGAACTTGCGGCAGTAGATGCGTGCGCGGGGGTTGCGGGCGGCGCCCGCGATGGCCCGCCCGCGCAGGGCGCCGTAGACGTGGATGGAGCCGCCCGCGAGGATCTCTGCCCCTGAGGACACCGAGCCCATCACGGTCACGTCCCCCTCGCGGTGGACGATGCTTTGGCCCGAGCGCACCGAGCCCTCGATGGTGAGGGACGACACGCCCGGCTTCTCTTCCTCGAACGCCGGCGCCTCGAAGACGTCACCGGCGGGGCGACCGCCGACGAGCCGCGGCGGAAGGAGCGAGGGCAGCGGAGCCTCCGCGCCCTCGATGCCGAGGATGCGCAGCTTTCGCGCCGACAGCTCGGCGATCAGGGTCTCCAACTCGGACGGCGCGGGCTTGAGCCCGGCGACGTCGAGGATCACGGCCCTGTCGTCGAACAGCGTGGCCGATCGCTTCAGGGCGGCGTCCAGAAGGGCGAGCCAATCGGCGAGGGGGGCTTCCGGCGCCAATGAGACGGCGCGGAACACGCGGCCTCGCAGGGGCAGTGAGGGGCGGGTGGGAGCGGGGCTGGTCACGGGCGTTGACGTTTCCTTACCGACACGCCCATTGACCGTCCGGATAGTTACCGGGGAGTTAATTTTTGCGCGCGCCGGGCAAAAATTGCCGGGCAAGATTTTTCCAGTCCATCCATACCTTCCAGAAAACGATCGTCGTGCCAGTGGTTTGGATGAAGCGTGTCGGCTGGAAACAATCCTTAAGCCGGCCTGTGCCCATGGGATCGCCGGATCCTGTGATCGGCGCGAATCAGGCCGGCGAGCCAGGCTCGGCGGCATGGGCACACAATTTTCTCGGGCAATACCGGATTAACGGCGCCTTAGGCACGCCGTGACTATCATTTGTTTAAGCGCCGCCGTCGTGCAGCGCATTCGACCCTCTGGATCTGCGTATGCGTGCCATCGCCAACCTTTCTATCATCGCAAAACTCGTTGTCGTCTTCGCCCTCGTGATCCTCGCCGTCTGCAGCTCGACCTTCATCAGTTGGCGCAGCCTCGGCACGATCGAGGAAACCAACCGCTGGCGCGAGCACACCTACCAAGTCCTCTTGGATCTCGACCGGCTGACAGCCAGCGTGGTGGATCGGGAGACGGGCCTGCGCGGCTACCTCGTCTCGGCCGACACCGCCTTCCTCGAACCGTTCCACGCCGGAACCAAGAGCTATGCCGAGGCGCTGGGGCGGCTGCGCGCGCTCGTCTCCGACAACGCCGAGCAGCTTCGCCGGCTCGACGCTCTCGATGCGGCCGTGGGCCAGTGGAACCGCGATGTCGCCGAGCGCGAGATCGCGCTGATGCGCGACGAGGCGACCCGGGAGCAGGCGCGCCGGATCGAGGCGTCCGGTGCCGGCAAGAGCGCCATGGACACGGTCCGCAAGGTCGCCGCCGTGATCGCCGGCACCGAGCGGGCCCTGCTGGAAACACGCGGCCGGATCGCGGAGGAGGCTGCGAGCGCGTCTCGCTTCGCCGTCAGCGCGGGCCTCGCGGCGCTGCTGGCCGCCGCCGGCCTCGGCATCCTTCTGCTCAACGGCTTCGTCGCACGTCCCATTCGTCGCATGACCGGGCTGATGAGCCGCCTCGCGGAGGGCGATGCGAGCGTCGAGATCCCCTTCCGTGAGCGCCGCGAGGAGATCGGGGCGATGGCGAACGCGGTCCAGGTGTTCAAGGACAACCTGATCCGCACCCGCGCCCTCGAGGAAGAGACCGCCCTGGCGAGGGCCGGTGCCGAGGCGCAGCGCAAGGCGGCGATGCGCGACATGGCCGACAACTTCGAGCGGGCGGTGAGCGGTATCGTCGGCACAGTCTCCGCCGCCGCCACCAAGCTGCAGGCGACCGCGCAGAGCATGGCGGGCACCGCCTCGCAGACGGCCGACCAATCGAACGCCGCCGCCTCCGCCGCGGAGGAGGCCGCGACGAATGTCGGCACGGTCGCCGCAGCGGCCGAGGAGCTCGGTGCCTCGGTGCAGGAGATCGCCCGGCAGGTCACCGGCTCGACCGCGTTGGCGCAGAAGGCGGTCGTCGAGGCCGAGGGCACGGCGCAGCTCGTGCAGGATCTCAGCGTCGCCGCGGCCAAGATCGGCGACGTGGTGGGGCTGATCTCCACCATCGCCGGCCAGACCAACCTGCTGGCGCTCAACGCGACCATCGAGGCGGCGCGCGCGGGCGAAGCGGGCCGAGGCTTTGCGGTGGTCGCGGCCGAGGTCAAGGAACTCGCCAACCAGACCGCTCGGGCCACCGGCGAGATCTCCAACCAGATCGGCCAGGTTCAGGCCATCACCGGGCAGGCGGTTGCAGCCATCGGCGATATCGCCGCCCGCATCCGCGACATCGACGAGCTGGCCGGCTCGATCGCGGCGGCGGTGGAGGAGCAGGGCGCTGCGACCCAGGAGATCGTGCGCAACGTCTCCGAGGCGTCCGCCGGCACCGGTGCGGTGACGGGCAACGTCGCGAGCGTCGCGGTGGCGGCCGAGGAGACCGGGGCAGCGGCGAGCCAAGTGCTGATCTCGGCCTCCGAACTGTCGCGTCAGTCCGAGCATCTCGATGGCCAGGTCCGCCAGTTCCTCCACACGGTGCGGGCGGCCTGAGGCAGGCCGGCCCCGGGTGCCGAACTGGCATCCGGGGAGGCCGCGAACGAAAAGGCCCCGATGCGGTGTACGCATCGGGGCCTTTTCGTTTTCGTCCGCTGGGCCTTGAGGATCAGCCCGTCAGCGCTTCCTTCGACCGCTCGAAGCGCTTGCGCTCGTTCGGGTCGAGATGGATCTTGCGCAGGCGGATCGATTTCGGCGTGACTTCCATCAGCTCGTCGTCCTGAATCCAGGCCAGCGACTTCTCCAGCGTCATCCGGATCGGCGGCGTCAGGCGCACGGCCTCGTCCTTCGAGGTGGTGCGGATGTTGGTGAGCTTCTTGCCCTTGAGCACGTTCACCTCGAGGTCGTTCTCGCGGTTGTGCTCGCCGACGATCATGCCCTGATAGACCTTGGCGCCGGGCTCGATCATCATCGGGCCGCGGTCTTCGAGGTTCCACATGGCGTAGGCCACGGCCTCGCCCTTGTCGTTCGAGATCAGCACGCCGTTGCGGCGGCCGGAGATCTCGCCCTTGTAGGGCTCGTAGGCCTTGAACAGGCGGTTCATGATCGCGGTGCCGCGGGTGTCGGTCATCAGCTCGCCCTGGTAGCCGATGAGGCCGCGGGTGGGCGCGTGGAAGACGAGCCGGAGACGGTTGCCGCCCGAGGGCCGCATCTCGATCATCTCGGCCTTGCGCTCGGACATCTTCTGCACGACGACGCCGGAATACTCCTCGTCGACGTCGACCACGACCTCCTCGACCGGCTCCAGGATCTCGCCGGCTTCGTCCTTCTCCAGCACCACGCGCGGACGCGACACGGCGACCTCGAAGCCCTCGCGGCGCATGGTCTCGATCAGGATCGAGAGCTGCAGCTCGCCGCGGCCGGAGACGTAGAACGAGTCCTTGTCGGCGGCTTCCTCGATCTTGAGCGTGACGTTGCCCTCGGCCTCCTTGAACAGGCGGTCGCGGATCATGCGGCTCGTGACCTTGTCGCCCTCGGTGCCGGCCAGCGGCGAATCGTTGACGATGAAGGACATGGTGACGGTCGGCGGATCGATCGGCTGGGCCTGGATCGGGGTCTCGACCTGCGGGTCGCAGAAGGTGTCGGCCACCGTGCCCTTCACCAGACCGGCGATGGAGACGATGTCGCCTGCCTCGCCGACCTCGATCGGCGCGCGCTCAAGGCCGCGGAAGGCGAGGATCTTCGAGACGCGGCCGGTCTCCACGACCTTGCCGGTGCGGTCGAGAACCTTGATCGACTGGTTCGGCTTCACCGTGCCGGAGGCGATGCGCCCGGTGATGATGCGGCCGAGGAACGGGTTGGCTTCGAGCAGCGTGCCGAGCATCCGGAACGGGCCCTCTTCGACGCGGGCCTGCGGCACGTGCTTGAGCACGAGATCGAACAGCGGCGCGAGGCCGACATCCGGCGAAGCATCCGGCGAATCGGCCATCCAGCCGTTGCGGCCCGAGCCGTAGAGGATCGGGAAGTCGAGCTGCTCGTCGGTAGCGTCGAGCGCCGCGAACAGGTCGAACACCTCGTTCACGACCTCGTTGATGCGCGCATCCGGGCGATCGACCTTGTTGATCGCGACGATCGGGCGAAGGCCGATTTTGAGCGCCTTGCCGACCACGAACTTGGTCTGCGGCATCGGGCCCTCGGCGGCATCGACCAGCACGATGACGCCGTCGACCATCGAGAGGATGCGCTCCACCTCGCCGCCGAAATCGGCGTGGCCGGGGGTGTCGACGATGTTGACGCGGGTGTCGTGCCAGACGACCGAGGTCGCCTTGGCCAGGATCGTGATGCCACGCTCCTTCTCGAGGTCGTTGGAATCCATCGCCCGTTCCTCGACCCGCTGGTTTTCGCGGAAGGTGCCGGACTGCTGAAGCAGCTTGTCGACCAGCGTCGTCTTACCGTGATCGACGTGGGCGATGATGGCGATGTTGCGCAGCTTCATCGGAGGGTCTCGGAAGCATGGCGAGCCCGTCACGTGGCGGAACGCTCTCAGGCGACCGTCGCGGCGGGCTCACGGGAATCGGGCAGTGTCGCGCTGCAATAGAGGAAACCGGGGTGATCCTGCAAGCCGGTGGGTATTCCAACCGTGCGGGGGCTGCCGCGCGGGGTACGCCGGGCTCGGCCTCCCCGAGCAGGGGCCGGTCGAAGGTCCTGTCACCTTCCGGCAAGTCCGGCTCGCCCGCTGCGCTATGATGCGGGCTCCCGGCTCCGTTGTCGGTTCGGGCAGCCGGAGGATCGGGTACCGGGCCGCGACGCCCGGACCGGAGAGGAACCCAATCGCGAGGAAACGCCATGCCGAGCACCTTCGACGACAGCAACATCCCCTGGCGCAGACTGGACGGCTTCGATGACGTCGCCTTCTTCATCTACAAGTGCGATGCGGCGAGCGGGATCGTCGATATCGTCTACAAGTTCGCGCCGTGGACGCGACAGCCGCTCCACCGCCACACCTGCCCGTACTTCACCCTGGTGCTGCAGGGTGAACTGCGCTTCTACCGCCCGGACGGCACGCTGAAGGAGATACGGCCCACGGGCAGCTACGTCGAAGGCGTCGTCAACGGCGAGCCGCATTTCGAGGGGGCGGGCGAGAGCGAAGCGATCGTCTTCTTCGGTCACCGCGGGGTCGAGGACACGATCTACCTATTCCTGGGCGCGGACGGTGGACCGGACCAGCCGCTCGGCATCGCCGACGTCCAAGCCCTCTACGACGCGCAGGTCGCCAACGGCGTGCTCGCCCACGTTGGCGCCCGCCCGGCCTGAGCGACAGGAGCCGGCCTCCGCCTCGGCAGTCGGCGCCCCGCGCGCCACTTTGCTGTTGAGGAGCGCCGGCTCCTGGCCGGACGGGTCGGGGATCTGCCATAAGCTTCCGGGCATGATCCCTTCGCCGCGAACTTTCCCGTGACCGACCGTCCCCCGATCCGCTTCCGCGGCCGCTCCTTCCTAGCGATGGTGCTGGCCCCCGTGCCGCCGATCGATCAGTGGCTTGCCGAACTCGATGCGCTCAAGCGGCGCGCGCCCGCCTTCTTCTCGGTGCGGGCGATCATCCTCGACGTGACTGGCCTGCGCTTCGAGCGTTCGGACCTCGCCTATCTCTGCGAGGAATTGAACCGGCGCTCCATCACCATCCTCGGCATCGAGGGCATCGGGCCGACCTCGCTCGGGCCCGGCTTCCCGCCGCCTCTGGTGGGGGGCAAGCCGGTCGAGGACATCGCGCCCCCCGAACCCGGCGCCGCCGAGGCGCCGGCTGCGACGGACCATTCGTCCGCTCCGGCTTTGGTGGCGTCCGCGGCCCCGGCCCGGACCCGCTCCTTTGTCCTCGACGCGCCGGTACGCTCGGGCCAAGTGATCCAGCATCTCGACGGCGACGTGACCGTGATGGGGTCGGTCGCCTCTGGCGCAGAGGTGATCGCGGGCGGCTCGATCCACATCTACGGCGCCCTGCGCGGCCGGGCGATCGCGGGCGCGGTGGGTGATCCGGGGGCACGCATCCTCACCCGCAAGTTCGAGCCGGAACTCGTCGCCATCGACGGTCTTTACAAGACCGCAGACGATCTCGGCGGCGTGCGTTGGGGCCAGTCGGTCCAGGCGCGTCTCGAAGGTGACGCCATCGTCCTCGTGCCGCTCGACTGACGCTTCGTTTTCGGCACGCGTCACCCGGCTGTGCCCATTCCTCACGAAAGCGTGCGGGTGGCGGTCATCCGCCCCCCCGACGGCCCAGGTGGCGGAAATCCGCCACCCGTCATTCGGATGTGAATTAGAAAAGTCCAGAAAAACCCTTTCCAAGCAGTAAATTGCAGGAATGTGAGCACTTCCTGCATGGCTGGCATGCGCTCTGCAGAGACGACCGGACCATTCGCACCGGCCGCAGAGCCGGGCTATCCGGGAGAAGCCCCTTGCTCGAACGCCTCCGTTTCACGCGTCGCAGCCTCGCGATGCTCGCCGCCGCGAGCGCCGCGCTGCTCGCCCCGCTCCCGCTCTCGGCGCAGGAGGTGGTCCGCGTCGGCAACCTCAAGCTCGCTCACTTCGCCGGCGTCTCCTACGTCAAGGAAATCGCCAAAACCTGCGGCCTGACCGTCGATCTCAAGATCTTCGCCAAGGGGCCCGACATCATGCAGGCGATGCTGGCCGGCGAACTCGATGTCGGCGCCACCGCCTCGGAGGCCGCGATCTCGGCCCGCGGCAACGGCGCCCAGGTCTTCATCGTCGGCGGCTTCGCCAAGGGTGGCGCCCGCCTGCTGGCGACACCGGATTCCGGCATCAAGTCGGCCGCCGACCTCAAGGGGAAGAAGGTCGGCGTCACCCGTGGCTCGATCCAGGAGGTGCTGCTCGGCGCCGAGATGGCCAAGCACGGCCTCAAGGCCCGCGACGTCAACCTGATCTATCTCGGCTACCCGGATCTGAACCAGGCGCTGCTGCAGAAGCAGGTCGATGCGATCATGCAGACCGAGCCGCAATCGGCCCAGGCCATCGCCCGCGGCTTCGGCGTCGAGGTGATCAAGCCCTACGACACGCCGGTCGGCTCGCCGATCCGCACCCTGGTGATGACGGAGAAGTTCTACGGCGAGAAGAAGCCGCTCGCGTCCAAGTTCATGGAGTGCTTCGTGAAGGCGCAGAAGACCTTCATGGACAATCCGAAGGCCGCCGAGACCTTCGTCACGCAAGACGTGTTCAAGGGCCAGGTCACGGCCGCCGAGTTCCAGGAGGCGCTCGCCAACTCGCCCTACACCCTGGAGATGAGCGCCGACCACATCCAGAGGACCACCGACGTCATGGCCGAGCACGGCATCGGCAAGATGTCGAAGCCCGCCAAGGCCGCCGAGTGGGTGAAGCTCGACCTCTTGGAGGCCGCCAAAGCCTCCGCCGGCACGAACTGAGGAGGGTTTTTCCCGTGAACACCTCCCGTCTCAAACCCCTGGCCGAGGGGCTGGCGGTTCCGGTCGCCATACTCGTTCTCTGGCAGCTCGCCTGCACGGCGGGGCTCGTCAACCCGATGGTGCTGCCCTCGCCCGCCGCGGTCGCGGTGCGCTGGTGGGCCTATCTCGCCCCGCTCGAAGCCTATGATCCCGAGCACGGATCGTGGTTTCTCTGGCTCTTCTCCGGCGAGATGCTGCACGATGCGGTGGCCTCGCTCTACCGCGTCGTCGTCGGCTTCGCCGTCGGCGCCGGGCTTGCCCTGCCGCTCGGGCTGTTCATGGGCTCCAGCGACCTCATCTACCGCCACATCAACCCGTTGATGCAGGTGCTGCGGCCGATCCCGCCGATCGCCTACATCCCGCTCTCGATCCTGTGGTTCGGCCTCGGCAACGCTCCGGCGGTGTTCCTCATCGCCATCGGCGCCTTCTTCCCCGTGCTGATGAACACCATCGCCGGCGTGCGCCACGTGGACGGGATCTACATCCGCGCCGCCCGCAGCCTCGGCGCCAGCCGGATGACGATCTTCCGGCGGGTCATCCTGCCGGCCGCCACTCCCTACATCCTGTCGGGGGCGCGCATCGGCATCGGCACCGCCTTCATCGTGGTGATCGTGGCCGAGATGATCGCGGTCAACAACGGCCTCGGCTTCCGCATCCTCGAGGCGCGCGAATACTTCTGGTCCGACAAGATCATCGCCGGGATGCTGACCATCGGCGCGCTCGGCCTCGTCATCGACATGGCGGTGAGCCGCCTGAACAATCACCTGCTCCGCTGGCATCGCGGTCTGGAATCGTGAGGTCCCCCATGTCCGTGCAACCGCATCCCATCGCTTCCGTGACGCAGGACGCCGTTCCCGTCACCGGCTCGCTGGCCGCCTCCGCCTCGCCGCACATCGTGGTCTCGGGGATGGACAAGATCTTCCCCGTCCCCGGTGGCGAGGTCGTCGCCCTCAAGGATATCGACCTCACCATCAACCGCGGCGAGTTCGTCTGCCTGCTCGGCCCGTCCGGCTGCGGGAAGTCGACGCTGCTCAACGCCATCGCCGGCTTCTCGCACCCGACCCGCGGCGGCATCGACGTTGAGGGCCGCACGGTCGCCGCGCCCGGTCCCGACCGGGGCATGGTGTTCCAGGAATACGCCCTGTTTCCCTGGATGACGGTGGCGCAGAACATCGCCTTCGGTCTGGAGATCAAGGGCATGTCCCGCGCGGCGATCCAGGCGCGGGTGGCCGAGCTCCTCGACATGCTCAAGCTCGCCGAGTTCCGCGACCGCTTCCCCAAGGACCTGTCCGGCGGCATGCGCCAACGCGTGGCGATCGCCCGCGTTCTGGCTCTGGACAGCCCGGTGATGCTGATGGACGAGCCGTTCGGGGCGCTCGATGCCCTGACCCGCCGCTCGCTCCAGGACGAGCTGCTGCGGATCTGGGCGGCGACCGGCAAGACCATCGTGTTCGTCACCCACTCGATCGAGGAATCGATCTATCTGGCCGACCGCATCGTGGTGCTGACCTACCGCCCCGGCACGATCAAGCGCGACCTGCGGGTGGAACTGCCGCGCCCGCGCGACAGCGCCTCGGCCGCCTTCAACGCCCTGAAGCGCGACCTCTCCGCCCTCGTCACCGCCGAGCAGCACCGCTTCGAGCAGGTGGAGATGAAGGGGCTGACGACGGATTGATGATCGTCGCCGCGGCTTTCTTCGGCCTGCGGCGCTGCCATGTTAGGCTCTCACATCGTTTCCAGATGATCACTTCGGGGATTGCGGATCCCCTCTCCCCGCCGAGCGGGGAGAGGGGGGAGTTGCGGCCCCCGTTCGATCAACCGGAAGCCGCATCAGATCGCTCACCGCATACGAGGGCGGTGACGGAAGCCTCGTCCGGTCCATGAGAGTGACGCCCTTCCCCCGCGCCACGGCGGCGCGTGTCCTCATTCTCGCCGCGCTGGCGGCGGCGGCCGTCTTGGCCGTTCTGAAGGCGGGGGAGGTGACGGAGGCCCGCGTGGCGGAAAGCCTCGCGGGTGACGCGCGCCAGCGGGCGGAGATCTACGCCCGGAGCCTGGAGGGCACCATCGAGCGGTTCGGCTTCCTGCCGGCCGCCGCCGCCCTCGATCCGCGCGTGCAGTCGTTGCTCGCCGCCCCCGACGATCCGGCGCAGGTCGCGACCGTCAACGCCTATCTCCATCGGCTGAGCCGCGAGGCGGGGGCGGGTGTCGTCTACCTGCTGATCCCGTCCGGCCTGACCATCGCCGCGTCGAACTGGGACACGCCCCAGACCTATGTCGGCCAGGACTTCTCCTATCGTCCCTATTTCACGGAAGCGCGCACCGGACGCACCGGACGCTTCTACGCCATCGGGACGCTGACCGGCGTGCCCGGCTACTTCATCAGCGCGCCCGTCATGATCGACGGCACGGTGCGCGGCGTGGTGGCGACCAAGGTCGGCCTCGACCCGCTGGAGACGATCTGGCGCGAGGGCAGCGACCGCGTGCTGGTGGCCGACGAGAACGGCATCGTCTTCCTCGCCTCCGATCCGGCGCTCAAGTTCCGCGCGACGAAGCCGCTCGACGCCGCTGCCCGTGCCGCCATTGAGCGGACGCGCCAGTACGGGCGCGACGATCATGCCCCGATCGATCTCGGCCGGACGGACACCGTCGGAGGCGTGCCTCTGGTGAGCCGGTCGGAGGCCACGCCGCAGACCCGCGCGCTGTTCGAGGAGGCGAGCCTGCCGGCTTATGGCTGGACGCTGCTGCTCTTCGCCGACGCCGCGCCGGTGGCCATCGCCGGGCGCAGCGCCCGGGCCGGCGCGATCCTGGCGCTGATCGTGCTCGGGCTGATCGGCCTCTACGGGCGTCAGCACCTGCGGCGGGTGCGCGAGAATCGCGCGGCGCAACGCGCGCTGGAGGCCGCGGTCGCGGCGCGGACCGCCGATCTCAGCGCGGCCAACCTCAAACTCGCGGGCGAGATCGAGGAGCGGACCCGTGCCGAGGGCGACCTGCGCGAGGCGCAAGGGGAACTGGTCCAGGCGGCGAAGATGGCGACGCTGGGCCAGATGGCGGCGGGCATCACCCACGAACTCAACCAGCCGCTCGCCGCCATGCGGGGCTTGGCCGACAATGCCTCCGCCTTCCTGCGCCAGGGGCGGGAGGCGGAGACGGCGGCCAACCTGACCCGCATCGTCTCCCTGGTGGACCGGCTCGGCAAGATTACCGGACAGTTGCGCAGCTTCTCCCGCCGCTCGGGGACGGAGCGGGTCGCGGTCGATGTCGGCGCAGCGGTCTCGGAGAGCCTCGCCATCCTCTCATCCCGCATCCGCGACGCGGGCGCGCGGGTGACGACCGATCTCGACCCGGCGGCGCGATGGGTGGTGTTCGAGCCGATCCGCCTGTCGCAGGTGCTGGTCAACCTCGTCGGCAACGCCCTCGATGCGGTGAAGGGGCGCTCCGGTGCGGAGGTCGCGGTGCGCGCCTGGGCCGGGGACGGGCAGGTCGTGCTCAGCGTCGAAGATAACGGGCCGGGCCTCGATGCGGCGGCGCTGGCGCGCCTGTTCGAGCCGTTCTTCACCACCAAGCCGGCGGGGGAGGGGCTCGGCCTCGGCCTGCCGATCTCGCTCGCCATCGCGCGCGAATTCGGGGCGAGCCTGCAGCCCCGGCCGATGCCCGGCGGCGGCCTCGCCTTCGACCTCGTGATGGAGGTAGCCAGGGACGCGATGAAGGAGGCCGCGGACACGCCCCGTGTAGAGAGAATGCGACATGTTTCCTGAGGCCGAGCCAGCCGCCGCGCGGGTCGTGCTGATCGACGACGAGGAAATGGTTCGGCTTGCCATGGAGCAGGCGCTGCAACTCGCCGGCATCGCTGTCGAGGCTTTTGCCAGCGCGGAGGCGGCGCTGCCGGCCATCACCCGCGGCTTTGCCGGCATCGTCGTGAGCGACGTACGCCTTCCGGGCCGCGACGGGCTCGAACTCCTCGCTGACATTCGCCGCCGCGACCCCGAATTGCCGGTGGTGCTCGTCACCGGCCACGGCGACATCGCCATGGCGGTCGCCGCCATGCGGGAGGGCGCCTACCACTTCATCGAGAAGCCCTTCGTCAACGACGCCTTCGTCGAGGTGGTCCGCCGGGCCCTGGAGAAGCGGGCGCTGGTGATCGAGAACCGCCGCCTGCGCGATGCCCTCGATCGCGGCGACGCGCCGGGCAGCGCGGTGGAGCGCTGTCTCGTCGGTCAGTCGCCGGCCCTGCGGCGGCTGCGCGACGACATCGCCTCGCTCAGTTCGGCCGCCGCCGACGTGCTGGTGCTCGGCGAGACCGGGGCGGGCAAGGAGCAGGTCGCCCGCGCGCTGCACGAGGGCGGGGCGCGGGCGGCGAAACCCTTCGTGGCAATCAATTGCGGCGCCATCCCCGAGAGCATGTTCGAGAGCGAGATGTTCGGCCACGAGGCCGGCGCCTTCACCGGGGCGGGCAAGCGCCGCATCGGCAAGGTCGAGCATGCGAGCGGCGGCACGCTGTTCCTCGACGAGGTCGAGAGCATGCCGCTGGCGCTCCAAGTGAAGCTGCTGCGCGTGTTGCAGGAGCGGCGCGTGGAGCGGCTCGGCTCGAACACCAGCGTGCCGGTCGATCTGCGGGTGGTGGCCGCCACCAAGGAGGATCTCGACGCGCTCTCGGAGGCCGGCCGCTTCCGCCGCGACCTGTATTTCCGCCTCAACGTGGTGACGCTGACCCTGCCCCCCTTGCGCGAGCGCCGCGAGGACATCCCGCTCCTGTTCGAGCGCTTCCTCGTCCAGGCGGCGGTGAAGTACCAGCGCCCGGTGATCGAGGTGCCGCCGTCCTTGCGCCGTTCGCTGATGCTCGCCGACTGGCCGGGCAACGTGCGCGAACTCAAGAACGCCGCCGAGCGCACCATCCTCGGCTTCCTGAGCCCGGACCTCGCCGGCGGCCCCGGCGCGGCGCCGAGCCTCGACGCCCTGCTCGACCGGGTGGAGCGCCTCGTCATCGAGGACGCGCTCAAGGCCTCCGGCCAGCGCATCGCCGAGGCCGCGCGGACCCTCGGCCTGCCGCGCAAGACGCTCTCCGACCGCATGCGGCGCCTGGGCTTGAGCGCGGGCGACTGATCTTTTCGACCGCGAGACCGAGCCCATGACGACCGAGTCCATGACGATCGAGCCCATGACCCACGACGCCGGCTGTCCGCCGCTCATCCTCGCCAACGCCCCCAACGGCGCCACCCGCAGCAAGGCCGACCATCCGGCCCTGCCGATCACGCAAAGCGAGATCGCCCGCACCGCGGCCGAGATCGTGGAGGCGGGCGCTGCCCTGATCCACGTCCATGTCCGCGATCCGGCAGGCCGTCACCTCCTCGATGCGGAGGCGTATCGCTCGGTCACCGCTGCGATCCGCGCGGAGGTGGGGAACCGCCTCGTGGTGCAAATCACCTCGGAGGCCGCCGGGCGCTACCAAGGCCCGGAGCAGATGGCGGTGGTGCGAGCCACGCGCCCCGAGGCGGTCTCGCTGGCTTTGCGCGAACTCGTGCCGGATGCCGGGGCCGAGACTGCGGCGGCGGATTTTTTCGCCTGGGCGCGGCGCGAGCGCATCCTCCTGCAGATCATCCTCTACGAACCGGCCGAGGTGGCCCGCTACGCCGACCTCAAACGCCGCGGTGTGCTCGGCGAGGGCGGGGATTTCCCGCTCTTCGTGCTCGGCCGCTACACGCCCGGACAGGTCTCGCGGCCCGCCGACCTGCTGCCCTTCCTCGAAGCGGCAGGGGAGGGGGTACCGCTTTGGTCGATCTGCGCCTTCGGCTCGCGGGAGAATGCCTGCGCCCTCGTCGCGGCGGGCCTCGGCGGGCATGTGCGCGTCGGCTTCGAGAACAGCCTGCTCGCGCCCGACGGAAGCCCGGCCGAAAGCAATGCCGCCCAGATCCGCCGCGCCGCGGAGGGTGCCCGCCTGCTCGGGCGCCCGCTGGCCGATGCCGACACCGCGCGGGCGCTGATGGCCTGACCGCGTCCGAGCCCCCCGCAGCGGTCCGTATCGGCTGGCGACTATTGGCGTCGCAGTCCAAGGTGCAGACCGAGATGAGCGGGCATTCCAGCGGGCCTCTAACGTTGGCCCTGCCGTCGATACGCCTGTCCGGCGGTTTTAATCCCAACATAGAAAAGATCAGAAAAATAATTTTAATCTGTTGTATTCTGAAAAAATTGTAACAGAAGCAAGATTCCATCAATTGATGGGGGCTAGCTCGGCTGTTGCCGCGTGGCTGCGTCCCTCAAGGTGGGGCGGCTACGGATCAAGAAGCGCTGAAGCCGAGGACGGGCGGCTCACGCAGGCAAGCCATTGGGGGAAAGACGTTGCAGTTCGGACCGAAAGCGCGCCGCTACGCGCAGATCGTCACGTGCGTTTGTTTGGCCGGGCTGCCCTCCATGGCTCTGGCCCGCTCCGCGGCCCTCCCGGGCATCACCGTTGGTCTCCCAACGGGCTGGCAGGTGCCGGAAGGCGTGCAGATGAACCTCACGACGAGCTTCGCTGAGCGCGGGACGCTGCCTCGGGACAACCAGGGCAACAACAACCTCGTCGTGTTCCTATGGGCAACGCCCTGGAAGGTCCTCGGCGGGCAGTTGCGCTTCATCCAGTCGTTCCCGTTCAACGCGGTCAGCCCGCAGGAGGGACCCTGGCAGGCGGGTCTCGCCCAGCCGCTGACGACGGCCCAGATCGCCTGGAAGGTCGCGGACAACCTCGGCGTCAGCTACTTCATCGGCGGCTTCTGGCCGAGCGACACGCTGTTCGCGCTCCGCTCCGCCTCGATCGCCCAGCGCTTCGCGATCAGCTATGTCGGCGATGGCTGGAACGTCACGGCCAACCTCCATTACGGCACGATGCTGGCGGAGAACTCGCCGACCAACGTGCACTATTCCGACTACATGAACCTCGACCTGACCGCAGCCAAGCGCTTCGGCAAGTGGCAGGTGGGCGCCGTCGCCTTCGGCTCGACCGACCTGCCGACCAACAGGCCCGGCTACCGGCCGGGGGGGCAGTTCGCCATGGGCGGGCTCGTGGGCTACGCCTTCGAGAAGTTCACGGTCCAGACCATGCTCACCCGCGACATCGCCCAGCGCAATCTCGGCGGCGAGGAGACCCGTGCCTGGCTGCGCTTCCTCGTGCCGCTCTGGCGGCCGGACAAGGGCGAGCAGGTTCCCAATCGTGTCACGGTCCGGCGCAACAGCGCCGCGGGGCCGGCGGTTGCCGGCGACTGACGAACCGGCCCGCCTCGGGCGGGCCGGGCAACGCTCTGCTGAGGTTCAGGCGCGACCGCTCTCGGAGAGCGGCCGCGCCTGGGCCGTATGATGGGAGCGCAGGCGGAAGCCGAGGATCAGCAGCATGGCGCCGAAGGCCACGGCGTAGGCACCGAGCCACCATGTTAGCACCAGTGCCGACATCCCGGGATTGATCAGCAGCGCGATCCCGAACAGCACAGAGATCGCCCCGCCGAGGCCGAGCCACCAGCGCCCGTAATGCAGGTGCAGGCGGAAGGCCGCCGCGATCATCAGCCCGCCCGAGACCAGGGCCCAGGCGGCCACGAGCAGCACGAAGGCCCAGACGGCCGCCGCCGGCACGAGAAACGCCGCGACGCCGACCACGATGTCGAGCAGGCCTTCGAGCAGCAGGAAGCCCCAACGCTCGTGCCTCTGCGCCGCCCGCAATGCGGCGGCGATGCCGCAGAAGCCATCGACCAGCATGTAGGCGGCGAAGAACAGCACCAGCGAGAGCACGAAGGCGCCCGGCGCCACGAAGGCGATGATCCCGAACAGGATGGCAAGCGCGCCGCGTAGGGCCACGAGCCACCAGTTGCGGGCCAGGACAGCGCTCATCGCGTCGAGGCGGGCCGGCCCGGTCGGCAGCAGGCCGGACGGATGTGCCGCCCCGGATGTCTCGGACGCTCCAGCCATCTCACACTCCTCCGGCAAGGTCGGGCAAAGTCGAGGATGTAGGCGTTGTCGCCGGATCGGACCGGGCACGAGCCTTCTATCGGTTGCGAAACGCAACTTTGAGCTGCCCGTTCCCTGCAGCCTGACAGTGGGCGACGGGTGGCGACGCAATTCGCAAGTGTCCGTTCTGGGGATCGACGGATCTCCGGCGATGGCAGCGTGCTCTGTTGAGCCTCATCGAGCGGATCGCCCGTGCTCATGCCGGCCATGCGGCCGCCCGCGCCATGCCGATGGCTTCGCGCGATCGCGTGAAGATGGCAGAACCGGTTCGGCCGGAGCTTCGGCCACGACATTCCCGGCTCTCGAAGGCCGAGACGGAGATGCCGGCTCCTCCGACCCTGCGAAAGGACGCGACATGACGGTGTCGAACGACGACGAGTTGGCGGGGCTGAAACAGATCGGCCGCATCGTCGCCGACACGCTGGCCATGATGGGCCGGGCGATCGAGCCCGGCATGACCACCCGTGAACTGGATGACGTCGGGCGGGCCTTCCTGGAGGCGGCCGGCGCGCGCTCGGCGCCGGAGGCGGTCTATGCCTTTCCGGGCGCGACCTGCATCAGCGTCAACGAGGAGATCGCCCACGGCATCCCCGGCGAGCGCCGGATCGCGCCGGGGGACTTGGTCAACATCGACGTCTCGGCGGAGCGAGACGGCTACTTTGCCGATACGGGCGCGTCCTTCGCCGTGCCGCCGGTGACGCGCGCGGTCGAGCGGCTGTGCAAGGACGGGCGCCGGGCGATGTGGGCGGGCCTGCGGCAGGTCGGCGCCGGCAAGCCGCTCTCAGGGATAGGCCGGGCGGTGGGCACCTTCGCGCACAAGAACGGCTACACCCTGGTACGCAACCTCGCGAGCCACGGAGTCGGCCTGTCGCTGCACGAGGAGCCGACCGAGATCGCGACCTGGCCCGATCCGTCCGAGCGCCGGATCCTGCGCGACGGCATGGTGTTGACCGTCGAGCCGTTCCTGTCACTGGGCGCGGACTTCGCCGAGGACGGCGACGATCCCTGGACCCTCTACAGCCGGCCGCGCGCCCTCACGGTCCAGTACGAGCACACCGCCGTCGCCACGCGCAACGGGCCGCTGATCCTCACCATGCCGGGCCAGTAGCGCGTTTCACTCAACCCGGATTCGCGTCGAGCCAGCGCTCGGCGCCGGAGAGGTCGTAGCCGTGGCGGGCGCCGTAGGCCGCCACCTCGTCGCGCCGGAGGCGTCCGGCGAGCACTTCGCCGATCGCCCAGAGCGTCAGCGAGCGCGTGCCGCTGCGGCAATGGGCGACGACCGAGCCCGGTGCCGCCTCGACCGCCGCGTGGAAGCGCTCCACCGCGTCGCGGGTGAGGGTGGGGCCGGTCACCGGCAGATCGAGGTAGCGCAGGCCCGCTGCCTCCGCCGCCGCGCGCTCGGCTGCCGTGCCGGGCTGGCCCGGCTCCTCGCCGTCGGGGCGGTTGTTGATGAGAAGGCGCACGCCCTCACGACCGAGCGCCTCGATCTCCGCGAGGCTCGGCTGATGGGCCACGGAGAGCTTGGAGTCGATGGTTGTCCGCTTCATGCCGCCCACTCGTATCGCCGTTTGAACCCTGGGCGTAGCGCGCACCCTTCGTCGCAACAAGGCGAGACGCTCGATCAAGCCGGCGCACGTGACGCGGGGCCTCGGCGGGAGCCGTGCGGACCCTCTGTCCGTTTCCCTCGCACCCGGCGGGACCGGGTCGCTGGACGGAGACACGGGGTGGTGGGGCGGCGCGCCCGTCGCTGGCGCGACGCGGATCCCGAGACGCACGGACCGAAGCCGGCGGACACGCCGGTCTGCCCGCTCTGCGAGCGGCCGATTCCGGCCCATGCGCGCCAGAGCCTGCATCACCTCACGCCGAAGATGAAGGGCGGGGCCCGCGGGGCGACCGTACGGCTCCATCAGATCTGCCACTCGGCGATCCATGCCCGCTACAGCGAGGCCGAGATCGCCCGGCGGCTCGCCGAGGTCGAGGCGCTCCGCGCCGATCCCGAGATCGCCCGCTTCCTCGATTGGGTGCGCGGCAAGCCCGACGACTTCCACGCCCCGACGCGCAAGACCCGCACCCGACGCGGCGATGCGAACTCGCGGCGGTAGGCGCGAGGGACTTCGGATCGGTCGGGCGTTCCGCCCTACGCCGCCGCGTCCACCCGCGCCAGGTCCATGTCGAGCCCGGCGATGGCGCGTTCCAGCGCCGCGAAGCAGTCCGGATCGAACGCGGTGCCGACATCGCCGCGCATGATGGCGAGCGCCTTCTCCACCGGCATCGCCTTCCGGTAAGGCCGGTCCGCGGTCAGGGCGTCGAACACGTCGGCGACCGAGACGATCCGGGTTTCGGGTGCGATCGCCTCGCCCTTCAGCCCGCGCGGATAGCCCCTTCCGTCGAGCCGCTCGTGGTGGCCGCCCCCGATCCGGGCGATCTCGTGGAAGGCGGCGACCCGTGTCAGAATCGTCTCGGACATTGAGGCGTGGTTGCGCATGTCCTGCCACTCGGCCTCGTCCAGCTTGCCGTTCTTGTCGAGGATCGCGTTCGAGACCCCGAGCTTGCCGACGTCGTGCAGCAGCGCGGCCCGCTTGAGCCAGCGTCGGCGCTCCGGCGTGTAGCCGAGTTCGGCCGCGACCATGTCGGCATAGACCGCGACGCGCTCCGAATGGCCCGAGGTGAACGGGCTCTTGGCATCGATGATCTGCGCGAAGGCGCGGGCGATGTCGTCGAGGTAGTCTTCGTCCACGGTGATCGGGCTGCGGGGCGCCAGGGCGAACACCGCCGCCTCGACCGCGTCGGAGGCCAAGGTCTCCCAGAAGCCGGGGGCAGCCGCGGCCGCCTCGAAGCACGCCACGATCTGCGGATCGAACCACGTGCCGGCGCGCGCCCGCACCTCGGCCATGGCCGCCGCGCGGCCGGCGGAGGTGTGGAAGACATCGACCACCTGGGCGAGCAGCGCCACGCGGGCATAGAGCGGGATCGCGGGGCCGGCGAGCCGGTCGGGCCGCCCGCCGCCGTTCCAGTGCTCGTCGAGGGCGTGAATGGCCTCGCAGACGCTGGCCGGAAAGCGCAACTGCCGGGCGATCTCGGCGCCGCGTTGGCAGCGGGTCTGGATCAGTTCGTCGACGATCGTCCCCCCGTTCTGCAGGATGTTGAGCACCGCGCGGAAGCGGTCGGCCAAACCGGCCTTGAGACCCGTATGCGAGAAGACGAAGCCGAGAACCTTCGGCAGGCTGTCGCTGACGGTCTTGAAGTCGCGTTTGAAGCTCAGATCGTCCGACAGGTAGAGTTCGCAGATGCGCGCGGCATTGCTGGAGCAGCCGAGGTCCTTCAGCATCACGGTGTGGTAGAGTTCCCAAAGCTGCAGATCAGGCAGGCCCATCTGCCGGCCGATATGGAAGCCGATCCAGGTCGCGCGCACGCAATGCCCGACGGGTTGGCCCTCCGTCAGATCTAGGGCGTGGCTCAAGGCGCCGAGGATCTCCGAGAGTTGGACGGTCGTGGACTCGCTCTCGCCGCCTGACACGATGCGCATTCTTCCTCACCCGTCCTCTTGCTGTCCGGCCGGAGCACTGCCTGCCGAGGCTGATGAAAGCGTTGCGCCACGGCGGCGACCCGGCCGGATGGTGAACGGACTGCGCAGGGCATGTCGCCTGTCTCAGATCGGCCGGCGGCCACGGCGGGGAAATCCTCCGGCCGTCTTCCCGCGATGTTAACCGCACGGCGAAATCGTCGGGCCGTGCTCGCGGGCGTTTAACGCTTCGGCGCCACGATCGCGGCTCGATCCGCCCGCACCAGGTCCGCCCGCCATGACCGCAGCGCCCTCCATAGCGGCCACCCGCCCCCTTCGCCCGCGTCCCGAAGAGGCCGCCCGGCTCGCCTGGGTCGATGTCGCCAAGGGCCTGTGCATCATCCTCGTCGTGATGATGCATTCGACGCTCGGCACCGGCGAGGCGCTCGGCGGCGAGGGCTTCCTGCACACGATCGTCGAATTCGCCAAGCCGTTCCGGATCCCCGACTTTTTCCTGCTCTCGGGGCTCTTCCTCGGCCGGGTGATCGACCGCGACTGGCGGCTGTTCGCGGATCGGCGGGTGGTCCACTTCGCCTATTTCTACGGGCTGTGGGTGGTGATCCAATCGCTGTTCAAGGCCGGCTCGATCGTCGCCGGAGCGGACGGGAGCGCGGAGAAGCTCGCTGCCTTCGGCCTGCACCTCGCGGAGGCGCTGGTGGTGCCCTACTCGACGCTGTGGTTCGTCTACCTGCTCGCGGTGTTCTCGGTGGTGACGAAGCTGCTCCACCGCCGGGTGCCGCCGGCCCTGCTGCTCGTCGCGGCGGCTCTGCTGCAGATCCTGCCGACGAGCGGCCTGCCCGAACTCCTGGACGAGTTCTGCGAGCGCTACGTCTACTTCCTCGGCGGCTATCTCTTCGCCGAGTGGATCTTCCGCTTCGCCGACCGGGTGCGCGAGCGGGCGGGCCTGGCGCTCGCGGGCCTCGCCCTCTGGGCCGTGCTGGAGGCCGTGTTCGTGTTCACGCCGACAGGAATCGAGGCGCTTCCGACGCTCGCGCGCCTGCCGGTGGTCAGCCTGGCGCTCGGCACGGTCGGCGCGCTCGCCATCGTCGCCTTTGCCGGGCTGATGACGCGCGCGGGCGGCCCCGTTACCGCAGCGCTGCGCGCCTGCGGCGAGCGCTCCATCGTGATCTATCTCGGCTTCTTCCTGCCGATGGCGCTCACCCGCACCGGGATCGCCCGGTTCAACGAGGCCCGGCCCGACCTCGCCCTCGATGTCGGGCTCGCGAGCCTCGTCGTCACCGTGGCGGCGGTCACGGTGCCCCTGGCCTTCGAGCGGCTGGTGCGCGGTTCGCGGCTGGATTTCCTGTTCCGGCGCCCGGCCGCCTTCCACATCGCAGCCGATCCGGCACGCCGGCGACCGGCGGGGGCCCCGCGCGAGGCATGAGCGGACGGCTCTCGGCGGAACCAACCTGCCCCGCCCGCCGGTTTGCCCTCCGTTGGTCTGCGTCTTCGTGCGGACGCGCTTGGGAGGACAGGGGTATGGTGCAGGAAGCATCCGACGCGGGACATGCCGAGGGGCACGCAGCGAGCGGCGATCCCGCCGAGGTGGTTCTCGATGCGCCGCGGGACCGCGCCTACTGGGCGCGCCGGTTCGAGGTGCCGGCGGAGCAGGTGCAGGCGGCGGTCGAGGCGGTGGGCTCCGACGCCGCCCGGGTCGCGGCCCATCTCGGCAAGCCCTGGCCCTACGAGAAGAGCGGCATCGTCTGATCCGGCGTTCGAAGAGCGCCGCTCAGCTCTGCGGCGCGCCTGCATCGCGGCTCGCTTCGAGATGGTCGAGGAGCTGGCGCTCGTAGGCGATCAGCTCGCGCCCGTGCTTGATCGCGCGGTGATACTGGCGCGCCGAGAGTTCGTCCTGGATCGCGAGGATGTAGGGCGCCATGCTCGGCGACGCCTTCATGATCTCCGTGGCTTGGCGCACGAACAGATCCTCGGCCTCCGGCGGGTTGTCGGCCAGATAGATGAACTGGAGCGTGACGCAGAGCCGCTTGGCGGCGGTGTCGGCCTCGGTCTCGGTGATGATCTCGCTCTCGCGCAGGAACTTGCATTGGTTCTCGATCACGAAGGTCGAGCGCCGGTCCCCGTTGCGGATCAGCGCGCCGTTGATGATCAGCCGCTCCTGGGGCTTGAGCTCGATGCGCAGGGCCATGATGAACAGTTCCTTGGTGGGACGAAACGAAGCAAAGACCGTGATGTTCTCTTAACCACGATCGCACGGCTTTGCGCGATGCTTGCGTTTGAAGGGCGAAAGCAGCGGAATCGGACGGTCGGATTAAGGTCTCGGCAAGGCGCGGAATGGAAGGTCCGGGTGTCGCCAAAAGGGCGGCATCAAGACCCACAAGGATCGCCCCCATGTCCTCCGGCATCACGCTTTCGGCCGCCACCCGTCAGAACCTGCTTTCGCTGCAGGACACCTCGGCCCTGACGGCCACCACCCAGAACCGCCTTGCCACCGGCCTCAAGGTTTCCTCCGCCCTCGACAGCCCCGTCAACTTCTTCACCGCTCAGAACCTGTCGAACCGCTCGACCGATCTCGGCGGCCTACTCGACGGCATCTCGAACGGCGTCCAGGCGATCCAGGCGGCCAACCAGGGCATCACCTCGATCCAGAAGCTGATCGACTCGGCTAAATCCACCGCTAATCAGGCGCTGTCGACGCAGATCACCACGACCGGCACCGCGGCCAGTGACTACACCACCCCTGGTTCAAGTGGTGCCAGCGTCAAGCTCTATGTCAACGGCACGGCAACGACGGCGACCATCGCCAGCGGCGATTCGATCGACACGGCCATCACGACACTGAACACAGCGGCCGGCTCGACGATGTTCTCCAAGGACACGACCGGCAAGAAGATCGTGCTGAACGCGAGTTCGGCAGTCGAGTTCGCGACGACGGCCGGCCAGACCGCACTGGGCTTTGCCGCCGGCACGGGCAGCGCCACGGCCAACAAGTACGGCACCGGCAACGACGTGGCGGGTGCTAGCGCCAACCTGACGGTGTCGGGCGTCGATACTCGCGCCAAGCTTGCCGATCAGTACAACAGCTTGCTGACCCAGATTACGCAGCTGGCCAAGGATTCGAGCTTCAACGGCACGAACCTGATCAGCAACGGCGCCGCCTCGAACAAGCTGCACATCGCCTTCAACGAGAAGGACACCTCGAACCTCGACGTCCAGGGTCAGGATTTGACGGCCGACGGTCTCAAGCTGACCTCGATCACCGGCAATTCGGGTGCGACGGCGAACGGCCAGGGCAACTTCCTGCTCGACACCGACATCAAGGGTACCCTGACCAAGCTGACCTCAGGCTCCGACACCCTGCGTACGGCGAGCTCGACCTTCGGCTCGAACCTCTCCGTGGTGCAGAACCGTCAGAGCTTCTCGAAGAACCTGATCAACGTGCTCGATACCGGTGCGGCGAACCTGACCAACGCCGACCTCAACCTGGAAGCAGCCAACTCCCAGGCGCTCTCGACCCGTCAGTCGCTGGGTATCTCGGCGCTTTCGCTCGCCAACCAGGCACAGCAGAGCATCCTCCAGCTCCTGCGCTGATCGCGTTCCCTGAGACGCATCGCGCCAGCAAAAGAGACGGCCGGGACCTTGTTCCGGCCGTCGACCCGTTGCAAAAATTGGAAATTATCCGGCCTCGAAGAGATCGTTAACGCTTAAGAAACCCTGGACATGTTGAATTAACCCTAATGCCGGATCGGTATCGATCTGAACGGGGTTGTTACCCATGTCTTCCAGCGTCACGCTTTCCGCCGCCACCCGCCAGAACCTGCTCTCCCTGCAGGACACCTCGGCCCTGACGGCTACCACCCAGAATCGGCTGGCGACGGGACTGAAGGTCTCGTCGGCCCTCGACAACCCGGTCAACTTCTTCACCGCGCAGTCCTTCAGCAGCCGTTCGGGCGATCTCAATTCGCTGCTCGACTCGATCTCGAACGGCATCCAGACGATCCAGGCGGCCAACCAGGGCATCACCTCGATCCAGAAGCTGATCGACTCGGCGAAATCCACCGCCAACCAAGCGCTCTCGACGCAGATCACGACGACCGGCACCGCAGCCAGCGACTTCGCGGCCAGCACGACGACGTCCACTTCCGTCACCTTCTTCGTCAACGGCGCGAGCAAGACGGCGTCGATCGCCACCAACTCGACGATCGACGCGGCCATCACCTCGCTTAACAGCGCGGCTGGCTCGACGATGTTCTCCAAGGACACGACGGGCAAGAAGATCGTGCTGAACGCCAGCGCGGCGGTCGAGTTCGCGACGACGGCCGGTCAGACCGCACTGGGCTTTGCCGCTGGCACGGGCAGCGCCACGGCCGACAAGTACGGCAGCGGCAACACGGCCGCGAGCAACAGCGCCAACCTGACCATCTCGGGCGTGGAGGCGCGTACGAAGCTGGCCGAGCAGTACAACAGCCTGTTGATCCAGATCACGCAGCTCGCCAAGGATTCGAGCTTCAACGGCGTCAACCTGATCAGCAGCAGCGATGCCTCGAACAAGCTGCACATCACCTTCAACGAGCGCGACACCGCCAATCTCGATGTGCAGGGCAGGGATCTGACGGCCGATGGCCTGAATCTGACCTCGATCACCGGTAACTCGGGTGCGACGGCGAACGGCCAGGGCAACTTCCTGCTCGACACCGACATCAAGGGCACGCTGACCAAGCTGACCGGCGCCTCGGACACCCTGCGCACGGCGAGCTCGACCTTCGGCTCGAACCTCTCGGTCGTGCAGAACCGGCAGGACTTCACCAAGCGGCTCGTCAACATCCTCGATACCGGCGCCTCGAACCTGACCAACGCCGACCTCAACGAGGAGGCGGCCAACTCCCAGGCGCTCTCGACCCGTCAGTCGCTGGGCATCTCGGCGCTGTCGCTCGCCAACCAGGCGCAGCAGGGCATCCTCCAGCTCCTGCGCTGAGGGCGGTTTCCATCCGAGAAGCGGCCGGCCGCCGCGGGACGTTCAGGGGCGATCGCGCGCGGCGGTCGCCCTTTTTCGTCGTGCGGCCTTTGCGTCCACACCCGCCGCCGACGCATCCCCGTCCCGTGCCCGCCCCGTGGCGTCCGGGCGCACGCGTCCATAAATCAGCCGCGTTGTGCGCCGCTTGATCGGCACCGACACGCTTGTCCGTCGCGTGCCGGCCGGGGACCTCAACCGCTCGATGAACGCCATCCTGATCAAGCTGTTCGCGACCGCGCTGACCCTGTCCCAGGTCACGACGCGGCCCGATGCGGTGCGAACCCAGTTCGACCCGGCCAAGGATGGCGCGCAGGTCGTGGCGATCCTGCGCGACGGCTGCGCCCACATGCGCAAGTCCTTCGACATCGAGGACATCAATCTCGACGAGCTGATCTCCACCGCCATGGAGGATCCGAGCGCTGTGGCGGGCGACAACGCGCCCAAGATCCTGCACGGGCTCGACATCGCCGAGCTGAACACGAGCTACAAGCAGTTCTGCAAGGCTGAGAGCTCGGCCAACTCCCCCTTCGAGGCGGCGGCGGTGATCGCGTTCTACAACAACGCCGTGAAGGATCTGCCCTCAGCCGAGGCCCTGCGCGACATCAAGCTGCCCAGCGCCAGCGTGATCCTGGATTCGGCGGGCAAACCCTATTCCGAGACCTTCGAGACCCATGGGCGCCGCCTCCTCGTGCCGATCGAGGGCGTGCCCGACCTCGTGCAAAAGGCCTTTGTCGCCGCCGAGGACAAGCGCTTCTACCAGCACCACGGCATCGACGAGCGTGGGGTGATCCGCGCCTTCGTCGGCAACCTCGCCTCGCCGGGGCGCCCGGCCGGCGGCTCGACCATCACGCAGCAGGTGGTCAAGAACCTCTCGGTCGGTGACGACGTCACCTACGAGCGCAAGATCCGCGAGATGATCGTGGCCTCGCGCCTGGAGCGGCTCCAGACCAAGCCGCAGATCCTCGGCCTCTATCTCAACGGGATCTATCTCGGCCGCGGCGCCTACGGCATCGAGATGGCCGCGCGGAGCTGGTTCGGGAAGTCGGTGGGCGCGCTGAGCCTGCCCGAGGCCGCCCTGCTCGCCGGCCTGCCGAAGGGGCCGAACTACTACAGCCCCGACAAGTACCCGGAGCGGGCGCGGGAGCGCCGCGCCTACGTGCTGAGCCGGATGAAGGAAGAGGGCACGATCACCGAGGCGCAGATGAACGCAGCGGTCGCCTCCGATCTCGGCATCAAGCCGCCGGACGCCGCGCGCCAGGATTCCGGCTTCTACCTCGTCGATCAGGTCGCCCGCGAGGCGCGCAGCTTCGCCGGCCTCGAATCGCTCACCAACGCGAGCTACACCGTGCGCGCCACGGTGAATGCCGGCCTGCAAAGCGCGCTCGAAGGGGCGCTGCAGGAGGGGCTGGCGACCTACGAGCGCGGCACCGGCCGCGCCCGCTACGAGGGGCCGGAGCTGAACCTCGCCGAGGCGATCAAGCGCATCGAAGCCGCTGCGCCTGCGCCGGAGCCGGCCGCGCCGCCGCCTGCGCCCGAGGCAAAGAGGGGCGCCAAGAAAGGGGCGGACAAGGCGGCGGCGAGGGCGCCGGCCAAGCCCGCCGCCCCGCCTGCGATCCAACCCGTGATCCAGCCCCCTTGGCAGCGCGCGCTCGTCTCCGCCCGGCCGCCGCTCTACGACGTGCGCTGGCCGCTCGCGGTGGTGCTCCAAGCGGGTAAGAACGGCACCAGGGTCGGCCTGCCCGACGGCCGGGTCGCGAGCCTGGAGCCCGGCTCCGCGCGGGGAAAACTTCAGCTCTACGATGCCGTGCGGGTGCGCCTGCGCGAGGGCAAAGGGAGCCTCCGGGCCGACCTGCGCGTGCGCCCGACCGTCCAGGGCGCCGCCATCGTCTTGGAGAACCGCACGGGCAGGATCCTGGCGATGAGCGGGGGCTTCTCCTATCCGCTGAGCCAGCTCAACCGGGTGACGCAGGCCGTGCGCCAGCCGGGTTCGACCCTGAAGCCGCTGACCTACCTCGCGGCGCTGAATGCGGGGCTCCAGCCCAACACGCTGGTGATGGATTCCGCCGTGACCCTGCCGCCCATCGGCGGAACGGGCGATTCCTGGTCGCCGAAGAACTATGACGGCGGCGGCTCCGGCGCGACGACGATCCGGCGCGGGCTCGAATTCTCGAAGAACCTCGTCACCGCCCGTCTGCTCCAGGGCGGCATCACCCCCAAGGCCCCCGATAGCCTGCAGCGCGTCTGCGACATCGCGCTGGAGGCCCAGCTCTACGCCGAATGCGAGCGCTACTATCCCTTCGTCCTCGGCGCCCAGCCGGTGCGGATGATCGATCTGGCGAGCTTCTACGCCGCCATCGCCAACGAGGGCGCGCGCCCGAGCGCCTACGCGCTGGAATCGGTCGAGCGCGACGGCAAGCCGGTCTACAGTCATCCTGACAAGGCGCCGGTGCGGATCGGCTCGGCCGACCGGGTCGCCTTCTACCAGCTCAAGACCATGCTCCAGGGCGTGACCCAACACGGCACCGCCGCGGCGCTCTCGGGCATCTCGGCCTACGTGGCCGGCAAGACCGGCACCTCTGAGAATGAGAACGACGCGTGGTTCGCCGGCTTCTCGAACGAGATCACCGTGGTGGTCTGGGCCGGCTACGACAACGCCGACGGTGTGCGCCACACGCTCGGCCGTGGACAGACCGGCGGCCACGTCTCCGTGCCGGTGGCAAAGGCGATCTTCCAGGCGGCCTGGGCCAACGGTGTGGCGCGCACGCCGCTGGCGCCGCCTTCTCCGGAGGCGAAGGCGCTGATTGCCGACCTGCCGATCGAACCAAGGAGCGGCCAGCGCGTCCCGGGCGGGGGCTTCATCGAGCATTTCCGCCTCAAGGGCGGCCAGGTCGCCGACACGCAATACGCGCTGGTGCCCCGCGACACGCTCTACGCCATGCGCCCCGACGCGGAGGACGGCGATTACGGCAATGCGGAGGACGGGGCGGACGTTGCCGGTGACCTCTTTGGCAACCTGCCGGGTGGGCGCCGCAGCACCGAAGACCCGTTCGTGCAGCGCCGTAGCGCCGAGACCGACCGGACTGTCGATCCTTGGGGCCTACGCCGCGACCGCCGGGAGGAGCCGCAGGCCTGGCCCGGCCGCGACCGCTACGGGCAGGTCAACCCGGTGCCGTTCGGCTCGCCCTTCGACGATGAGGGCGACACCCGCGCGCGCCAGCGCCGCCGCGATCCCGACTACCTGTTCGGCGACGATCCCGGCTACTGAGCCTACGCCTTTGGCGCCCTCCGACGCCCTCCCTCATCGACTCCTCCGAGGTCCGCTTTGCCCAGGCTTTTTCCGGCCGCCCTTCTCGTCGCGCTCGCGCTGGCAGTGCCCGCCCGCGCGCAAGAGGCAGCAAAAGATCTCCCGAAGCCCGCCGCCCTGGTCTCCGACCGGGTCAAGGACGTGCCGGCCCTGACGCCGGGCGACGCCGCGAGCCTCAAGCCCGGCACGGTGCTGTTCAGCGATCACCGCGAGGCCGCCTCGACCAATCCGGAGAGCGGGCTGATCGCCTTCGAAGCGTGGCGGAAGGCGCGGGGTCCGGAGGCCGCCGCGCTCAGCCCCTGGCCCGGCTATACCGAGCCCGACTACACCCAGACGGTGAACGGCGTCGCCAAGCCGCGCCACGAGACCCTGAAGGTCTATGTCGCGGAAGGCCGCTTCGTCGTGGCCAAGCCGCCCTCCGCGATTGATCTCTCGGCGTTTGCCAACTTGGACTTCCTGGCCAAGATGGATCCGGTGATCCGCCACAAGCGGCTCGAACCGGCAGAGGTAACGCCGACCAAGGACCCGGCCGCCGCCTTCGCCAAGCGTCCCGACCGGCCTTGGTGCGGGGCGGGCGGTGTCTGCATCGAGTCGCGCTACGATCTCGAGGGCAAGCTGCCGCTCGGCGTGAAGCTCGCCAACAAGCTGGAACTCGGCTCCTCGAAAAGGATAGCGGAGTTCGTCTCGTTCCAGAGCGAGCTGCGGGTGCTGCCGCCGGCCGAGGCGGCGGGCCTCGCCGCGCTCACGAAGATCGACACGCCCGTGGCGGGTGGCCTCGAACAGACGATCTTCTGGGTCAACCAGATCCTGCGCTTCGGCAAGTTCCTGGCGGTGATGCAGCCGGCCCCGGACGATCCGAACCGGACGGTGGTGACGACCTACATGGCTCTGGCCATCAAGGCCGACGTGCTGGAGCGCAAACAGGAATACGCCCGCGTGCCGGTGCTGAAGAACCTGCTGCCGGTGCAGGTGCTGATGGGCAATTCCTCGTTCAACACCGGCACCTCGATCAGCGCGGGCGTGCCGACCTACGCCCGCAACCGCATCGTCGCCTTCGCCGACGCCCTGGCGAAAAGGTGACATACGTTCACCGGCGTCATTCATTCCTCACAAAAACGTGAGCAAGAGGGATAAGTGTCGCCGGAAAGATACAGACACATTCTGGTATATTGGATAAAGTAATACGACTCGTTCCTGAGACCGCGAGTCACCTCAGCCGGCGCGCCCCACGGGCGCGCCGCTTTTTGTTTGGGCCGGTCTCATTGCCAGTGAGGCCGGAGGGTGGCGTATCGTCCCGCCGGATTGCAGGTGGAGCGTCCCAGGCGTCGAAGCTGTCCTCGGTAGGATTCCGGAAAATTCCACGATGAGATCGTGCAGGCTCGTTCTCGCGCTCCTGACGCTGGTCGTCTTCTCCTACGATGGCAGCGGCACAAGCGCGGCCACCGTGAGCCGTTGCGCGCTCGATCTTATCCTGGCGCCGGACGGCACGCCGACGCTGACGGGCGACTGTCCGCGCGATGCGGGAGGCGTCGCGGCGGCCCTCACACGCGCGCAGGGTACGCTCGCATCCACCAGAGTGATCGCGCTCGGGCGCACGACCTTCGGCCCGGCCGGGCTGTTCGATCGCTGCGCGGTGATGGCGCGCCTCGCCGACGATCCGCGCTGGACCGTATCGATCGACAGCCGCAGGGCCAGCGTGCCACTCCGTGATGGGCTCAAGGCCGACCTGCTGGCCCCGGCCATCGCCGCTGCGCTTGCCCGAGCGGGGCGCAAGTTGCGCGGCGTGAGCCTGGAAACGGTTCTTCTGTCCGACGCCCCGGCCGAGGACTGCCCCAAGAGCCCTGCCCGAGCACCGATCGAGGCGCAGATGTGGTTGTCATTGGAGTAGGTGCCGTGCCGCTCCTCACGGATTGCCTGGGCCCTTGGCGAGGCCGGCAAGAGTGAACAGGTCCACCGAGAGCTTGGCGCCGACCACGAACGCGTCGGGAATGTTCTTCGGGTAGTACGGAAACCGCGTCTGGTCCGGGTTGACGATGTATTGCAGGTTCGGCGTCAGCCGGATCGCGGGCGAGACCTGGATGCCGTAGTTCAGCTCCATCATGATCTGCTGCCGCGGAAGCGTGCGGAACAGACCGAGGGAGGCTTGCGCCGCCTCGATATTGTCGAGCGCCAGCGGGCTGAAGGCTTGCGTGTTGATGACGAAGCCGACCGTATCGTAGGGGCGCCCCGCGAAGGTGCCGGTCTGAAGCGCGCCGATCTCCAGGAAGTAATCCTCGACCAAGCGCCCCCCGGTGCCGGCCATGGCGACGCCGAACAGGGTCAGCCCCTGGATACCGTTCGGATCGGGGCGCCAGACCATTTGGTCGAAGCGGGCATAGATGCCTGAGCGGCCGAACCGGGTGGCGGGGGACAATCCGGTGAGCACCCGGCGGCCGCCGGCCACGTCCCGCACCGGGTCGGTGTAATCGGAGCGATCGACCCAGCCGCCGATGCCGTAATTGCGGGGCAGCGCATCGTTGGCGAAGGTCGTCGAGTAGCCGAGTTCGAACGGCACGATCGCGCCGGTCGCGCCCTTGGTCGAGAAGTCGAGGCCGTTGTCGCCGGGCTGCTGGTGCAGCGGGTTCACCTCGTAGGCGCCGACATGGAAGAACACCCGATCCGTCAGCCACGCCTTGGCGTGCCCGCCCCAACTCGCCACCGGCCAGAAGGTGAAGTTCGAGGTCTTGAACACGAAGGTGGGGTTGCCGCAGGCGGAATTCGTCTGAAAATTGCAGTAGACCGGCGAGTTCAGGAAGTTGATGTTGGCGACCAAGCGTCCGACCTCGATGTCGAGCCGATTGTCGAGCAGCTTCTGCTGGTAGGAGAGCAGCGTCAGCCGCGTGGTCTGGCCGCCGCCGAAGATCTCCTGCACGCTCGTGTTGTTGCCGATGAAGTCGTCGGCGAGGTTGCGGCCATGGCGGTTGGTGACCGCAACATGGACCGAGCCACCCTCGATCCCGGCCAGCCGTTGCAGGTCGGCGTCGATGCCGAAGAAGAGCTGTCCGGCGTAAGCGCTGCCCTGGCGGATGCCGCCGACAGGGTTGGCCGCCGCCTGTCCCGTATAGTTGAGCAGGAACGAGAGGCCGTTGCCGAAATCGAATGTGCCGGGCGACAGGGCCGGGGGCGTCGCGGATTGGCCGAGCACGTCGGCGGCGGCGGCCGCGCTGCCATCATTGCCGAAGGGCCGGGGCGGTGGCGCCCGCCGGGCGACCCGCCGCAGGGCGGGGCGCCGGACGACGGCTGGGACGCCGCTCTCGGCACGCGCGAGGCCCGGCTGCGGGGGCGCATCCCGCGCGCCGGCCGGCATCGCCCCTGGCCCGAGCGCCGTGAACAGGCCGATCGCGGCCCAAGCTGCCTTTTCGGCTTTCATGTCGTTCCCCCATCGACGACGTGTCGGTTTGTCTTGGCGCCCCGTTTCGGGATGTGATTTGAGTGAACAATAACTAAGAGTTGCATCTTGGTGCGACCAGCATCTGCGTGAGTCGCTCTCGAAGCGGGGCGCGGACGAGGCGGTCGCGCGCGCCGTCGGTTCGGCTCCGCCCGACCGATCAGGCGGCGCGCTTCTTCAGGAAGCCGACCAGAAGCCCCGTCACGATCGTGCCCACGGCGAGCGCGATCAGCGCGCCCGTCACGTTGGTCACGGCGTTGGGGATCGGCAGCACGAACAGGCCGCCATGGGGCACCTTGAGGGTCACGCCCGAGGTGAGGGCGATGGCGCCCGCAACGGCCGAGCCGGCCACCATGGAGGGGATCACCCGCAGCGGGTCGGCGGCGGCAAAGGGGATCGCGCCTTCGGTGATGAAGGCCGCGCCCAGTACGGCGGCCGCGCCGCCGGCCTCGCGCTCCGGCGCAGTGAAGCGGGACGGGAACAGCCGGGTGGCGAGCGCAATGCCGAGCGGGGGCGTCATGCCGCCGAGCATCACCGCCGCCATCGGCGCATCGACGCCCGACGAGAGCAAGGCGGCGGAGGAGGCGTAGGCCGCCTTGTTGATCGGCCCGCCCATATCGACCGCCATCATCCCGCCGAGCACGAGGCCGAGCAGCAGAGCGCTCGCCCCCTGCATTCCCTTCAGCCACTCGGTGAGCGCGGCGAGCCCGGCGGCCACCGGCACGCCGACGACGTAGACCATCAGGAGGCCGGTGATCGTGGTGGCGATGAGCGGTAGGATCAGGACGGGCTTCAGGCCCTCCAGATTCCTGTGCAGGCGGATGTGCTTGTTCAGGAAACTTGTCGTGTAGCCGGCGATGAAACCTGCCGCGATGCCGCCGAGAAAGCCGGCCTGAAGGTTGGCGGCCAGCATGCCGCCGATCATGCCGGGCGCGATGCCGGGCCGGTCGGCGATCGAGTAGGCGATGTAGCCGGCGAGCGCCGGCACGATCAGGGCAAAGGCGGCCTTGGCGCCGATCTCGCCCAGCGCGTAGCCGAGTGTGCCGGCATTCTCCGGCTTCATCGCGTCGATGCCCCCAAAAGCGAAGGCGAGCGCGATCAAGAGGCCGCCCGCCACCACGAAGGGCAGCATGAAGGAGACGCCCGTCATCAGGTGCTTGTAGGCGCCGGCTTGTCTCTCGGCGGCGGCCGGGCGGGCGGGGCCGTCGGCCTGCGCCTCGGCGGTGCCCGCCGCCTGCATCTGCGCCTCGGCCAGCGCGGTGGCGATCAGGCCCTTGCCGTCGCGGATCGCGGCCTTGGTGTTGGTGGCGTAGACCCGTTTGCCGGCAAAGCGCGCCCGGTCGACGCCGGTATCGGCGGCAATGAGCACGATGTCGGCGGCCGCGATCTCCGGCGCGGTCAGCGCGTCGCGGGCACCGACGGAGCCTTGCGTCTCGACGCGGACGGCGTGGCCGAGGGCCTGGGCCGCGGCCTGGATGCCCTCGGCCGCCATGAAGGTGTGGGCGATACCGGTGGGGCAGGAGGTGATCGCCACGATTCTCTTGCGGCCGGCCGCGGCGCCTGCTGCGGGCGAGGGCGCTTCCGCGCCGGCGCTCAAGCGGTCGAACACGGCGTTGACGTCGGTGAGCACGTCCTCGATCGCGGCGCGCGCCCGGTGCAGCGCGCCGAAGCGGCCCTCTCCGAGGTCGCCCTCGCCGACGAGCAGCACGGCTTTCGCCCCCGCGATGGCTGCCTCGGAGAGCGGGTTGCCGCCGGCGCTCTTGCTGCGAATTTCGAGAGTGATCGGCGTGTTGCGCCGCCCGGCCGCCTTGCGCAGGGCCTCGGCGGCAAGGACGGCGTGGGTGGAGAGGTCTCCGCCTCCCACCACGGCCAGAAGCTGTGCCATGGGTTTCCTCCTCGGATTTTTGCTTGGTCGTTGGCCGTCCGTCGCGCTCAGCCCAGGGGCTCGACCCGGATCTCGGCGGCGAGTGCCTCCACCTCGGCCCGTCCCGGCAGGTTCGCCCCCGTGCGGCTGAGCTTGCCCGCGGCGAAGGCCAGCGCCCGCCGGGCGAGGTCGGGCAGGGCCAGGCCGTCGTGCAGCCCGGCGACGAGGCCGGCGACAAGGGCGTCGCCCGCGCCGACGGTGCTCGCCACCCGCGTCGGCGGGGGCAGCGCCCGCACCGCGCCCTCGGACGCGACGAACAGCGCGCCCTCGGCTCCAAGCGAAACGCAAACCAGGGCAATGCCTCGGCTCTGGAGTTCCCTCGCCGCGTCGAGCACGTCCGCGAGGGCGGGAAGCGGGCGCCCGGCCCATTCCTCCAACTCGTGCCGGTTCGGCTTGATCGCGTTGGGCAGGCTCTCTCGCCGCGCCGCGAGGGCGGCGGCTAGAGCCGGCCCGGAGGCATCGAGGACGACGCGGACGCCGCGGCGCTTCAGCTCGGCGGTGAGCCGGACATAGATGTCGGGACCGAGCGAGCGCGGCAGGCTCCCGGCGAGCACCGCAAGGCTGCCGGGACCGGTGAGATCGTTCAGGACCGCGCGCGCCGCCTCGACGATGGACGGGCCGAATTCGAGCCCCGGCAGGTTGATGTCGGTGGTCTCGCCGGTCGATGCGTCGAGCAGCTTGAGGTTGGTGCGCGTCTCGCCGGCGATCCAGACGAAGCGGTCGTCGATGCCCTTGGCCGCCAGAAGCTGCGCGAACGGCGCGGCGTTGTCCTGGCCGAGCACGCCGGTGGCGGCGACCGGCAGGCCCCAATCGGCGAGGCAGCAGGCGACGTTGACGCCCTTGCCGCCGGCATCCGACCAGACCGAGCGGGCGCGGTGGACGCTGCCGGGGGAGAGGGTTTCCAGGGTGACGGTCTGGTCGATCGCCGGGTTGAGGGTGAGGGTGACGAGGCGCATCGCTCAGGCTCCGGTCGCGGCTTTGTCCAGGGCGCGCACGGACGCCGCGTCTTCCTGGGCGCAGGCTTGCCCTGCGAGCGCCTTCAGTTCGGCGTGGTCGCAGGCCCGCAGGCGTGCCTTCACGCCGGGGAGATCGCGGGGCGTCATCGACAGTTCGTGGACGCCGAGGCCCGCGAGCAGGCTCGCGCCGAACGGATCGCCCGCGATACCGCCGCAGACCCCAACGAAGCGCCCGTGCCGGGCCGCGCCCTCGCAGGTCATGCGGATCAGCCGCAGCACTGCCGGGTGGAGCGAGTCGGCCTCCGGCGCGAGGTCGGTGTTCTGGCGGTCGATGGCGAGCGTGTACTGGGTGAGGTCGTTGGTGCCGATCGAGAAGAAGTCGCAGTGCCGGGCCAGCACGTCGGCCTGCACCGCGGCGGCCGGCACCTCGATCATGATCCCGAGCGGCACCTCCGGCGCGCCGATCTCCTCCCGGATTTCCTCGCAGATCGCGCGCAGCCGCAGCACCTCGGGCACCGAGGTGATCATCGGCATCATGATCGAGAGCGGCGCGTCCTTGCCCTTGGGGGCGTCGGCCGGCACATGGTCCCTGGCGGCCCGGTAGAGGGCGCGCAGTTGCGGCTCCATCAAGTCGGGCCGGCGCAGCAGCAGGCGGGCGCCGCGCACGCCGAGGAAGGGGTTCTCCTCTTTCGGCAGGCGGAGGTGGGCGACCTGCTTGTCGCCGCCGATGTCGAGGGTGCGCACGATGAGCGGGCGGCCCCCGAGCGCCTTCAGCATGGCCGAATAGGTCGCGTACTGGTCGTCCTCGGACGGCGTGTCGCCCCGCTCCAGAAACAGGAACTCGGTGCGCATCAGGCCGACGCCCTCCGCACCCTGATCCAGGGCCAGCGGCACTTGCTCCGGGTTGTTGACGTTGGCGCCGATGGCGATGCGGTGGCCGTCGCGGGTCTCGGCAGGCATCGCCCGCTCCCGCGCCTCGGCCTCGGCCTGCTCGCGCTGGCGCGCCTGCCACGCTTTGGCCGAGGCGATGTCGGCCTCGCTGGGGTCGAGGTAGAGCCGGCCGGTGGTGCCGTCGATGATCGCGAGCGTGTGGTTGGCGAGCGCCAGCAGGCCGGGCCCGCCCGCGACGAGGGCCGGGATGCCCAGGGTGCGGGCCAGGATCGCGGTGTGCGAGGTCGGGCCGCCCTGCGCCGTGGCGAGCCCGATGACGCGGGCCGGGTCGAGCCCCGCCGTGTCGGAGGGGGCGAGGTCGGGGGCGATCAGGATGCAGGGCACGTCCGGCAGGTCGTGGCCGCTCTTCAGCGCCGGGTCGATCTGCGCCAGCACCCGGCGGCCGACATCGCGCAGGTCGGCGGCGCGAGCAGCGAGGACGGGATTGCCGAGCGCCGCGAGTTGGCCCGCCATCCGCTCGACAGCGGCGTTCCAGGCATAGGCCACGCCGTGGCCCTCGACCATGAGCTGGCAGGCGAGCGTGATCAGGTCGGTGTCCTTGATCAAATCGGCTTGCGCGGAAAAAATGCCGGCATCGGCCTTGCCGAGGCGCCGCTCGGTGTCGTCGGCGAGCGCCTTGAGTTGGCCGCCCGTCGTCGCGAGCGCACGGTGCAACCGGTCGGCGCCGGAGGTGAGCGGCTCGGGCTCGTCGGGCACCGCGACCTCGGCCGCTGCCAGCACGTGGATCGGGCCGATGGCGAGGCCGGGGCTGGCGCCGATGCCGGCCATCACCCGCAGGCTCCCGGCGGGGTTCCATCCGGCCACCGGTGCGGCGGCCTTGGCCGCGGCTTCCGCCGCACGCTGGGCGGCGGCCTTCTCCCCGGCGCTCAAAGACGTCACCGCAGCGCAGATCTTGGCGAGCGCGCCGGCCTCGTCGTCGCCCTCGGCCGAGATCGTCACCTCGTCGCCGCAGCGCAGGCCGAGTTGCAGCAGGGCGATGAGGTTCTTGGCGTCCGCGACTCCATCGCCGTGACGCACCTGGATGCGGGCGGGCAGCGCGCGGGCGGTCTCGACCCAGTGCGAGGCGGGCCGGGCGTGCAGGCCGGTCGGGTAATCGACGGTCCAGTCGAAGCGCTGGCGCAGATCCGTGACCGGGCCGGACGCTATCGGCGCGGCCGCATCCTCCGTCAGCGCGGCGGCGATATCGGCCTCGCTCTCCGTGGTCCGGAGCTGTTCGAGGCGGGCCTCGTCCTGAATCAGGCGGGTGAGGCGGCGCAGCACGGTGATGTGCGTGTCCGACTGCGCGGCGATGGCGACCACGAGATGGGCGGTCTGGCCGTCGTGCCATTCGATGCCGCCGGGAATCTGGAGGACGGCGAGCCCGCTTTCGCGCACCAGATGGCGGTCATCGACCATGCCGTGCGGGATGACGACGCCGTGGCCGAGATAGGTGTTCGCCACCCCCTCGCGGCGCAGCATGCTGGCGCCGTAAGCGCCGTCGATGCAGCCGGCGGCGGTCAGCAGCCCGGCCGCCTCGCGGATCGCGGCCTCCTTGCTCGCGGGGGCGGCGCCGAGGCGCACCAGCAATTGCGGACCCGTCCGCGGGGGCGAAAATGTCGGCGTCAGCGCGAGCATGGCGTGCTCTCCTCAACCCGGGGGGCGCCCCGGATGGCTTTGCCGGGTGCGTCGGTCATCGTTGGCGCTTCGGCCTGACCTGTTGTTCTCTATGAAAACGTTTTCATAACCTGCGTCAAGCGTCATCATGCATCAAAGTGCAGGCCGCCGCTTGCTCCACCTTTCGTGGAATGGCAGAACCGCTTCATGCCGATGAAAACGTTTCCCATCCGATGAGTGTCGGAATCCGTGACGTGGCCCGTGTGGCGGGTGTCTCGACGGCGACGGTGTCGCGTGCGCTCGGGCGCGGGCCGGTGAGCGATGCCGTGCGCGAGCAGGTCGAGGCGGCGGTTCGTGCCACCGGCTACCGGCCGAACCTCTCGGCCCGGCGCCTGCGCTCGAAGGCGGCGCAGACCATCGGCCTGATCGTCGCCGACATCCGAAACCCGTTCTTCACGGCGGTCAGCCGGGCGGTGGAGGATGCGGCCTACGCCGCCGGGATGCGGGTGATCCTGTGCAACACCGACGAGGATCCGGCCCGCGAGGCGATGTACCTCCGTCTGATGGAGGAGGAGCGCGTCACCGGCGTGATCTTCGCCCCCACACGCATCACGGCGGAGGCGCTGAAGGCGGACAGCCTGTCCTTCCCCACGGTGTTCATCGATCGCTCGGGACTGCCCGGCGCCCATGACAGCGTGGTGCTCGACAACGCGGCCGCTGCCGCGTCCCTAGTCGATCACCTCGTGGCGCAGGGTTTCCGGCACATCGGCGGCCTGTTCGGCTCCACCAGCTCGACCGCGCGGGAGCGTCAGGCCGGCTACGAGACCACCATGGCCCGCTACGACCTCGCGCCGCTTGCCCGCACCGTGGCGCCGAACGCGGCGGCCGCGGAAACGGAGGCAGCGCGCTGGCTGTCCCAGTCCGACCGGCCCGAGGCGCTGGTCCTCTCCAACGGCCTGATGCTGATGGGAGCGGTGCGCGCGGCCCGGACCCTCGGGCTCGCCGTGCCGAAGGATCTCGCGCTCGCGGGCTTCGACAACGAGCCCTGGACCGATCTGGTCGAACCCGGCCTGACCGTGATCGAGCAGCCGGTGGCCGAGATCGGCGCCCAGGCGATGCGCCTCCTGTTCGAGCGGATCGAGCATCCGGGCCAGCCGGTGCGCAAGGTGACGCTGAGCGGGCGGGCGGTGTTGCGAGGCTCGACGCGGCGGGGGTGAGGGGCGCTGACGCCCCTCAATGCGCGCCGGCGGGCGAATGCGCCTGCGCGGCCGCGACCCGGTCCGAGGCCTCCGAATGCACGGCGGGCTTGCGGCGCGAGAAGGTGAGGATCAGCACCGGCAGCACGAGCAGGATCAGCAGGGGCGCCAGCGCCATGCCGCCCACCACCACCAGCGCCAGGGGCTTCTGCACCTGCGAGCCGACGCCGGTGGAGAAGGCCGCGGGCAGCAGGCCGACGCCGGCCACGACGCAGGTCATCACCACGGGGCGCATCTGCGTGTAGCAGGTGCGCAGCATCGCCGGCACGCGCTGCACGCCCGCGGCGAGGAGGTCGTTGTAGAACGACAGCACGATGATGCCGTCCATCACCGCGATGCCGAGCAGCGCGATGAAGCCGATCGCCGCCGAGACGCTGAACGAGGTGCCGGTGAGCGACAGCGCCAGGATGCCGCCGGCCATCGCCATCGGGATCACGCTGAGCGCCAACAGGGAATCGGTCACCGAGGAGAAGTTCATGAACAGCAGGATCGCGATGATGCCGATCGCGATCGGCACGGTCACGGAGAGGCGGGCGATCGCGCCCTTCATGTTGTTGAACTCGCCCACCAACTCCAGCCGATACCCTTGGGGCAGCTTGACCTCGTTGGCGACGCGGGCGCGCGCCTCCTCGATGGTGCTGCCGAGGTCGCGCCCGCGCACGGAGAACTTCACCGGCAGGTAGCGCTCCTGCGCCTCGCGGTAGATGTAGGCGGGGCCGGAGACGAGTTCGACCCGCGCCACCGCGCTCAGGGGGAACTGCACCGGTGCGCCGTTGGCCGGGCTCTGGCCGGCGATGCGCAGGTTGGCGATCGCCTCGATGCTCTGGCGGAACTGCGGCGCGAGCCGCACCATGATCGGATAGTGCCGCTCGGAGCCCGGATCGTAGAGATCGCCGGCCGAGTCGCCGCCGATGGCGGTGCGCACCGTGGTGTTGATGTCGCCGGGCGTCAGGCCGTAGCGGGCGGCGCGCACCCGGTCCACGTCGATCTCGATGGTCGGCTGGCCGAGCGATTGGAACACCGCCAGATCCTCGACGCCGCGGACCGTGGAGAGCACCTTCATCACGCTTTTCGCGCTGTCGGTGAGCTTCTGCAGGTCGTTGCCGAAGATCTTGAACGAGTTCTCGCCCTTGATGCCGGAGACCGCCTCGGCGACGTTGTCCTGAAGGTACTGCGACAGGTTGAAATCGACGCCGGGGAAGGCGGCCTGGAGCTTGTGCAGCATCTCCTCGGTGAGCGCCTCCTTGTCCACGCCGGGGCGCCACTGTTCGAGCGGCTTCATCGGCGCGAAGAACTCGGCGTTGAAGAACCCGGCCGCGTCGGTGCCGTCGTCCGGGCGCCCGTGCTGCGAGACCACGCGCTCGACCTCGGGCAGCGAGGCGATGATCTTGCGCATCTCGTTGACGTAGCCGTTGCTCTCTCGGAGCGAGATCGTCGCCGGCATGGTGGCGCGGACCCAGAGGTTGCCCTCCTCCAACTTCGGCAGGAATTCCGAGCCGAGATTGCGCGCCGCCAGCCCCACGCCGACGGCGATCAGCGCGACGCAGGCCACCGTCACGAGCCGGGCGCCGAGCGCCGCGCGCACCGCCGGGCGGTACATCCGGTCGAGGGCACGCACGAGGATCGTCTCCTTCTCCTCGATATGGGCGGGGAGAAGGTAGGCGGCGAGCGCGGGGGTGACCGTGAAGGTGGCGATGAGGCCGCCGAGGAGCGCGTAGGCATAGGTCGTCGCCATCGGCCCGAAGATGTGGCCCTCGACGCCGGTCAGTGTGAACAGCGGCAGGAAGCCGGTCACGATGATCGCCGCGGCAAAGAAGATCGAGCGGCTGACATCGCCGGCCGCGAGCGCGATGCGGCCCGATTTCGCGTCGAGCCCCGGTGGCGGATAGCCGGGGATGCCGTGGCCGGAGAGCCGCCGGAAGATCGCCTCGACCATGATGACGGTGCCGTCGACGATGAGGCCGAAATCGAGCGCGCCGACCGAGAGCAGATTGGCGGATTCATCGCGCGCCACGAGGATGACGACGGCGAAGAACAGGGCGAAGGGGATCGTCGCCACGACGATGAGCGCCGAGCGCAGGTTGCCGAGGAACAGCCACTGGATCGCGAGGATCAGCAGGATGCCGACCACCATGTTGTGCAGCACGGTGTGGGTGGTCACCGCGATCAGGTCGGCGCGGTCGTAGATGCGCTCGATCTTCACGCCCGGCGGCAGGATGCCGGCGGCTTCGATCTTGGCGACCTCCGCCTTCACCGCCTCGATCGAGGGCGTCGACTTCTCGCCGCGGCGCATCAGGACGATGCCCTGAACGATGTCATCCTCGTCGTTCATCCCGGCGATGCCGAGCCGCGGCTGGTGGCCGATGGTGACGGTGGCCACATCCTTGACCAGCACCGGCGCGCCGCCGACTTGGGTCAGCACCGTGCCGTTGATGTCGTCGATGTCACGGATCAGGCCGACCGCACGCACCACCGCCGACTGACCGCCGATGGCGACGCGGTTGCCGCCGACATTGAGGTTGCTGTCGTTGAGGGTCTTGACCACGTTGGCAAGCGACAGGCCGTAGGCCATCAGCCGGTCGAGATCGACCGAAAGTTCGATGGTCTTGGTCTTGCCGCCCCAGCCGATGGCGTCGATCACGCCGGGCACCGCGCGGAAGCGCTTCTTCAGCACCCATTCCTGGAGCGTGCGCAGGTCGAGCACGCTGTAGCCGGCCGGCGCCGTGAGCTTGTAGCGGAAGATCTCGCCGATCGGGCTGATCGGCGAGATGGTGGGCTTGGCGCCCGCCGGCAGCGGATCGAGCTGCTGCAGGCGGTTCAGCACCTGCTGCTCGGCCTGGAGGTAGTCGAACTCGAAGCCGAACTGCAGCTTCACGTCGGACAGGCCGTAGAGCGAGATCGTCCGCACCTGCTTCAGGTTCGGCATGCCCGAGGTGATCCGCTCGATCGGGATCGTGACGTAGCGCTCGATCTCCTCGGCCGAGAGGCCGTCGGTCTGGGTCACGACATCGACCATCGGCGGGGTCGGGTCGGGATAGGCCTCGATGTTGAGGTTCTGGAAGGCGGCCAAGCCGCCGACCACGAACAGCACGAAGGCGAGGATGACGAGGGGCCGCTGCCGGAGCGCGAGCGCGACGATGCCGTTCATGGTGTCGGTTCCAGCCTCGCGCCGTCACGGCGCGGCCGGGGACGGCCCCGGCTCGGAATGCTTGTGTTCGCGGAGAAACGGGGGGCCGGGCTTCCTCAGCCGGGCTGGTCGGTCATGCCGTCGATGAACAGGGCGCCCTTCGAGATCACCCGCTCGCCGAGCGACAGCCCTTCCGTGACCTCGATGTCGTTGCCATCGAGGAAGCCGGTCTTCACCGCGCGGCTCTCGACGGTGTTGCCGGCGCCGAGCACCCAGACCCGCGCCTTGTCGCCCTCGAAGATCACCGCTTGGCGCGGCACGGCGCGGGAGACGGTCTCGCGCTCGTTGATGATGTGGACGCTGGCATACATCTCGGGCTTCAGGAGCCCCTTCGGGTTGTCGACCTCGGCGCGCACGACGATGCGGCGGGTGGCGGGATCGACCGAGGCGCCGATGTAGTTGATCCGGCTCTCGAAGGTCTGGTTCGGGTAGGCGAGGGTCCGGAAGCGGATGCGCTCGCCGAGATCGACTTTGGCCGCGTCGGTCTCGCGCAACTGCGCGACGATCCAGACCCGGCCGAGATCGCCGATGAGGTAGGAGGGGTCGGAGCCGCCGGTGTTGATGTACTGGCCCGGGCCGATCTTGCGCTGGATCACGGTGCCGGAGAGCGGCGCGTTGATCGTCGTCTCGGGGTTGATCGCACCCTTGGTCTGGAGCGCCCGCATGTCGTCGTCGGCGAGCCCGAGGATGCGCAAGCGGTTGCGCACCGCCTCTAGGCCGACCTCCGCCGTCTTGGCGTCGTTCTGCGCGGTGGCGAGGTCGTTCTGCGCCGTCTGCAACTCCCTCAGCGTGGTGACGCGGGAATCGTAGAGGTCGTGCAGGCGCTTCTCGTTATTGGTGGCGTAGGAGAGCTGCGAGCGCGACTTGTTGAGCACGTTCAGCGCCGCGAGGAAGTCGTTCTGCGCCTGAACCATCTCGTTGGCCTGGAGCGAGAACAGCTTGTCACCCTGCTTCACCTGCTCGCCGGAGCGAGCGAAGATGGTGATGACCCGGCCGGCATAGGGCGAGAAGACGGGCGTCGCCCGGTACTCGTCGACGCTGATCTTCCCTTCGGTGGCGATGTCCTCGTAGAACAGCCGTTGCTCGACCGGAACGGTGGTGACGGTGGCGAGCTGGCTCTCGGTGAGCACGAAGCGCCCCGGTGCGGCGGTCGTCACGGCGGCCGGCGTCGGCACCGCGGCATCGACCTCCTTCGGTCGTCCGTACCAGAGGGCGGCAGCCGCGCCCGCCCCTAGCACGCAGGCAACGAGGAGTTGCGTGCGCAGCCGCATCCTGTGCGGCGTCAGGTTGTCCTCGTGCGCCCCGCCCATCGTCGTCCCGTCCCGCTTCGACCCAGCGCCTCGATGTCACGACGGGCGCGCCGCGCGCCGGTTGATTCGGCTTTCGCTTGCGCGCAACCGAAGCTCCCGAATTACGCCGTTACCGTGGCGGCTTGACGGGGGTATGACGGGACCGGTTTCTCACAAATGAAGCAAGGGCGCCGATTCGACGCGCGGACGGGATTTTCCTCGGTTGTTGCTCGTGCGGCGGCTCCGCCTCGCGATGACAGCGAGGCGGGATGACCCGTCATACCAAATCCGGTTGATCCCTTCGGGATAGCGGATTGGGGCCTCGCTCAAGCGCCGCGCAGGCTTGCTGATACGGTTGCCGCTCTGATCAAGCGGCAACCGTATCAGTCGTCCATCTTCAGCGCGGCGATGAAGGCCTCCTGCGGGATCTCCACGCGCCCGAACTGGCGCATGCGCTTCTTGCCTTCCTTCTGCTTGTCCAGAAGCTTGCGCTTGCGTGAGATGTCGCCGCCGTAGCACTTGGCGGTCACGTCCTTGGACAAGGCGCGGATGGTCTCGCGAGCGATGATCTTGCCGCCGATCGCCGCCTGGACCGGGATCTGGAACAGGTGGCGCGGGATCAGGTCCTTCAGCTTCTCGCACATCGCCCGGCCGCGCGACTCGGCGCGGGTGCGGTGGACGAGCATCGAGAGGGCATCGACCGGCTCGGCGTTGACGAGGATCGACATCTTCACGAGGTCGCCCTCGCGGTAATCCGAGACGTGGTAGTCGAACGAGGCGTAGCCCTTCGAGATCGACTTCAGGCGGTCGTAGAAATCGAACACCACCTCGTTGAGCGGCAGGTCGTAGACGACCATGGCGCGTTTTCCCACGTAGTTCAGGTCGATCTGCACGCCGCGCCGGTCCTGGCACAGCTTCAGCACGCCGCCGAGATACTCGTCGGGGGTGAGGATGGTGGCGCGGATCCACGGCTCCTCGACGGTCTCGATCTTCATCGGATCGGGCATGTCGGCCGGGTTGTGCAGCTCCTTGTGCTCGCCGTCGCGCATCAACAGGCGGTAGACGACCGAGGGTGCGGTCGAGATCAGGTCGAGGTTGAACTCGCGTTCCAGGCGCTCCTGGATGATCTCGAGGTGCAGCAGCCCGAGGAAGCCGCAGCGGAAGCCGAAGCCGAGCGCGGCGGACGTCTCCATCTCGTAGGAGAAGCTGGCGTCGTTCAGGCGCAGCTTGCCCATGGCACCGCGGAGCGACTCGAAGTCGGCGGCGTCCACGGGGAACAGGCCGCAGAACACGACCGCCTGAACCTCCTTGAAGCCCGCGAGCATCTGCGTGGTCTGGCGCTTGTCCTCGGTGATGGTGTCGCCGACGCGGGTGTCGGCCACCTCCTTGATCGAGCCGGTGAAGAAGCCGACCTCGCCGGGGCCGAGTTCGCCGATATCGGCCATCTTCGGGCGGAACACGCCGATGCGATCGACGCCGTAGGCGGCGTCCGCGCCCATCATGCGGATGGTCATGCCCTTCTTGAGCACGCCGTCGACGATGCGCACGAGCACGACGACGCCGAGATAGACGTCGTACCAGCTATCGACCAGCAGCGCCTTCAGCGGCGCCTCGCGGTCGCCCTTCGGTGCCGGCAGGCGCTTGACGATGGCTTCCAGCACCGCCTCGATGTTGAGGCCGGTCTTGGCCGAGATCGGCACGGCCTCGGAGGCGTCGAGGCCGATCACCTCCTCGATCTGCTCCTTGACCCGATCCGGCTCGGCGGCGGGCAGATCGACCTTGTTGAGGACGGGCACGATCTCGTGGTTGGCGTCGAGCGCCTGGTAGACGTTGGCGAGCGTCTGCGCCTCGACGCCTTGGGATGCATCGACCACCAGCAGCGAGCCCTCGCAGGCGGCGAGCGAGCGCGACACCTCGTAGGCGAAATCGACGTGGCCGGGCGTGTCCATCAGGTTGAGGATGTAATCCTTGCCGTCCTCCGCGCGGTATTCCAGCCGCACGGTCTGGGCCTTGATGGTGATGCCGCGCTCCTTCTCGATGTCCATCGAGTCGAGCATCTGCTCGCTCATGTCGCGCAAAGCCACGGTGCCGGTGGTCTGGATCAGCCGGTCGGCGAGCGTCGACTTGCCGTGGTCGATATGCGCGACGATGGAGAAGTTGCGGATGTTGTCGAAGGTGCGGGTGGTCATCGGGGTCTCCGGCACGGCGGTCCCGTCGCGGGGCGGACGCGGCGCACGGCAGGTTTGTCGGGAATGTCAGGGCCGGAGATAGCAGCGGCGGGCACGCACGCCAAGGCGGGGGGCGTGCCGCGCGCTGACCGTTCTGCGCGCCGCGTGCCGGCCGGACGGGTTCAGGCCTGCCCCTCGGGGTCGGCCGCGGCGCCGGCCCGCGCGGCGGCGGCCATCGCCACGAGGCTCTTGCGCAGGGCGCCCATGTCGCGCACCGGCTCGGGGTAGGGCACCCGCGCCGTGCGCTCGCCGGCCATCAGGTCGAGCCCCTCCGGGTCGAGCCCTGTGAGGCGCCAGCCGCTGCCGGTCTCGCCCGTGCCCGCGGCATAGAGGGCGAGCGCGTCGGCGTGATCCGCGTTCATGTGCTCGACGGCGCCGCGCTCGCCCGCGACGACGGCCTCGGCGCCGGCCATGTCCAGGAGCAGCTCCTGCGGCGTCAGGGTTGCCGCCTTGGCAAAGCCGCCGTTCAGGTGGCCGGCGGTCGGCGCCAGGGTGAAAAAGCCGAAATCGGGGAAGTCGGCGTAGAGCTTCGCCTTCGGGTGACGCGCCAGGAAGCGCTCTCGGACCCGCGGCTCGTCCGTGCGCGCGGCGCGCCCCGTCACCGTCAGGCGCGGATGGGCCAGCGGATCGCCCTTGCCGCCGACCGAGAACAGCAGCGAGGCGCGCGGGTCGTGATCGAGGTTGCGCGTGTGCGCCGAGAGCCGCGAGAGCAGCATCAGCGGCGTGCCGTCGCTGTCGGTGGCGAGGGTGACGAGGGAGGCGAAGGGCGTGCCGTCGGCCGCATCGATCGTGGCGAGCGCGCCCGATCGCACGCTGCGTAGAAGATGCCGGGCGAGCCCGATCGCGTCGAACGGGGCTTCCGAAGCGGGCAGCGGTTCGGCCGGCCGGCGGCGTTCCCCTGCGGGCGGCATCGCGTCGTTGGCCATGAAAGCACTCCTCCCCGGATTTCCAGAGGGGAGCATAGCCCGGCGCAAGCGCTCCGCACGAGGGGCGAGACCGGGGCTGGGCGCGGCGCGTTGTCCGCCCTCTTTCCCCATCCGGATGCCCTTATCCGAGCCGTCCGATATGGCCAAGCTTAGACTGCCGCTCGCTTTTTTCGATCGATGGTCGTAAAGGACGAGACCCTCCGCACGGCTGGCGGCTCCCGATTTGCGGGTGCTGAGCCTGGCCGTTGCGGGCCCCGCCAAGGACGCGCCAGGGGCGGCGCGCGCGCCGTCAAGTCAGGGAAACTGCATGCCCACGATCGCCCTCGTCGACGACGACCGCAACATCCTGACCTCCGTCTCGATCGCGCTGGAGACCGAGGGCTACCGCATTCAGACCTACACCGACGGCGCCTCGGCGCTGGACGGTCTGCGTCACTCCCCGCCCGATCTCGCCATCTTCGACATCAAGATGCCGCGCATGGACGGAATGGAGCTTCTCAGACGCCTGCGGCAGAAATCGGACCTTCCCGTGATCTTTCTCACCTCGAAGGACGAGGAGATCGACGAGCTGTTCGGGCTCAAGATGGGCGCGGACGACTTCATCCATAAGCCGTTCTCGCAGCGTCTGCTGGTCGAGCGGGTCAAGGCGGTGCTGCGCCGCTTCGCCCCGAAGGACGCGACACCGGGTGCCGCCGCCCGCGAGGCGGATGCGGCCGCCCGCTCGCTCGAGCGCGGCCAGCTGATGATGGACCCCGAGCGCCATACCTGCACCTGGAAGGGCGAGCCGGTGACGCTCACCGTCACCGAGTTCCTGATCCTCCAGGCACTGGCCCAGCGCCCCGGCGTCGTGAAGAGCCGCAACGCCCTGATGGATGCGGCCTACGACGATCAGGTCTATGTCGACGACCGCACCATCGACAGCCACATCAAGCGGCTGCGCAAGAAGTTCAAGGTGACGGACCAGAGCTTCGACATGATCGAGACGCTCTACGGCGTCGGCTACCGGTTCAAGGAGGGTTGAGGCGATTTTCCCGCGGTCCCGTCCGTCGATGCTCGCCCCCCTGTCCCGCCAGCCCGATTCCGATGAGGGCCACGCCCGCCGCGGCGTCCTCGCGCGGCTCGTCGGCTCCCTCACCCGCCCGCCGCTGACTTGGCCGCGCGACCTCTGGAACGCGGTCGGCCAGCGCGCCTCGTCGAGCCTGACGCGCCGCATCGTGGTGCTCAACCTCGTCGGGCTGATCGTCCTCCTGTTCGGCTTCCTCTACCTGAACCAGTTCCGCCAGGGGCTGATCCAGGCGCGCGTGCAGAGCCTGCTGATCCAGGGCGACATCATCGCCGGCGCCATCGCCGCCCAGGCCTCCGTCGACACCGACACGATCCGCGTCGATCCCGACAAGCTCCTGCAGCAGCAGGCCGGCGAGGGCCGCGACCTCGACGACGATCCCGCTTCGCTCGCCTTCTCGCTCAACCCCGAGAAGGTCGCGCCGCTGCTGCGCCGCCTCGTCACCCCGACGGGCAACCGCGCCCGGGTCTACGACAGCGAGGGGAGCCTGCTGTTCGACACTCGCACCCTCTACGCCCGCGGCGACATCGCCCGCAGCGACACCGTGGTGAAGCCGCCCAAGCCCAATGTGCTGGAGCGGATCTGGGACTTCGTCGGCACCCGCATCCTCGGCCTCGTCGTCAGCGAGCGTTCGGCCCAGGAGGAGGCGGGCCCGCAGGACGGGCGCGCCTTCCGAGAGGTCCAGGCGGCGCTCAAGGGCTCGCGCGGCACGATCTCCCGGCGCAATGAGCGCGGTGAGACCATCGTCTCGGTGGCGGTGCCGATCCAGCGGGCGGGCTCGGTGCGCGGCGTGCTGATGGTCTCCACGCAAGGCGGCGACATCGACCGGGTGATCGCCTCCGAGCGCTTCGGCCTACTGCAGGTGTTCCTCGTCGCGGCCGCCGTGATGCTGGTGCTGTCGATCCTGCTCGCGGGCGCCATCGCCGGTCCGGTGCGGCGCCTCGCCGACGCCGCCGAGCGGGTCCGCCGGGGCATCAAGTCGCGCCAGGAGATTCCCGATTTCACCGGCCGCACCGACGAGATCGGCCATCTTTCGGGTGCCCTGCGCGACATGACCCAGGCGCTCTACCGGCGGCTCGACGCCATCGAGAGCTTCGCGGCCGATGTCAGCCACGAGCTGAAGAATCCGCTGACCTCGCTCCGGAGCGCGGTCGAGACCCTGCCGCTGGCCAAGACCGATGAATCCCGCAGCCGGCTCCTGCAGATCATCCAGCACGACGTGAAGCGCCTCGACCGGCTGATCTCCGACATTTCGGACGCCTCCCGCCTCGACGCGGAACTCGCCCGCGCGGAGGCGCGCAGGGTCGATCTCGGCAAGCTCCTGACCACCGTGACCTCGGTGGCGAACGAGCGTCGCCGCGCCAAGGCGGCGGTGATCCAGTTCGACATCGAGCGCCCTGCGGCCGAGATTGAGGACCCGTTCCGCATCATCGGCCACGACAGCCGCCTCGGACAGGTCGTCAACAACCTGCTCGACAACGCCCGCTCGTTCTCGCCGCCCGGCGCCAAGGTGCGTGTAGCGCTGCGCCGCCTCAAGACCGAGGTCGAGTTCGTGGTCGAGGACGAGGGGCCGGGCATTCCCGAGCACGCCCTGGAACGGATCTTCGAGCGCTTCTATACCGACCGGCCGGAACAGGGCTTCGGCCAGAATTCGGGGCTCGGGCTGTCGATCTCGCGGCAGATCATCCAGGCGCATCATGGCTCGATCCGCGCCGAGAACCGTCCTGGCCCGGCCGACGAGGAGGGGTACCCGACGGTGCGCGGCGCCCGCTTCACCGTCCGCCTGCCCGTGGCCCCTCGGGCCGACCGCTATGGCGACGACGACCTCGCCGCATGAGCGGGGAGGTCGTGCCGGACGGCGAGCCGCCACGGGAAACGGTCCACGCGAGCTGCGTGCTCCTCGACGAGGCCGGCGTGCTGATCCGGGGACCGTCCGGGTCAGGAAAGTCCGCGCTCTGTCTCGCGCTTCTCGACCGCTTCTTCCTAGAAGGGCGCCATGCCCGCCTCGTCGGCGACGACCGCATCCGATTGGCGGCGCATCACAGCCGCCTCGTCGCCCGGCCCCACCCGGCGCTCGCCGGCCTGATCGAGATCCGCGGCCTCGGCCTCCGCCGTCTGGCGACGCATGCACCGGCCGCGGTTCTCCGCCTCGTGGTGGATCTGGTGGCGGAGGCGCAGCGCCTGCCCGACGCTTCCGACACCGCCGAACTCCTTGGCGTCGCAGTCCCGCGCCTCACCCTTGAACCGCGCCATCCGCGCGAGTACCTGATTCGTGAGGCGCTGAGAGCCGGCGTGGCAATGCGGACGCACCCCGCCGCTCTCGTGCCCGGTGGTGGCCGCGATGTGTAGCGCGGTTGCCGCGCCCGTGTCATGGTAAGCTCGTTGTGTCGCGCAAAACGACGCGAGCCGCTTGCGCTTCACCTTGCGCTGCACAAGATGGCGTCTCCGCTCACAGGGCGTTGGAACACGCTTCGATGATTGGAATGGTGCTCGTTACTCACGGGCTGTTGGCGACCGAGTTCAAGGCCGCCCTGGAGCATGTCGTCGGCCCTCAAAAGCAGGTCGAGACGATTACGATCGGCCCGGAGGACGACATGGAGCTGCGACGCGGCGACATCATGTCCGCCGTCGGTCGGGTCAACTCCGGTCAGGGCGTCGTGGTGCTCACCGACATGTTCGGCGGCACGCCGTCGAACCTTGCCCTGTCATGTATGAACGGCGGCCAGGTCGAGGTGGTCGCCGGAATCAATCTGCCGATGCTGATCAAGCTCGCCAGTGTGCGCGAGGCCGAGAGCCTGGGCGACGCCGTGCTTCATGCGCAGGAGGCGGGCCGCAAGTACATCAACGTCGCCTCGCGGGTTCTTGCGGGCAAGTAATTTGCGGGCAAGTCGCCCGGTCTCATCCCCGCACGGCCTTTTCTTCGCCCCGCTCCCGGCTTAACCACGTCGTCCCGCATCCGGAACGGCGCGCCTCGACGCGCCGCCGGTCCAGCACTGAAGCGGCGGGGGAGGGAGTGCCAGGGGCGATGGGAGAGAGCGTGGACGGCGAGATCGAGCCGCAGCCGGAGGTGCCCGAGGGCGGCCTCGTCCGGATCTTGCCGATCATCAACCGCCGCGGCCTGCATGCCCGCGCCTCGGCCAAGTTCGTGCAGACGGTGGAGCGCTTCTCTGCCGCCGTGACGGTGACCCGTGGCGGCGAGACCGTCGGCGGGCGCTCCATCATGGGCCTGCTGACGTTAGGGGCGGCCAAAGGCACCTCCATCGCCGTGGTCGCCGTCGGTGACGACGGGCAAGCCGCCCTCGACGCGATCGCGGCGCTGCTCGCCGACAAGTTCGGAGAGGACGAGTAGTCCTCGCCCGCCCTGTCTCGCGCGGCAAGGCGATCCTGGGCGCGACGGCGCCGGTCCTGCCCGCGAGCGATGGCGTCGCTCATCGCCTTGTACGGTTTCGAGCCAGACCAGCAGCGCGCATCGTCGCAGGTCGTGAAGCCCTTCGTCAATCTGTCCCGATCCACTGAGACGCGGCGCGTAAGATTAGAGCATCGTCCCGAAAGGTGGCTTCCGGCTTTCGGAAAAAGATGATGCAAAAACGAAAGGCCAAAGCATCGTCCTGGATCCGATATCCAGGACGATGCTTTAGAGCTGACACCCATGTAGAGCGTCCCATCGCGGCACTGTCCATGATGTCGACGACAGGTCGCCGCATCGATCGCGCCTCGGGCCATACCGTTCCCGGGCACAATTCACGCGCACCGCGCTGCCTGAAAGAGGCTGTCGCGGTGTCACACATGGATCCGGGACCCTTTGGCGGCCTGCGGCACTTTTATTCCCCAAGCTCTCCATTTCCTGAAGGGTTCGTTCATCGGGCGTTCCTAGACGAACGGCGATGGTGTGGCTGGAAGCCTGGCCGTTGGACTCGTCCCAGAGTCCTTGTACGCCACCGACGTCGGACAATGCCCTTGAAGATCGCCGTCATCGCCCATCTCAAGTTCCCGATCGGACAGCCCTATCTGGGTGGCCTCGAGATGCACACGCATCACTTGGCCGGCGCGCTGCGCGCCAGGGGCCACCGTGTCACGCTCTTCGCTTCGGAAGGCTCCGATCCGGCGCTGGTGCCCAGCCCCGTCTGCCCGCCGACCGGCGACGCCCTGGGCGATCCCGTGGCCTGCGAGCGGATCGAGCGCGCCGAACTCGCGGCCTACGAGCGGATCATGGAGGCGATCGCCCGCGGCGGCTTCGACATCGTGCACAACAACAGCCTGCACGACCTGCCGCTGCGGGCGAGCCACACGCTCCCCGTGCCGATGACCACGGCGCTGCACACGCCGCCCTTCGAATCTCTGGCCGAGGGTGTGCGGGCGGCCAAGCCCGGCATGATCTTCGCGGCCGTCTCGCCGTCGCTGGCGCAGGAATGGCAGCCGCTCGTGCCGGACGCCCGCGTCATCGGCAACGGCATCGACCTCTCGACCTTCGCCTTCAGCCCCGAAGCCGACCCGGCAGGATATGTGTTCTGGAGCGGGCGGATCGTGCCGGAGAAGGGCACGCATCTGGCCATCGATGCGGCACGCCGCGCCGGGATCCCCCTGCGCTTTGCCGGCCCGCAGCCGAACCCGCGCTACTGGAACGAGTGGATCGCGCCGCGTCTCGGAGCGGATGCGGCCTATGTCGGCCATCTCTCCCACCGGGAACTGGCGCGCCAGCTCGGCGGCGCGCGGGCGGCCATCGTCTCGCCGCGATGGGAGGAGCCGTTCGGTCTCGTTGTCGCCGAGGCGCTGGCTTGCGGCACCCCGGTTGCCGCCTTTGCCCGCGGCGCGATCCCCGACATCGTCGATCGCCTCTCCGGCGCGCTCGCGCCCGCCGACGACGTGGCGGCCCTCGCCCGCGCGATCCAACGCGCCGTCGGCCTCGACCGCCGCGCCTGCCGCCGCCGGGCCGAGACGCTCTACGACGCCCAGGTGATGACCGACGGCTACGAGGAGCTCTTCCGCGAGGTGCTGGCGGGTGCTCCCGCCAACCGCGCCCGCGCCGTCCTGTTCGAACGTCCGGCGGCCTGACACGATGCCCGCGCCCTCCGGCCCGGCCGTCGTCTGCATTCCGGCCCGTAACGAGGCCGAGCGTCTGCCGCGTCTGCTGCGGACACTCGCCGCGCAGGAGGGGTTCTCGACGGGCGCCCCCCTGAAGGTCGTGATCGTCAGCAACAACTGCACCGACGGCACGGTCGAGGCGGTGCGCGCCCTCGAAGATTCGGGGTCGCTCGACACCCTGGCGCTGCGGTTAATCGAGGCGACCTACGCCCCGTCCGAGGCCCATGTCGGCACCGCCCGCCGCCGCGCGCTCGATGCGGGCGCCGACTGGCTGGAGAGCGAGGGTGCGCCGGACGGCGTGCTGCTCACCACCGATGCCGACGCGCGGCTCGCGCCCGGCTGGGTCGCGGCGAACCTACGCGCCTTGGAGAACGCCGAGATCGTCGGCGGCCGGCTGGTGATCGACGACGAGGGCGCCGCGGACTCCGCGCTCAGCGCCTTCCACGCCCAGGTCGAGCGCTACTGGTCGGGCGTGCGCGCACTGGAAGACGCCCTCGATCCGCCGTCCCACGATCCGGCGCCGCGCCACGGCGACCATACCGGCGGAAGCCTCGCGCTCCGGGCCTCGCTCTACCGCGCCGTCGGCGGCCTGCCCGCGCTGCCCCGCGGCGAGGACAACGCCCTCGTCACCGCCGTCCAGCGGGCCGGCGGGCGCCTGCGCCACTGCCCCGACGTATCGGTGCTCGTCTCCGCCCGCACCGCCGGGCGCGCCGAGGGCGGCATGGCGACCGAGATGCTGCGCCGTGCCCGCGTCGTGCGCGAAAGCGAGGCCTACCGGTTGCCGGTGGCCGCCCACTGGCAGCGGATCATCCTGCGCCGGGCCGCTTTGCGCCGCGCCTATCGCGAGGGCGCCGCGCCGGCCGCCCTTCACGCGCTCGGGCTCGACGCGGACGACCTCGCCGCCATCGACGTCGCGGCCTGCCCCAACGATATCGCCTTCGTAGAGCGGGCCCATGCCCGCCTGGACGCGCGGGACGGCCCCGCGCCGGAATGCGGCCTCGACGAGGCGCTGGCGGCGCTCGCCGATCTCGCGGCAGGCGCGCAGCACGACAGAGCGGCCTGAGGCCGGCTATCGAAACGCTCCCCGCTTCGCGCCGCACTTTTCTCGGAGCCCGCATGACGCGTCCGGTCGGCTACTACGTCCACCATCAGGGCGCCGGGCATCTCCAGCGGGCGATCGCGCTCGCACGCGCGCTCGACGCGTTCGGGCGGCCCTGCACGCTGATGGGCAGCTTTGCCGGCCTCGACGTCTCGGGCGCGCCGGGCCCCATCCTCGACCTGCCCGACGACCGCCTCGACCGGAGTTTCGACGGGCAGGACGGCGCGGGGCAGCGACCCGAATGCTTCCACTACGTGCCGCTGAACCATCCCGGCATCCGCGCGCGGATGGGACGGATCGCCGCCTGGGCGGCGGAGAACGACCCGGCGCTGATCGTTGTTGATGTCTCGGCCGAGGTGGCTCTACTGGCCCGTCTCCTTTCGGTGCCGAGCCTCGTCGTGCGCCTGTCCGGCACCCGCACGGACCGGCCGCATCTGGAAGCGTTCCGCGCTGCCTCGCGCCTGCTCGCGCCCTTCCCCGAAGCGCTCGATGGCGGCGACGTGCCGGCCTGGGTGCGCGAGAAGACGCTCTACGGCGGCTTCCTCGGGGGAATGCCCGCGATGCCGGTGCCCGAGGAGGATGGGCGCATCGTCGTGGTGTTCGGGCGCGGCGGCGAGGGTGGGCGGATGGATGTACTCGCTCAGGCCGCCGACGCCGTGCCGGATAGAGCTTGGCACGTGCTCGGCCCGGTGACCGGCACGGGCGCGGTTCCGAAAAACCTGCACCTGCACGGCTGGGTCACGGATGTGCACCCGCACCTCGCCTCCGCCGCCCTCGTGGTCGGGGGCGCGGGCGACGGGCTCGTCACCGCGGTGGCAGGTCTCGGCAAGCGCTTCCTATGCCTGCCCGAGCCCCGCGCCTACGGCGAGCAGGAGGCCAAGGCGGCGGCGCTGGAGCGGCTCGGCGCGGCCGTCGTCCATCGCGGCTGGCCGGACACCGCCGCCTGGGCCGGCCTCGTCGCTCGCGGCCTCGCCCTCGATCCGGGCATCGTTCGGCGCCTTGCCGCGCCCGATGCGCTCGCACGCACGGCCACCGCGATCGAGGCCCTATGCCGGAACGCGGGCTGACCGGCGTCCCGCATCGGCCCCGACGGCCGGCGCCCGTTCGAGCCGAGCCGGTCGGCGCTGGGGCGTGACCCTTCAAACCTTAGAGCATCGTCCCGAAAGGTGGCCGCCGGCTTTCGGGACGATGCTTTAGGATGCAGCCACGAAGGGGATCGACGGGATCCGCGCCCCCAAAAGACCGCTTAGAACGGCCGCTCCGGCGGCACGCGCGCGGCGGCGATCTCCTCCGGGCTCGGGCCGCGCAGGAGGGTGATGTCGGGCTCGCGGCTCGCGCCGATCAGGCCGAGCCGGGCGAAGGCGTCGAGCCAGCCGTCCATCGGCCAGAGCCCGTGCCGGGCGCGGAAGCGGCGGGCGTTGCGGACGATGTCGGCGAAATGCTGGAGCGGCGGGTCGCAGGAGAGGTGGTGTTGGTGGAAGGCCGGGGGGGCGCCCGCCAGCAGCACCGGCACGCCGATCTCAGCCGCGCGGAAGGCGAGATCGGTATCCTCGGCGCCGTAGCCGTCATAGCCCTCGTCGAACCCGCCGAGGCGGTCGTAGGTCGAGGCGCGCACGGCGAAGGCGAGCGACCAGAACAGGCCGGGATTCTTCGTCTCCGCCACGCCGCTGGCCGGGAAGGTCCGGGCCGGGTGGAGGAGGCCGGCCTGCAGGAGGTCGGCTTCCCGCCAACCGTCCTGCACCGCACCCGCGGGCAGGTAGCGGATCGGCCCGCAGACGAGGCCGTCATGGGCGCGTGCGGCCGCAGCTAGCGCCGGAACGAGGCCGGCGGAGGGGATGCAATCGACATCCAGGAAGACGAGGATGTCGCCGGAGGCCGCCGCCCGGCCTGCATTGCGCGCGGCGGCGAGCGGCAGGCCGGCACTCGGGAAATTAACTTGCCGCAGCGGGAACGGCGTCGCCGGCAGCGGCTCGGGGGCGGGGGCCATCTGGACGACGACGCATTCGGCGGGAGCAGGCCCGCGGGCGAGCCCCTCGATCAGTCGGGCAAGATGGGCGTCGCGCCCCTTGTTGAGCGTGACGACGCTGATGGTGCTCACGGGGATTCCGGTCCGGGCCAAGCTTTACGGGCGTACCCGTCCTGCCAGCCTCAACCTGAAACCCGGATGAAGAGGATCAGCGCAGCGCGATGTACCACTCGTGCGGGCCGCAGAGCCGGTCGATCATCGCCGGCTGCAACTGGAAGCCGGACGGATCGTCCGCGATCAGCCCGGAGACCTGCGAGGCGTGCGCCTCCACCGCCCGCCGCTTGGCCGCGCGCTCGTCCTCCACTGCGAGGCGGTAGCCGTCGGGCGCCGGCCCGACCTCGCGCTCCGGCGGCAGAGTCCAACCCCAGACCGGGTAGGCATAGGCCGTGATACCGGGAAGACGGGCCTGGGCGAGGCCGACGATGGCGGCCGAGGCGGTATGGTCGCAATGGGGATCGTGCCGCCACGTCACGAACAGGGCGCTCGCCCCGGCGTCTCGGGCGATGTCGGCGATCCGGTCCGCCGCCGCCTCGGCGCCCGCGCCCTCGCTCGGCACGCCGCCATCGGGCAGGCGCAGGAAGCGGACATGCTCGGCCGCCAGCCCGAGTTCGGCCATCGCCGCCACGGTCTCGGTCTCGCGAAGATCCCGCAGGCGGTCGTGCGGATAGGCCTTGGAGTTCGGGTGCGAGCCGCAGCCGTTGCTGACGATGACGACGCGGACAGGGCGGCCCTCTCGCACGGCCTGCGCGATCAGCCCGCCGCAGCCGAGGCTCTCGTCATCGGGGTGGGGCGCGACCACGACGAGGCCGCCCCCATCCGGCACCAGGGTGGCAAGCGGGGCGACGGGCAGGGCCTTCACGGCCTCGAGGAAGGCGTCGGCACGCATGGGAAGCCTCCTAGAACATCGTCCCGAAAGGTGGTCATCGCTTTCGGAAAAAGACGAGGATGAAAACAAGACACTGAAGCATCGTCCTGGATCCGATATACGGGACCATGCTTCAGTCCGCTCGCGCGGAGAGGTAGCGCGCAAATCCTTTGGTGCGCAGATCGCAGGCCGGGCAGGTGCCGCAGCCGTAGCCCCATTCGTGGCGCGCCCCGCGCTCGCCGAGATAGCAGGTATGGCTCTCCTCGACGACGAGCTCCACGAGCGCCCGCCCGCCCAGAGCCTCAGCCAGCGCCCAGGTCTGCGCCTTGTCGATCCACATCAGGGGCGTGTGCAGCACGAAGCGGCGCTCCATGCCGAGGTTGAGCGCGACCTGCAGCGCCTTGATCGTGTCGTCGCGGCAATCGGGATAGCCCGAGTAATCGGTCTCGCACATGCCGCCGACGATGTGGCGCAGGCCCCGGCGGTAGGCGAGCGCGGCGGCGAAGGTGAGGAAGGCGAGGTTGCGGCCGGGCACGAAGGTGTTGGGCAGACCGTCTTTTGCCAGCGCGATCGCGCTGTCGCGGGTCAGCGCCGTGTCGGAGATCTCGCCGAGTGCGGCCAGCGCCAGCGTGTGATCCGGCCCGAGCCGGCCTCCCCAGGTCGGATCGAGGGCGGTCAGGCCCTGCCGCAGGGCCTCGCGCCGATCGAGTTCGACCCGGTGACGCTGGCCGTAATCGAAGCCGAGCGTCTCCACATGGGGGAAGCGGTCGAGCGCCCAGGCGAGGCAGGTCGCCGAATCCTGGCCGCCGGAGAACAGCACCAGCGCACCGGCCTCACCGCCCGCCACGGCGTCCTCCGGCACCGTCACTCGCCCTCGTACTCGGCCCAGGAATAAGGCGTCTCGAAGATCCGCACGCTGGAAAGCCCCGGAATCGCCGGCTTGGCCCGCTGCCAGATCCAGGCCGCGATATGCTCGGCGGTGGGGTTCTCCAGCCCCTCGATCTCGTTGAGGCAATGGTGGTCGAGCCGCTCCAGGAGCGGGGCGAAGGCGCTCTCGATATCGTAGAAATCGACCACCCAACCGCTCGTCGGATCGACCGCGCCCGCCACCGTCAGCTCCACGCGGTAGGAATGCCCGTGCATGCGGTGGCAGCGGTGGGTCTCGGGCACGTTCGGCAGGCGGTGGGCCGCCTCGAAGGTGAAGGCCTGGGTGATCTTCATCGCGGGATCTTCACGAGGTCCGGAACGGTCCCGCCGCGGAGGGCGCAGCGGGTTGACGGTGGCCGGCGGGCACACCGAGATCGTGGATATGTCACCACATCGGCCGAAATGCACCCTCTATCCGGAGGCCGCGGCCTGTCCCGGGTCATCGCAGAGCGAGCGCCGCAAGATCCAGAAGGCTATGCAGCGGGAAACCGTCCGATGCTCTTCCCACCGGAACGAAGCCAGGCCGATCACGGCCGGAGAGCCGAAACGGGACCAGACGGACGGCCCGACTCAGCCTTTACGGATCGGCCGCAGCGGGCCGTTGAAGGGGCCCGGCTTCATGCCGTGTTCGCGGGCGCGCTCCGCGATCAGGGCTTGTCCGCCGAGCAGGGAGGCGATCGGCGCGGATTGCATCTCGACGCTGTTGAGGGCGTGCCCGATCTGCCGCCCCTCCCACCACAGCTCGGCGAAGAGAACGGCGAGGAGCCCGAGCAGCCCCCAGGTCATGAGATCCCAGCCGAGGATGTAGACGCCGTAGGGCGGCGACAGCGCGGTCCCAAGATACGACAGGCCGATCGCCGCCGCGAAGCCGAGAACGAGGATCAGGGGCAGGCGGATCATCAGGCGCCGGTAGTGGCGCAGGGCGCGGTTGAGTTCCTCGACGGAGGAGTGATCGAGCCTGAGCGCCAGGGAGTCGGGCGTCGTGGAATCAGGCAGCATCGAGCGTCCTTCTGCCGTATGGGAGCCGGCCGGAGCCGGCCGCGCTTGCGTGCGAAGGTGGTCGAGGCGGATGGGAGATGCAACCGCCGGCCGCATCGGTTCGGTCGGCCCACGCATCTCCTCCGACGACCGGAAGCCGCCTTCGGGACGGTGCCGTCACGGAATTCCGATGATCTTATGCGTCTGAAGGGAGAGCCGCCAGCGGGCGTTCGCCCGGCAATAGGCCACCGCCGCCGCGGTGTGGGCGGCGGCCTCCGGCCCATCCATCGGCTGCAGGAAGTGATGCCGAAAGGGCAGATCCGAAAAGCACTCCGGCGCGGCCTCGGCCTCTGCCTGCGGGAAGACGAGCTTCAACTCGTCGCCCGAGGTCTGGACCAGCGGGTTGCCGGCCTTGGGGCTCACGCAGATCCAGTCGATGCCGGCCGGCGCGGGAAGCGTCCCGTTGGTCTCCACCGCGACCTCGAAGCCGCGGGCATGGACGGCGGCGATTAAGGCCTCGTCGAGTTGCAGCAGCGGCTCGCCGCCGGTGAACACGACGTAGCGGTTGGCTCCGCCCCCGGCCCAGGTCGCGGCGATGGCGTCGGCCAGGATCTCGGCCGAGGCGAAGCGCCCGCCACCCTCTCCGTCCATCCCGACGAAATCGGTGTCGCAGAAGCGGCAGGCGGCGCCTGCCCGGTCCTCCTCGCGGCCGGACCAGAGATTGCAGCCGGAAAACCGGCAGAACACCGCCGCGCGCCCGGCCTGGGCGCCCTCACCCTGAAGTGTGTGGAAGAGTTCCTTGACCGCGTAGGACATCGTCGCGCTTTTCTGCCAGGACTTGCCCTTACCCCTGTGAGGTGCGGAAGACCAAGCGGTGCAGGATTTCGCGGAACGCAACCCTGATCGGAAGCGTATCCGTGGGCAAACGCCCCGCTCTGCCATGCTCTCGCCACGGAGGGCACGTTGATGAACGGGTCTCCTCGATCCGACCCTGTCCGGGTGCGTCCCTCGCGAACGCCCGGAGCCGGCAACGGAATTCCTGCTCCCCGGCGTCCCGCGCCCTCCCACCCTTTCGAGATTGGCCCGATGGTGAACCGTGTTTGGGGACGGCTGATCGGCTCGCTCGCCGCCCTCGGCCTGATGGCGGGGGCGGCCTCGGCGGTGACGGCACCGATCCTCGTCGTCGATGCCGAGTCCGGCAAGGTGATCTACAGCCAGGGCGCGACCGACCCCTGGTATCCGGCCTCGATCACCAAGCTGATGACCACCTACGTCGCCCTCGACATGGTGCGCCAAGGCAAGGTCTCGCTCGACACGCTGCTGACGGTCTCGCCGGCGGCGGCCGCCGAGCCGCCCTCGAAGATGGGCTTCAAGCCGGGCACGCAGATCACCCTCGACAACGCCCTCAAGATCATCATGGTCAAGTCGGCCAACGACGTGTCCTGGGTCATCGGCGAGGGGCTCGGCGGCTCCGTCGAGGGGTTCGCCGACATGATGAACGAGACCGCGCACCGGATCGGCATGCGCGAGAGCCGCTGGTACAACCCCAACGGCCTGCCCGAGCCGCGGCAATGGACCAGCGCCCGCGACATGGCGATCCTGGCCCGCGCGCTGATGCGCGACTTCCCCAACCAGCAGGCCCTGTTCTCGATCTCGGCGATCCAGTTCGGCAAGTCGGTCATGGCCAACCATAACGGCCTGCTCGGGCGCTACCCCGGGGCCGACGGCATGAAGACCGGCTTCATCTGCTCGGGCGGCTTCAACGTGGTGGCGACCGCGACCCGCGGGGGCCGGCGCATCATCACCGTGGTGATGGGCCAGCCGAGCGCGCGCGAGCGCGACATCAAGGCCGCCGACCTGTTCGATTACGGCTTCGGCCAGTCGGCGGGCTGGACCGCGCCGACCCTCGAATCGCTGCCGCCCTCCAACGTCGCCACCCCGCCGGACATGCGGCCCTACATCTGCGACAAGCGCAAGCCGATGCCGGTGGACGAAGGCCCCGGCGCCCTGACCGCGAGCGGTCCCGGCGCCAACAGCGCCGCCACGCAGCTCCTCGGCTCGGCGACCCCGGACGCCACCAACCTCGCCTTCGCCGCGCTCAGCAGCGCCAACGTCCGCGGGCGCACCCTGCCGCCGCGGGCGCCGCTTCAGCCGATCCCGGTCTGGATCGGCAGCAGCCCCACGGAAGGCGCGATGGCTTTGGCCCGCGAGGAACAGGAGGCGCAGGCTTCCAAGCAGGCGGCTCGCCAAGCCGCGCAGGAGGCCGCCCAGCGCAAGCGTGCGGAAGCCAAGGCCACCAAGGACGCGGCCCGAGAGGCCGCCAAGCAGGCCGCCTCGGAGAAGGCCGCCAAGGCCCGCGCCGCCGCCGTGACCGCGCCCAAGCCGGCCACGAAGATCGCCGGCCCCAAGAACGTACCGGCCACGACCAGTGCCTATACGGCGGTGGAGCCCGCTTCGAAGGCAGCCGCGAAGCCGGCGCACAAGCCGGCCGCCAAGAAGCCCGAGGCGGCCAAGCCTGAAGCAGCCAAGCCCGCCGCCAAGAAGGCGGACAAGAAGCCCGCCAAGGCGAAGAACGACGAGTCGTAAGGGGTTTTCGAAAGCCCCCGGCATCGTCATATCGTCACCGAGACGCGCTGCGGTGACGGCTGATCCCCTCGCCCCTGCCGGGGAGAGGGGGAGATCCCGAGCGGCTCGGACTTCGAAAGCCGCTTCACGATGCTCCAGACCGAACAACCCGGCCGCCCCGCGCCGATCCCGCTCACCGTGCTCACGGGTTTCCTCGGCGCGGGCAAGACCACGCTGCTGAACCGTCTCCTCGGTGATCCGGCGCTCGCCGACACGGTGGTGATCGTCAACGAGTTCGGCGAGATCGGGCTCGATCACCTGCTGATCGAGACCGTTGACGAAGGGATGATTCTGCTCGGCGCCGGCTGCCTGTGCTGCACCGTGCGCGGCGACCTGATCTCGACGCTCGAAGACCTCCTGCGCCGCCGCGACAACGGCCGCATCAACCCGTTCCGCCGGGTGGTGATCGAGACCACTGGCCTCGCCGACCCGGCGCCGATCCTCCACGCGCTGATCTACCACCCCTATCTCGCGATCCGCTTCCAATTGCAGGGCGTGGTGACCGTGATCGATGCGGTCAACGGCGCCGGCACCCTCGACGCGCACGGCGAGGCGCTGCGGCAGGCGGCGGTCGCCGACCATCTCGTGGTGACCAAGGCGGACCTACCCGGCGCCGCGGCGGAGGCACTGACCCGCCGGCTCGCTTCCCTCAATCCGGGCGCCCGGATCCACGGGCCCGACGTGCCGGCCGAGCGCCTGCTCGGCGGCCTGTTCGGCCTCGAAGGCAAGGGGGACGACGTGCGCGCGTGGCTCGGCGCGGAAGACCGCGCGCACGGCCATCACCACGATCATGGCCATCACCATCACGACGTGAACCGGCACGACGCGGCGATCCGCGCCTTTCACCTCACCAGCGACGAGCCGGTGCCGCGCCCGGCCTTCGAGATGTTCCTGGATCTCATGCGTTCGGCGCACGGGCCGAAGCTCCTGCGCCTCAAGGGCCTCGTGGCGCTCGCCGACGATCCCGGGCGGCCGGTCGTGGTGCACGGGGTGCAGCACGTCGTCCACGCGCCGGTGACGCTGCCGGCCTGGCCCGATGCGGATCGCCGCTCGCGGCTCGTGCTGATCGTGCGCGACCTCGACCCGGCCTTCGTCCGCCGGATCTGGGACGCCTTCCTCGGCAAGCCCGCCCTGGACACGCCGGACCGGGCCGCGCTCACCGACAATCCGCTGGCGATCCCGGGGGGATAGGCGGCGACGTCCCTCGTCCCGGCGAAGTGTCCGCCGTTCACGCGGACGGCTCGTCGGGACGCGACAGCTTTTTCCGGCTCATCTTGCCGTCCGGATTGCTTAGGCCGAAGCCGCGCCACGTCGCGTGAGGCCGCGCGGCACCCTCATGGCTCGCTCGGAGACGGTTTCGGCGCCGTTTTGTCGCGGAGCGATCAGTCGAGGTGGTCGCCGTAGCGCTGCACGTGATCGGCAAGGCCGAGGCCGTGGTCGCGCACGAGGCGCTCGGCGCGCTCCGCGTCGCGGGCTTCCAGCGCCTCGATGATCCGCACGTGCTCCTCGATCGACTTCGAGGCGCGGTCACCCTGGCGGAGCGCCGTGTTGCGGATGCCGCGCACGTGCATGAGTAGATTGCTGGTCAGATCCGTGATCACCGCGCTGTGGCCGAGGGCGATGATTTTCTGATGGAAGCGGATGTTGGCTTCCGAGTACTCGTCGAGATGCTCGTAGGGCTGCCCGTCGAAGAACTCGGGGAAGGAGCGGCGCAGGCAGGCCAGATCCTCGTCCGAGGCCGCGGTGCAGGCGAGCCGTGCCGCCATGCTCTCTAGCGCCGCCCAGGCCTGGATCATGCCGACGATCTCGCGCTTCGTTTTCTTGACGACGAACACGCCGCGCCGGGGCTCGTTACGCACGAAGCCTTCCTGCTCCAGCACCGTCAGCGCCTCGCGGATCGGCGTGCGGCTCACGCCCAGCGTCTGCGACAGGCCGCGCTCATCGAGTCGCACATCCCCGGTCTGGCCGTAGATGTCCATGTTGGTGATGGCGGATTTCAGCGCCTCGTAGGCCAGCGTTCGCAGGCTCGTCGCCGGAACGATCGGCTTGATCGAGAGATTTTCCATCACTTCGGATCGACCTTGATGCCGATGGGGTTGCGGGTCCGGAGTGGAAACATCGAGCCGCGGGAGCATGGCGTCTCATCCTTCGGAAGACAAGGCAGCCCGCACTCCGGTATCCCGGCTCTTCCAGCGGAATCCGCACGAGAACGTTCGGATTTCCGGTATCCGACCCGAAATGTTGACCTCTGGCATCTGGTATGCCAGAAGAAAATCGGGGAGTCGATGCCGGCGGCATTCGCCGGGTGCAGGGCAGCCTCGATGATGATGCCCTGAGCTGCGCTCAAGTCGCGCACGCCAGCCGTACCGGAGCCCACGACCGGCACGGATCCCCGCGGGCGCACCCGGCCGACGCCATCGGCCGATCAGCGCCCGGCAACATGCCATTCTCCTGGGGAGGAGACCTGCGATGAGCAAGGCACCGGGCAAGGCACTCGAGGGCGTCCGCATCCTCGACTTCACCCATGTTCAATCGGGGCCGACCTGCACGCAACTGCTCGCGTGGTTCGGGGCCGACGTGATCAAGGTCGAGCGGCCGGGCGCGGGCGATGCGACGCGCCAGCAGCTTCAGGACCTTCCCGGTGTGGACAGCCTCTATTTCACGATGCTGAACCACAACAAGCGCTCGATCACGCTCGACGGCAAGAACCCCAAAGGCAACGCCATCCTGTGGCGGCTCATCGCCGAGTGCGACGTGCTGGTCGAGAACTTCGCCCCCGGCGCCCTCGACCGCATGGGGCTGACCTGGGAGAAGCTGCAGGCCGCCAATCCGGGCCTGATCCTGGCCTCGGTCAAGGGCTTCGGGCCCGGCCGCTACCAGGATTGCAAGGTTTACGAGAACGTTGCCCAGTGCGTCGGCGGCGCGGCCTCTACCACCGGATGGCGCGACGGCGTGCCGATGGTCTCGGGCGCGCAGATCGGCGATTCCGGCACCGGCCTGCACCTCGCGCTCGGCATCGTGACCGCTCTCTACCAGCGGACGCAGACGGGGCAGGGCCAGCGCGTCGATTGCGCCATGCAGGACGGGGTGCTCAATCTCTGCCGGGTGAAGCTGCGCGACCAGCAGCGCCTCGCCCACGGCCCGCTGATGGAATACAGCCAGTACGGTGAGGGCGTCCCCTTCGGCGAGGCGGTGCCGCGGGCCGGCAACGATTCCGGCGGCGGGCAGCCCGGCCGCATCCTCAAGTGCAAGGGCTGGGAGCAGGATCCCAACGCCTACATCTACTTCATCACGCAGGGCGCGGTCTGGGGGCCGATCTGCGACATCATCGGTGAGCCGGACTGGAAGACCGATCCGGCCTACGCGACGCCGAAGGCCCGCCTGCCGCATCTCAATGAGATCTTCACGCGTATCGAAGCGTGGACGATGAAGCACGACAAGCTTGAGGCGATGGAGATCCTCAACGCCTACGAGATCCCGTGCGGACCGATCCTGTCGATGAAGGAGATCGCCGAGGATCCGATGCTGCGGGCGAACGGCACGGTGGTCGAGGTCGAGCACCCAACCCGCGGCGCCTACCTGACGGTGGGCAACCCGATCAAGCTGTCAGCGAGCCCCACCGAGATCACCCGCGCGCCGCTGCTGGGCGAGCATACCGACGAGATCCTGCGCGAGGTACTGGGCTGCACCGATGCCGAGATCGGCGACATCCTCGGTTCGGGCGCGGTGGGCGGCGTCCATCGCATCGCCGCGGAGTAGCGTGCGGCATTATTCTGCCGAGTTCCAGGGCGGCTAGAACTTGATTTCCCTTCTCTGGTATGCCAGATACCAATAGGTTGATGAGGCCTGATACGGCTGCGTTCTGCACCGTTCGGGCCGGCGACCGGAGGATACGGTGATGGACAGAACCGTCTCAGACCACGCCTCGGACCGTGCTCTCGCCGATCTTGTGGACGCGTTCGGACATTATTCCGATGCTGAGATGCAGGCGTTTCTCGACGCCACGCCGTTCACGGCCGAGACGCGCTTCGGAGTCTCATCCGCCAAGCCGGCCGGGCCCGCATGGCTGGCAGCCGCAGACTTCGCTCGACGCGAGGTTCCGGTCGCGGTTCAGGCGGCGCGAGCGTAGCGGTCGGTCGTCTCCAGCGCCTCGGTGCGGCGACCCGTCGGGACATCCTGGGCAGCGTTCGAGACGGTCAGACGGTCGGCCAGCTTGACGACAAGCAGTGCCTGGACGGCGACAAGGAAAACGAGCGCGGCGAGCCAAGTGGCGAGCATGAGGGTCTCCGACGGTTTTGGCTATGGTGCGGTGCGAACGCATCCGGAGATAAGCCGCCCTTTTTGGAATATGAAGTACAAAATACCAAACGTGCACATGCGTCACGCGCATGTGAAGGGCGTGCAATGATCTGATGGCATGGGAATTCGGCCACAATCCCTGCGGCCGGCGAAGGTGTGACAGACGCTTTTCGATGTCGCGGTGCAGCATGGTGGGGGTTAAGGGTCTCCCCGGTCGGCCTCCGGACCCCATGCGCCGAGGGTCGAGGTTTCGGCCGGGCACAGAACCTCGTCGAGCGGCGCGACGCCCTCGGTCTCGTCCGTCAGGCCCGTTGCCGCGAGCGCCCGCGCCGTCTCGGCTTCCCGGCGCGCGGCGGCCAGACCCCCCGGGTCGAGGCCGACGAGACGACCGCTCTCGAAGCGCGCGAAGACCCGCCCCGATTCCCGATCGACAAAGCGCACCACGGACACCTGCCGCAGTGCCTCCCGTAGAAAGCGCGCCTCGGCCTCCGGTGCGTCGGCAACGCCGCGATAGACTTCGGCCGCCGCGCGGGCGCGAATGTCGATCCGCCGATAACGCTCGATCGCCAGCAGGGCTTTGGCGTCGAGGATCGTCATCGCGTCGTTCGTGCCGAACGCGATGGTGAGCGGACGCGCGCCCTTGGGCACGCTGTTGTCGAGGAATTCGAAGAACACCGGCCGGTCCCGGCGCAGCGCCCAGGTGAAGAACAGCCGCGGCATGCCGGTGAAGGCCTCGACATTGTGCGCCAGCAGATCCTCGACCGCCTTGTAGCGTCCGAATTCCTCCCCTCGCTTCCAGGCCCGCTCCACGGTTTCCTCGGGCGGGGTGACCATGAATTGCAGGTAGACGCGCTGGCCGAACCGGGTGAGGAGCTGCCCGGCGCCGTCGCTGCCGGCCTCCGTCGAGAAGCTGTCGAAGCGGAAGCGGTCGATCAGCAGGTGCGAGAGGCGGCCACCGGCCGCCTTGCGGGTGATGTAGCGGTCGAGCTTGGCATCGACGATCTCGACCTCGTGGCCGGTCAGCGGGCCGGCATAGCGGCGCGCTTCACCCAAGCTGTCGTAATCCAGCAGGAACTTGCGCCAGACGTCGGGCGTGATGACGGCAAAGTCCTGCCATTGTGCGCCGATCCGTCCGGCGAGGTCGCGCTGATAGGGCCGGATCGTGCTCTTGCCCGAGGCCGAGGCGCCCTTGACGTTCATCACGACCGGCTGCGCTTGCGGCGCGGGCCGATGATAGCCCTGCGCCGCAGCGACCGCCTCGATCCAGGGCGCGATCAGCGCACCGATCCGGTCGCTGCCGCAGCGGTTGGTGACGAGGATGCCGGCGAGCCGCCGCAGCAGCGCGCGGTCGCGGATCAGCATGCCCTGGCGGGCGATAACGTGGCCGAACACCGTGCGCAGAGCCTCGCGGGCGGCGCTCTCCATGCTCTCGGCTTCGCTCGCTGCCGCGCATCGTTCGTCGAGGCGGGCGAGGATGCGTGCCTGCCCGTCGCCGGTCAGCGAAGGAGAAGGGGAGGGCGGCGCGCGCGGGCCGAGGCGGCGGAGCCACCCGGCCCAGCCGGAGGCCGGTTCGGGCGGCGGCGCGGGCGCCTCGTCGAACAGGGCCGACAGCTCGCGCTCCAGCGCCGCCTCGGCCTCGGCGCGGACCGCGTCGAGGGTGGCCGCGACCGCGTCGAGGCGGTGCATCACGCCCTCGCGCAGCAACGTGCCGACGATGCGCCGGAAGTTCAGACCGAGATCGGCATAGACTTCGCCGACGGGGACCGAGATGTCGGCCATGACCCGGATCAGCACCTCGTGGACCGCGAGGCGCTCAGGCCGGAAGGGGGCGAGCTGTGTCGCGGGCAGGCCGCTGAAATCGGACAGTTCGAGGATTTCGGAGAAGGGCAGGCGAACGTTCTCGGGCCGGAATACCGTCGCGAGCGGGCGCATCGCCCGCGGCAGGCCGGGTTCGAGACCGGGATTCCAGGCGTGGAAGGCCGGCTCGTCCGCGGGGGCGGTGCCACTGGCCGCGGCCGGAAACCTGTCGGCGAGGGGCGGCGCGGCGTCGGTCATCGCTCGCCCCTCCCGGTTTCGATCAGGCGGCGGAGGCGTTCTCGATCGCGTCGAACCGGATCTGGTAGGCCTCGCCCCACAGCGTCGCCGCCCGCTCGTGCCAAGCGGTGTCGAAGAACAGTTTGGCGCAGAACGAGCTGCGCCAGATGCACACCGCGATGATGCGCTCGTCCAGAACACGGATGTGGCGGCTCTCCAGCCCGCCGGCGATACCAAGACGGGGTAACATGTCGATGCTCGACGCACCGAATTCGTTTTCGCCCGGGAAGACGATCGGGCATTCGACGACGGTCAGATGTTTCATCGGGGTTTCCATGGCGGAGGCCTTTTCTCGGACTCGTCTTCCGACCTGTTCCGGATCGTTCTCGTACAACGCTCGGTGAGCGGTGCCTGCTCCCGGCAGGCAAGGGTCCGTGACTGGATGCGTCGTGTCCGGCGCTACGTTTGCATTCACGATGAGCCGTGCGCCTTCACGTATGCGGTAATGCCGGCGGGTTCGTCGCTGCCCGCGCCTCGCCGGCGCAATCCCAGATGCTCAGGATCGCGCTGATGCGGCAGGATTCCATCAGGGCGATGTGATCGACCTTGCGTTCGCAGAAGGTCTTCAGCCGCTCTTGCGCCGAAGCGCCGACATCGACGGCGGGAAAGTCGTGATCGGTGATGAGCCAGACGCTGCGGCTGTAGATCTCGGGGCCCTCGGCCGCCACTGCGCGGAAGATGTCGCGCTGGGTGAGCAGGCCCGTCACCGTTGCGTCGGCATCGCCCTCGACGACGACGAGCGCGCCCGTTCCCGGCTGAGCGAGGAGTTGCGCGGCCTCGGCCACGGATCGGTCCCGGTGGATGGTGCGGACGCCCGCAGCGTCCGGCTCACGGCGCATCGTTCCAAACACGGCGCTCCTCCATCGGCATGCCTCTCGAACGGGGCCGCCTTGGAACGCAGGCTGGTATACAGAATACCTATTGTCAATCCTGCGTTTTGAATTATGGTGCCGCCGTCCGGGCGGGATTGGCAAAATTGAGCCGCTTGGCCTTCCAGCGATGAGCCGGTGCGGCACGATCCGCTCTCGATCCGGGCCGCCTCAAGAGCCTCGCCGTTGTTCTCGCATGAAAGTCATTCCTGCACTCGGCAGAGCCGAGCCGCAGAGGCTTTGAGCGACTTCGATCCGCCGGTCGGATCACAGCGTTTGCTTGATTACCTAATCATTCTGCGGCGATGAATATTTAGAGCGCTATTCAAGAAATAATCAAAGAAGTCGGACGGCCAAAAAGCTCGAAAAATCGAGCGTACACTGGAGATACGTCCATGGCCCCATCCACGACATCACACGTTCCACCACCGACGAGCCGGTGGCTGCAATTGCTGTTCGGCATCATCTGCATGTGCATGATCGCTAACATGCAGTACGGCTGGACGTTCTTCGTCAACCCGATGCAGGAGCGGCACGGCTGGGACCGCGCCGCGATCCAGGTCGCCTTCACCCTGTTCGTCCTCACCGAGACTTGGCTGGTGCCGATCGAGGGCTGGTTCGTCGACAAGTACGGCCCGCGGGTCGTGACGCTCATCGGTGGCCTGTTGTGCGGCCTGGCCTGGGTGATCAACGCCTACGCCGACACGCTCTGGCTGCTTTATGTCGGGGCGGCCGTCGGCGGTACCGGCGCGGGCGCGGTCTACGGCACCTGCGTCGGCAACTCGCTGAAGTGGTTCCCCGACCGGCGCGGGCTGGCCGCCGGCCTCACCGCCATGGGCTTCGGCGCGGGCTCGGCGCTCACCGTCATCCCGATCCAGGCGGTGATCCACCATTACGGCTACGAGGCCGCCTTCTTCTGGTTCGGCATTGGCCAGGGCCTGATCGTGATGCTGATCGCCTTGTTCCTGGTCGCGCCCAAGAAGGGGCAGGTGCCCGAGATCGCCCGCGTCAGCCAGAGCCGGCGCGACTTCACACCCGGCGAGATGGTACGCACCCCGATCTTCTGGGTGATGTACGCGATGTTCGTGATGATGGCGGCCGGCGGCCTGATGGCCACCGCCCAGCTCGGCCCCATCGCCAAGGACTTCCACATCGCCGACGTGCCGGTGAGCCTGCTCGGCATCACCCTGCCGGCCCTGACCTTCGCCGCCACGATCGACCGGGTGCTCAATGGCGTGACGCGCCCGCTCTTCGGCTGGATCTCCGACCATATCGGCCGCGAGAACACGATGTTCCTCTCCTTCGGCATCGAGGGCGTCGGCATCTACATGCTGAGCCAGTTCGGCCAGGACCCGATCCTGTTCGTGATCCTGACAGGGCTCGTGTTCTTCGCCTGGGGCGAGATCTACTCGCTGTTCCCGGCGACCTGCGGCGACACCTTCGGCTCGAAATACGCCGCCACCAATGCCGGCCTGCTCTACACGGCCAAGGGCACGGCTGCGCTGATCGTGCCCTATACCAGCATCCTCACGACGATGACGGGAAGCTGGCACGCGGTGTTCCTGGCGGCCGCCGTGCTCAACATCCTCGCGGCGCTGATGGCAATCTTCGTCCTCAAGCCGATGCGGCAGGCCTATACGAGGGACATGTCCGCCGCGGAGGCCAAGCCGGCGACTGTCATCGCCCACTGACGCGCGCCGGCCGGGCCACCGCTCGGCCGGGGTTCCGATGATCGACGCGGCGCGCCGGGCGGTGACACGCCCGGCGCGCTTTGGCGCGACCGTTTCCCTGAGCGGGCTCTCCGCACCGATCCGTCCGTCTGCCCGGGTGTGCCGGGTTGCCGCAGGCTAACGGCCGGATCTTTATCTCTCTGGTATATTGTATGCCTGGCATCATTGTGCTTGAAACCACGCTAGGGGAGCACCGGAAACGTTCAGGGAGAGACCGGATGGTCAACCAACCGGCAGAGCTACACGCCCGCAGCGATGCGCCTTCCGCCAAATGGTGGCAACTCGCCTTCGGCGTGCTCTGCATGGCGATGATCGCCAACCTTCAATACGGCTGGACCCTCTTTGTCGATCCGATCGACGCGCAGCACCATTGGGGGCGCACGGCGATCCAGTTCGCCTTCACGATCTTCGTCGCCACCGAGACTTGGCTCGTGCCGATCGAGACCTGGTTCGTCGATCGCTACGGCCCGCGGGTCGTGGTCTTCTTCGGCGGGGTGATGATCGCCCTGTCCTGGACCTTGAACGCCTATGCCGACTCGCTCTTTCTGCTCTACGCCGCAGCGGTGATCGGCGGCATCGGCGCGGGCTCGGTCTACGGCACCTGCGTCGGCAACGCCCTGAAATGGTTCCCCGACCGGCGCGGGCTGGCGGCGGGCGCGACCGCAGCGGGCTTCGGCGCGGGCGCGGCGGTCACCGTGATCCCGATCGCCAATATGATCGCCGCGAGCGGCTATCAAAAGGCCTTCCTCGTCTTCGGGCTCGGCCAGGGGTTCGTCGTCGTCCTGCTGTCCTTCCTGCTGCGCAAGCCGTCGGTCGCCGTGCCGATCACGCGCAAGAACCTGCGCCTGCCCCAGACCAAGGTCGACCGCAGCCCGAAGGAGGCGGTGCGCACGCCCGTGTTCTGGACGATGTACGCGATGTTCGTGATGGTCGCCTCCGGCGGCCTGATGGCGGCGGCGCAGATCGCCCCGATCGCCCATGACTTCAAGGTCGCCGACGTGCCGATGAGCCTGTTCGGCCTGCAGATGGCGGCCCTCACCCTGGCGATCTCGCTCGACCGCATCTTCGACGGGTTCGGCCGGCCGTTCTTCGGCTGGGTGTCCGACAATATCGGCCGTGAGAACACGATGTTCATCGCCTTCGTGATTGCCGCGGCAGCCTGCATCCTGTTGCTCGGCTACGGGCGCAACCCGGTCGTCTTCGTCCTGTGCACGGCGATGTATTTCGGCGTGTTCGGGGAGATCTATTCGCTGTTCCCGGCCACCTGCGGCGACACGTTCGGCTCGAAATACGCCGCCAGCAACGCCGGCCTCCTCTACACCGCCAAGGGTACGGCGGCCTTTCTCGTTCCCTTCGCCAGCGTGCTGTCGGCCTCCTACGGCTGGTCGGCGGTGTTCGGCCTCATCATCGGGCTGAATATTCTGGCCGCGGCGCTGGCGGTCTTCGTGCTGAAGCCGATGCGGCGGCGCTACCTCGCGGCGGAGGCCGAGATCGCCGACGCGGAGGATCGCGCGGTGAAACTGGCCTGAAACAAAGCGTCGGCCCGTGGGGCGACCGGGCTTCGATCCGGCTGCTGAAGCTCCGACTGACAAGACGCGCGCCGTGGCGGATGAGGCCCGGCGCGCGTTTTTTTGTGACGCAGATGCATCGCTCTCGCGACGCGCTCGCCGGTGCGGCGTCAGGATTTCCCGTCTCGGATGTAACGAGCAGCCTCTGTTTCGAGAGGCCCGCGACCCCTGTTTCGACCGCTCTACCACCGGCTCCCGTGGGCGGGCCTGAAGCCACGTGTTTCGTTTGACCAGGCTTTTGGTATTTGGTATGCCAGATGTGTCGTAACAAGACCGGCCGCCCGAGCGCGGCCCGTACGCCGCGCGGCGCAGCAGCACGCGCGAAACGAGCCCGGCCCGACGCCATCGGGCCCCGCGCCGGACAAGAGCATCCGCACCACAAGGGAGAACGCCGCATGACCGTCCAGGCCCAGAACATCGACGCGATCACCGCGGGCGCCGTGCCCCATGAGGAGCCCGCCCTGACGGACGGCTTCCACCTCGTCATCGACGCGCTCAAGCTCAACGGCATCGAGACGATCTACAACGTGCCCGGCATCCCGATCACCGATCTCGGCCGGCTCGCCCAGGCCGAGGGCCTGCGCGTCATCTCCTTCCGCCACGAGCAGAACGCAGGCAACGCCGCCGCGATCGCCGGCTTCCTCACCAAGAAGCCGGGCATCTGCCTCACCGTCTCCGCGCCGGGCTTCCTCAATGGCCTCACTGCGCTGGCCAATGCCACCACCAACTGCTTCCCGATGATCCTGATCTCCGGCTCCTCCGAGCGCGAGATCGTCGATCTGCAGCAGGGCGATTACGAGGAGATGGACCAACTCGCCATCGCCAAGCCGCTGTGCAAGGCCGCCTTCCGCGTTCTGCACGCCGCCGATATCGGCATCGGCGTGGCGCGCGCCATCCGCGCGGCGGTCTCCGGCCGGCCCGGCGGCGTCTATCTCGATCTGCCCGCCAAGCTGTTCTCGCAGGTCATCGACGGCGCGCTCGGCGCGAAGTCGCTGGTGAAGGTGATCGATGCGGCTCCGGCCCAGCTTCCGGCCCCGGCCTCCGTCGCCCGGGCGCTGGATCTGCTGAAGTCGGCCGAGCGTCCGCTCATCATCCTCGGCAAGGGCGCGGCCTACGCCCAGGCCGACGAGGCGGTGCGCGCGCTCGTCGAGGAGAGCGGCATCCCCTACGTGCCGATGAGCATGGCCAAGGGCCTCCTGCCCGACACCCACCCGCTCTCGGCCGGCGCGGCGCGCTCCACCGCGCTCAAGGATTCCGATGTCGTGGTGCTGATCGGCGCCCGTCTGAACTGGCTGCTCTCCCACGGCAAGGGCAAGACTTGGGGCGAACCCGGCTCGAAGCGCTTCATCCAGATCGACATCGAGCCGCGCGAGATGGACTCGAACGTCGAGATCGCAGCACCCATGGTCGGCGACATCGGCTCCTGCGTCGAGGCGCTGCTCGCGGGTATCCGTCAGGACTGGAAGGGCGCCCCCGCCGGCTGGCTCGAGACGCTGCGGAGCAAGCGTGAGGCGAACATCGCCAAGATGGCTCCGAAGCTGATGAAGAACACCGCGCCGATGGACTTCCACTCGGCGCTGGGCGCCTTGCGGACCGTCATCAAGGAGCGGCCCGACGCGATCCTCGTCAACGAGGGCGCGAACACCCTCGATCTCGCCCGCGGCATCATCGATATGTACCAGCCGCGCAAGCGCCTGGATGTCGGCACCTGGGGCGTGATGGGCATCGGCATGGGCTTCGCCGTCGCGGCCGCCGTCGAGACCGGCAAGCCGGTGCTGGCGGTGGAGGGCGACTCGGCCTTCGGCTTCTCCGGCATGGAGGTGGAAACCATCTGCCGCTACGCGCTGCCGGTCTGCATCGTGATCTTCAACAACAACGGCATCTATCGCGGTACCGACACCGACCCGACCGGCCGTGATCCCGGCACCACCGTCTTCGTCAAGAACTCCCGCTACGACAAGATGATGGAGGCCTTCGGCGGCGTCGGCGTGAACGTCACCACGCCGGACGAGCTGAAGCGGGCCGTGGACGCGGCGATGGATTCCGGCAAGCCGACCCTCATCAACGCGGAGATCGACCCGGCCGCGGGCAGCGAAAGCGGCAACATCGGCAGCCTCAACCCGCAGAGCACCTTGAAGAAGAAGGGGGCCTGAGGCCGTTCTAGCCTCTTCCCGCGACTCAGCCGGACCGCGGTGCCGAAAGGCGCCGCGGTCCTTTCGTCGTTTCACGGCCGGGGCTGCTGATCGGTTCCACGGCTCCGGCCATCACCCACCTTCCACATGCCGAGGTGCGGAGCGAAGCGGAGCCTCGAAGCACGCACGGACGAGGGCCCGAAGCGTCCCGGCCAAGGGCGCCTGATCGGTTCCGGTATGCTTCGAGGCCCGCTGCCGCGGGCACCTCAGCATGAGGGGTTCGGGTCGGGTTCCATCAAAGGAATCTTCCATGTCCTCCTTCGCCTTCGATCCGACGGTCGCCCTCGATCCCCGGCTGGCCGGCCGGCTCGCCTTCCTGCCGCGGCTGCCGGGCAAGCCGCCGCTGCCGCCGGGCCGCCACGCGCTGGGCCTGTTCGAGACCCGCGACGCGATGCTCCGCGTGCCCGAGCACATCGATCCGCGCCTGCCGACACCGCTGGTCGTCCTGTTCCACGGCGGCGGCGGCAGCGCCGAGAAGATTCTGCCGATGCTGGAGGCGCATGCGGACAAGCGCGGCTTCCTGCTGCTCGCGCCGCAATCGCTGCACCCGACCTGGGATCTCGTGATCGCCGGCAACGGGCCGGACCGGGAGCGGCTCGACCGGGCGCTGGCCGAGGTCGCCGACCGTTTCCTGGTCGATCCGGGCCATCTCGCCTTCGCGGGCCATTCCGACGGCGGCAGCTACGCGCTGTCCCTCGGACTTACCAACGGCGACCGGGTCAGCCACTTGATCGTGTCGTCCGCCGGGTTCATGTCGGTGCAGGTGCAGGCGGGTGCGCCGAAAGTCTTCCTATCGCACGGCACCCGCGACGAGCAGATCCCGATCGACCGCAGCGCCCGCAACCATGCCCGGCTGCTCCGGGCGGCGGGGTACGACCTCACCTACATCGAGTACGACGGTCCGCACGCCTACGATCCGGAGGTGGTGCGCCAAGCGGTGGACTTCTTCCTAGGCGATTTCTTCGTTTAGGCGACGCAAGCCGGACAACGAAAAACCGGACCGACGGAGTCGGCCCGGGAAAGTCATCGGAGGAGGAAGAAACCCGGGCGTCACGCCCGGTCATGCGCTCCCGGGGCGATGCCTCGTCCCGGGAGGATCATGGCCGAAAGAGGCTGGCCATCCTGTGCAGGCAGCCCCGAGACCGGGGCCGCCGCGCCCCACTCAGACCGCGCGCGACTCGTGCATCGCGGCGATCTGCTCGGGCGAGTAGCCGAGGCCCGCGAGGACCTCGTCGGTGTGCTCGCCCAGAAGCGGCGAAGCCTTGATGTCGACCTTCAGGTCCGAGAACTTGATCGGGGAGCCGACAGTCAGATACGAGCCGAGCTTGGGGTGCGGCACCTCGACGATGGTGCCGCTGGCGCGCAGCGACGGATCGTCGGCGATCTCCTTCATCGACAGCACCGGCGAGCAGGGGATGTCGAACTTGCGCAGGACATCGACCGCCTCGAACTTGGTCTTGTCGGCCAGCCAATCCTCGATGATCGCGAAGATCTCGAAAATCTTGTCCTGGCGGGCGCGGGGCGTGTTGTAGGCCGGATCGTCGATCCACTCCTCACGGCCGAGCGCCTTGCAAATCGGGGCCCAGGCGTGACCCTGGATCGTGAAGTAGATGTAGGCGTTCGGGTCGGTCTGCCAGCCCTTGCACTTGAGCACCCAGCCCGGCTGGCCGCCGCCGCCCGCGTTGCCGCCACGCGGCACCACGTCCGTGAACTCGCCGTGCGGGTATTGCGGGTATTCTTCGAGGTAGCCGATGGCGTCGAGGCGCTGCTGGTCGCGCAGCTTCACGCGGCAGAGGTTGATCACCGAATCCTGCATCGACACGGCGACCTTCTGGCCCTTGCCGGTCTTGGTCTTCTGGTGCAGCGCCGTGAGGATGCCGATGGCCAGATGCATGCCGGTGTTCGAGTCGCCGAGCGCGGCGGCCGACACGGTGGGCGGGCCGTCCCAGAAGCCGGTGGTCGAGGCGGCGCCGCCCGCGCACTGGGCCACGTTCTCGTAGACCTTCAGGTCCTCGTAATGGTGCCCGTCGGAGAAGCCCTTCACCGAGGCGAGGATCATGCCCGGGTTGAGCTCCTGGATGCGGGCCCAGGTGAAGCCCATGCGGTCGAGTGCGCCGGGGCCGAAATTCTCGACCATTACGTCGGATTCGCGGATCAGCTTTTCCAGGACTTCCTTGCCCTGCGGGTTCTTGGTGTCCAGCGTCAGCGAACGCTTATTGGAGTTGAGCATCGTGAAGTAGAGCGCATCCGCATCCTCGACGTGGCGAAGCTGGTTGCGCGTCACGTCGCCCGAGCCCGGACGTTCGACCTTGATCACGTCCGCCCCGAACCACGCGAGAAGCTGGGTGCAGGCCGGGCCTGCCTGGACGTGGGTGAAATCGATGATTTTGATTCCGTCGAGCGGCTGGGTCATCTTGGTTTTCTCCCTATTTCGACTTCGTTGTGGGTCGTCGTTGGAAAATCGAAAAATATTGTCGTCGGTAATATTGCTGAATGGCTTAGGCGCCTCGCTTCAGGCGCAGACGAGGGTGCCCAAAGCCTCTTCCAGCTCCGCCACGCGGCGGCGCAGGGAGCGCTCTTCCTGAAAGCGCTCGGTCTCGTCGCGGATGACCGCGGCGATGCCGGTGACCTCGCCCGCCGCGCCGTGCAACAGCGCGACGGTGAAGGCGATGGACAGGGCCCGCCCGTCCTTGTGCAGGGCCGGCACCTTGAGCAGCGACGTGCCGTAGCGGGTCTCGCCCGTGCGCATCGTCTTGGCGTAACCGTCCCAGTGGCGTCGGCGGTGACGCTCCGGGGTGATGAGGTCGAGGCTCTGCCCGAGCGCCTCGGCTTCCGAGAAGCCGAAGATCCGCTCCGCGGCCGGATTCCAGATGACGATCCGCCCGTCCGCGTCGGAGATCACCACCGCGTCGCCGATTGCCGCGACGAGCCCGGACGTGTCGAAGGTCTGCGATTGGGCCATCCGTTGCCCCCTTCCGCTGCCGGCTAGCCGTGAGGCCGCGCCGTGAGCAGAGAGCCGCGATGTCTGTCGAGTATGCCGCGTTCGGTCATGGCAGGCGTTGCCTCCTTGGCTTCCCGGGTCTCGGGCCTTCCGGATCGAGGTCGCTCTTTCCGGTAGCTCGCTATTGGCATTTGGTATACCAGATACGAATCTTAGGTCAAGGCACACTGCGGCGCTCGAACGAGATCGTGCAGCGGCGGGTTGATAGGCAGGTGAGGAGGCTGCGATGTCGGGCAAGCACAGCATTCGGATCCGGCAGATCGAGGCTTATGCCTTCCGGATCGATTTCGGCGAGAGCTTCGTTCCACTGCTGACGGACGAGCCGGAACCGATCGGTGGCGGCACCGGCCCCTCACCGGAGCAGGTGCTGATCGCCGCCGTGAGCAACTGCCTTTGCGCGAGCCTCGCCTTCGCGCTGGGCAAGTACCGGCAGGAGGGCGGCGGCGTGAGTGCCGAGGCGATCGGGCGCGTGGCCCGCAACGCGGAAGGCCGCCTGCGCCTCGTCGGGATCGAGGTCGATATCGCGCTCGGCGCGCCCGCCGCGTCGATGGATCGGCTCGACCGGGTGCTCGCTCAGTTCGAGCAGTTCTGCACCGTGTCCGAGAGCGTCAAGGCCGGTGTTCCGGTGGCGGTCGCGGTGCGCGACGGGCAGGGCAACCGCCTGAAATAGATAGGCCTGAAACAGACAGGGAGGAACGACCGATGAGCGAGACGCAGCGGGACGTGACGCAGATGGAGGTGGCACGCGAGCCGGAGGATCTGGCCCGGCTCTTCCACGAGCGGGCCAATGCCGGCGATGCGGAGGGGCTGGTCGCCCTGTACGAGCCGCAGGCCGTGGTGGCCGCGGGCGACATCGTGGCCACCGGCCACGACGAGATCCGCCGCTTCTACACGGATCTGCTCGCGCGCAAGTCGGACTTTCCCGAACCCGAGACCCTGCCGGCGATCCGCAACGGCGACCTCGCGCTGACCTTCGCGCGGCTGCCGAACGGAGCGCTTTCGGTCGAGTCGGCCCGCCGGCAATCGGACGGAACGTGGCGCTGGGCCATCGACCAACTCAAGCTCAAGCCCGTCGCCAAAGGCTGACGGGCTCACCGAGCCCCAAGTCAGAGGTTTCGAAAGGACGAGGCCTTTCGCGGGTCCAGGACAGAGCCCTGGTTGATGGGAAGCCGGGGCTCAGCCCCGGTATCCCGCCAAAGGGATGATCCCTTTTGGAAACCCGCTAGTCCGCGGAGGCCGAGCGGCGCGGCGTGGCGGTGCGCCGGCCCGCGAAGACGCCGGGGGCGGTGCCGGGCACCACGACCAGACGCCGGACCTGCCCGCTGAGATACGCCTGGAGGAAGCGGGTGTAGTTCCGGAACACGACGCAGCCGTTCGAGGCGCCGCTCGGGCCCAGCATGTAGGTGTGGGCGAGGATGCCGTCGCGCCCGTGGATGGCGGCCGAGCCGCCGACCGGGTTGAGGCGGATCGCCCGCACCCCGTGGAACAGGGCCTCGCGCTCCCGCAGATCGTAGACGCCGGGCGGGGTGGCGCCGCGCATCCGGACATGGACGTGGTCCGGGTTGTCCTGGGCGACGCCGAGGCCGGAATGGGCCTCCAGCACCTCGCCGCTCGGCAGCGTTACGGTGGCGGCGCTGATATCGTAGACGGCGACCCCCGGCTCGGAGACCGGGCCGGGCACGACGCGCCGCCGCGCCGCCGAATCGACCGCTCCGCTGTCGAGCCCGGCATAGGCCATCGCCTTGTCCGAGGCAGAGGCAGGCGCGGGCGCCGAGCCCGGCAGATCGAACATCTTCTCGAGGAAGTTGCGGTTGTCGGTAACGGCGGCGCTGAACACGCTGCGGGTCGGCTCGGTGGAGGCGCGCGCCGCGGATGCCGTGGCGATCCGAGGCGTCGCCGCCCGGGCGGTCTGCATGCGCGGCTCGTAGCGGAATTCGTCGGGCCGCCGCACCGGCAGTGGCACCGTGAGGGCGAGGCGGGCCGTCGGCGCAGCCGGGCGCGGCGTGACTGCGGGCGCGGCGTCGGCGGCTTGGTCCGCGGGGAGGGCGGCCAGGGTCGGGGCCGGCTCCGGCGCGGAAGGCTCCGAGGCGGGCGGCGCCCGGAAGGCGGAAGCCTGCGGGGTCCGCGGGACGAAGCCGCGTGACGCGGTGTCGAGAACGGGGGTGGGATCGAGCATCCAGGCCAGCGCGCCGGGCGCGGCCTGCACGGTCTCCGCCCCTTCGGTCTCGCCCGAGACCTGCGCGGTTTCCACGGGGGCAGGCGCGGCCCGATCCTGCGGTTGCAGCATCCCGGCGACCGCGAGACCGCCGAGGGCGGTCAACGCGAGCGCCGCGACAGGCGGGCGCCGGCGGCGGCGGATGACGGGCCGGGCGGAGCGGCTCTGGACGAGCTCAGCGATGTCCATTGCGGGCGGTACTCGACAACGCGGATCCCACACGGCCTCGCGCCGTCATCCCCGGCCTATCTGTGCCAGAATGACAAACGAGATGGCTTCGCCGATTAGGGAAGGATCAACCTTAAGCCTTCGTCATTGAACGGGATCTTGGTTAATCTTGCCTAAAGCTCGGTCCCGTCCTTCGAAAATCGTTCGATGCATCTTCTCGATGGCTGGTGCGCGCCACGAGGCGGTGAGGGGCCGGCCTCTCGACCCACCGCTAATTCGCGATCGACAGCCGACAACGAGGCCGATCGGACCGTCGCTATTGGCTCGTGTCCTCGCGTTCGAGCCGATGAAGAAAGCGCACCCGCCACGCGACTTGCTGCTGGACCCTTGTGCTCTGCGGGCCACAGACTGTGTGATGTTGTTACATTTCATTGTTCGGCATGTTGACCCTGCGCCGCATCGCAGCGAAGTTGCTGCGGCCAAGGTTCCCCCGGATGCATGTCCGAGGGCTAAGAGGGAATTCGGTAAGCCCGTCCGGGCGAGGCCGAAGCTGCCCCCGCAACTGTGAGCGGCGAGCCTCCGTCGCCGACGGTCACTGGTGCCCTGCACCGGGAAGGCCGAGATGGGGGCGCTGACCCGTGAGCCAGGAGACCTGCCTTGGCGCGACGATGTCCCCCGGGCGGGGTGCTCCGGCGGCGTGCCTGATCGGTGGGAGCGTTCCCTGCGCTCCCGGCGGGCACCCGCTCGGGCGCGCGTCCGAACAGCCAGAGCGCGCCTTGTGACAGTTCGGACGAGCCTCAACGCCATCGACGTCCCGATCCGGCGCCCGCATTGGATGCTCGCCGCGCTGCTCTGCGCCGGCCTGACCGTCCCGGAGGCGCGGGCGCAGGAATCGGTCACCCTGGAGGAGCTTGCGGTCGAAGGCGAAAGCCGGAGCCGGGGCGTCGGCAACGGCGCGCCCGATGGGCGGACGGCGGCGGCCGGCACGATCGGCCTGATCGGGCCGACGCCGGGCTACCGCGTCGACCGCGCGGTGAGCAGCACCAAGACCGATACGCCCCAGCGCGACGTGCCCCAAATCGTCACGGTCGCCCCGCGCGAGGTCATCACGGATCTCGCCGCCACCCGTGTCGATCGGGTCTTCAACTATACGCCGGGCGTGGCGCAGCAGAACAATTTCGGCGGCCTGTCCGTGTTCAGCTACGCCATCCGCGGCGTCACCACCTCCGAGATCTACAAGAACGGCTTTCCGCTCAACCGCGGCACGCCGCCCCCGCCCGACGCCCAGAACGTCGAGCGCGTCGAGGTGCTCAAAGGCCCCGGCGGCGGGCTGTTCGGGCGCAGCGATCCGGGCGGGCTCGTCAACATCATCACCAAGCAGCCAACCGTCGAGCGCTTCGTCGAGATGGGCGGGTTGTGGGACTCGTTCGGGCAGTTCCGCGGCACGGTCGATACCGGCGGCGCGCTGAACGAGGAGGGCACGCTCGCCTACCGCTTCAACCTCGCCGCCGGCCGCCAGGGCAGCTTCCGCGATTTCGTCGACAGCGACCGGCTGCTCGTCGCGCCCGTCCTGAGCTGGCAGATCACCCCGGACACGCGGATCACCGTCGAGACGGAGTTTCTGCGCAACCGCATCGTGTTCGACCGCGGCGTCATCGCCCTCAACGGGCGGCTTGGGCTCTTGCCGATCTCGCGGTTCCTCGGCGAGCCGGGCCAGAGCACCTATCAGACCAACAACACGATGCAGGTCCGCGTCGATCACCGCTTCAACGCCGATTGGCAGATGCGGCTCGCCACCCACTTCAACACCGGCACGCTGGAGGGCGAATCCGCCGAGATCCGCGCGATCGCGGCCGACAACCGCACCGTCTCGCGCGACCGCAACGTGCGCGATTACCGCTGGGACACGGCGATCGGCCAAGCCGAGGTGGTCGGGCGCTTCGACACCGCCGGCATCGGCCACACCATGCTGCTCGGCTTCGAGCGCGAGAGCACCGATAGCCGCGTGCTCTACCTGCGCTCGAACTTCCGCACGAGCCCCTACGCCATCGACATCTACGATCCGCGCTACGGCCAGCCGCTGCCGCCGATCACCATCCCACGCAACAACCTCGAACGGATCACCAACACCGCCCTCTACGCGCAGGACCAGATCGTCCTCACGCCCGAATGGAAGGCGCTGCTCGGCGTACGCTTCGACTTCTTCGAGCAGTCGTTCCGCGAGCGCATTCCGCGCTCCCAGGTCGATCAGACCTATTTCGCGGCAACCCCGCGGGCCGGCCTCGTCTACCAGCCGCTGCCCGAACTCTCCCTCTACGCCAATGTCGGCACGAGCTTCCGGCCCAATATCGGTCCCGATGCCGCCGCCGTCGCCGCCTCCGGGCCGTTCGCGCCGGAGACCGGCATCGGCTACGAGGTCGGGGCCAAGCTCGACCTCTATGGCGGTGCTCTGGCGCTCACCGGCACGGCCTTCCGGATCGACCGGGAGAACGTGTTGACGCCGGAAGCCAACGGAAGCGGCTCCTCCGTGGCGGTCGGCGGAGTGCGCAGCCAGGGCTTCGAGCTGACCGCTGCCGGCCAGATCACGCCGGAGATCAAGCTGCTGGCGGGCTACGTCTATGCGGAGGCCGTGGTCACCGAAGATCCGACCCTGCGGGTCGGCACGCCGCTCATCAACGTCCCGCGCCATTCGGGCAGCCTGCTCGCGGTCCACGAGGTGCAGGCCGGCCCGTGGAAGGGGCTCGGGCTCGGCGGCGGCGTGCGCGGCGTCGGCGAGCGGGCGGCGGACGCCGTCAACAGCTTCTCCCTGCCGGCCTACATCGCGGTCGATGCGCTCGCCTATTACCGCTACGAGAATTTCCGCTTCGGGTTGAACATCGAGAACGTGTTCGACACCGAGTATTACGAGAGTTCCCTGAACCGCTTCCGGGTCTATCCCGGCGCGCCCCGGCGCTTCACCGGAACGATGACGGTGCGGTTCTGATGCCGGCTCGGCAGGAGGCCGCGGCACCGGAGGCCGCGGCACCGGAGGCTGTGGTTCCGCGCCGCCGGATCGGCGCCATCGATGCCCTGCGCGGGCTCGTGATGCTGCTGATGCTGGTCGATCACGTGCGCGAGTTCTTCTACCTGCACGCCCAAGTGAGCGACCCGGTGAACCTCGCGGCCACGCCGCCGGGCCTGTTCCTGACGCGGGCCGCCTCGCATCTCTGCGCGCCGGTCTTCCTGCTGCTGACGGGGCTTTCGGCGAGCCTCTACGGGCAAAAGCACGGCAGCCGCGCCGAGACCTCCGCCTTCCTCGTCAAGCGCGGGCTGTTCCTGATCGTCCTCGAAGTGACGCTCGTGAACCTCGCCTGGACCCGTACCCTGCTGCCGCCGATCCTTTACCTGCAGGTGATCTGGGCGATCGGGCTCAGCATGCTGGCGCTCGCCGCCCTGCTCTGGCTGCCGCGCCCGGCACTGATCGGCGTGGCTCTGGCGATCATGCTCGGGCACAACGCGCTCGACGGAATCGTGCTCGCGCCCGATCAGCCGGGCTACGCGCTGTGGGCGGTGCTGCACCAACGCGGGATGATCCCGCTGCCCTGGGGCGCGGCGCGCACCTCCTACCCGGTGCTACCCTGGATCGGCGTCATCACCGCGGGCTACGCGCTGGGGCCGCTCTACGCGCCCGGTTCCGATCCGGCCATCCGCCGCCGATGCCTCGCCGCCCTCGGGCTCGCGAGCCTCGCCGCTTTTCTCGTCCTGCGCGGTCTCAACGGTTACGGTGATCCACATTCCTGGCAGCCGGGCAAGGATTGGGGCGCGGATGCCCTGTCCTTCATCAACCTCACCAAATATCCACCCTCGGCCGACTTCCTGCTCGCGACCCTCGGCCTCGGCCTGCTGCTGCTCGCGCTGTTCGAGCGCCTGCCGGAACCGCGTCTACGCTGGCTGACCGTCTTTGGCGGGGCGCCCCTGTTCTTCTACCTGCTGCACTTGTGGGCCCTTCGCGGGATCCACGACGGCCTCGCCGCCCTCGGGCTTGCCGGGTCCTCGGGCCGGGTCGAGGCCGGCGCGCCCTGGCAGATCTGGCTGATCACGGCGGCGCTCGCGCTGGCTCTCTACCCGGCCTGCCGCTGGATGGTGCGGCTGAAGCGGCACAGCCGGTGGCGGGGTTTGAGTTACCTCTGACCCCGCCCGCCTCGTCCTACTGATACCCCTTCGGGAACGGGTTCGGCTCGATCAGTTCGGGGCTCTCGTAGACCACGTCGAACTGGCCGCTCGGCAGGGCCTTGGCGACGCGGGTCTTGGCCCAGAGGTGATGGTTCTCGTGGATCTTCACGGAGCCCTCCGGCGCATCCTTCATCTCGATACCGGGTGAGGCGGCGATCACCTTGTCGACCTCGAAGGTGCCGGCCTTCTCGACCGCCATCTTCCACAGGAGCGGGCTGAGATAGGCCGCCTGGGTCACGTCGCCGATGACGGTCTTGTCGCCCCAGCGCTTCTTGAAGGCGGCGACGAAAGCCTCGTTGGCCGGGTTCTTCAGTGACTGGAAGTACTTCATGCAGGAATAGGCGTCGGCGATGTTCTCGCCGCCGATGCCGTCGACGTCGTCCTCGGTGACGGAGACCGTGACCAGAGTCTGCTTCTTGAGGTCGATGCCGGCGGCCTTGATCTGCTTGTAGAACGCCACGTTCGAGCCGCCGACGATGGTGGCGAAGATCACGTCCGGCTTCTTGAGCTTGATCTTGTTGATGACCGAATTGAACTGCGTGTGGCCGAGGGGGAAGTATTCTTCGCCGACGATGGTGCCCTTGGTCACATTGGTGATGTGCCTGGTGGCGATCTTGTTGGTGGTGCGCGGCCAGATATAGTCCGAACCGACCATGAAGAAGGATTTAGCGCCCTTCTCCTTCGTTACCCAATCGAGGGCGGCGAGCGTCTGCTGGGTTGCCTCCTGGCCGGTGTAGATGACGTTCTTGGATTGCTCCAGGCCCTCGTAATAGGTCGGGTAGTACAGGAGCCCGTTATACTGCTCGAAGACCGGCAGCACGGCCTTGCGCGAGGCCGAGGTCACGCAGCCGAACACCGCCGCGCAATGGTCGTTGACGACGAGCTTGCGCGCCTTCTCGGCGAAGGTCGGCCAATCGGAGGCGCCGTCCTCTTGGATCACCTTGACCTGGCGGCCGAGGATGCCGCCGCTCGCATTGATCTGTTCGATGGCAAGCCTCTCGCCCTGGGTCGCCCCGGTCTCGGACATCGCCATGGTGCCGCTGATCGAGTGCAGGATGCCGACGGTCACCTCCTTGTCGGTGACGGCGAGCGCGCCCGCGCCGGCCTGCGCGAGCGCGCGTCCGGGCAGGGCACTCAGCAGCGGGGAGGCGGCCAGGCCGAGGAGAAGCCGGCGGCGGAGATGGAAGTGGGCGTCGTTTCGGTCACGCGAGCGCATGTCTCTTCGAAATCCTTCGAACGTCATCCAGCCGATCGGCCCGAATGAAGGCCATGAGGCCGCCAGACGAGGCCGATGCCCCTGCTCGTATTTCTTCTCAGGAAACCGGTGGGCATCAAGGGGAATTGCTGGGCGGCCTGCCCATATTTCTCGCGATGTGCCGCCCGACTGGTCGTTTCGGGATGATCTCTACTTCCGGCGCCGGCCGGGCACGCATCCGCTCAAGACCTCGAACACGATCCGGAACACCGCATCCATGCCCGCCGACAGCGCACCGCCGTCCGGCGCGAGCAGGCGCAGGCCGAGGCCCGCGCCGTTGGGCAGCGGGCTCACGCCGGTCAGACAGCCGACTGCGTCGGCCGCCTGCCTCAGGCGGAGGCCGGCCAGGCGCGCGTCGTCGGGGGCACCGAGGACGACCATCGTGCCGTAAGCGCGGTGAAGTCCCATCGGCGAGTCCGGTGCCGTGAACGCCAGCCCGTCGATGCGGCTGCGCTCCCGCACCAGGGTGCGTCCCTCAGGGGTACGGATCGTCAGCCCGAGGTCGAGCCGGTCGAACGGCCGGCCCTCGCCCGCGGGGTCGTGACAGGCGACGCTCTCGGTGACGATGGCGCGGGCGCCGGGGTCGGCGGTGATCTCGGTGGAGACGGCGAGATGCGCTTCCGGAAACAGGATGAGCGGATCGGGATTGAGCGCGAGGAAGGCATCCGGGGCGATGGTGAGCCGCGTCTCCTGGCGCGAGGGTTCGGGCCCGCCGCGATGCACGACCGTGCCGGCCTGGGTCGTGACATGCGCCCGCGCGCCGGGTCTTGCCTCGATCGCCAGGGTGAGGTGGTCGGCGGCGTAGAGGCCGCCCGAGGCCGATTGCAGGTAGAGCGTCGCGAGGTCGGGGCTCTCCGGATGCATCCGGAAGGCGCGGGTGATGTGGAACGGGTAGGGCACGACCTGCCGCGACAGCACGGTGGTGCCCCCGCCGCGAGCGAAGACGAGGGAGGCTTGCACGCGGCGCCCGACCGGTGCGGAGGCCGCCTCGGCCGGGGCGGGTTTTTTGGGAAGATCGTCCAGCGACAGGGCCATCAGGACGCGAACAGCACGGCGCGGCAGATCGCGTCGGCCACCGCCTCCACACCCTCGCCGGAACGGGCGTTGGTGGCGGCAACAGGCTTGTCGCCCCGCACCCGTGCGGCCTCGGCCAGCATGCCGGGCAGATCGACGCCGACATGGGGCGCGAGATCGGTCTTGTTGATGACGAGGAGGTCGCAGCGCAGCACGCCGGGGCCGCGCTTTCGCGGAATGTCGTCGCCGCCCGCCACGTCGATCACGAAGATCCACCAATCGACCAGATCGAGGGAGAAGGTCGAGGCGAGGTTGTCGCCCCCCGATTCGAAGATCAGGAGCTGGAGCCCCGGAAACTTCGCCTCGAGATCGTCGCCCGCGGCGATGTTGAGCGTCGGATCCTCGCGGATGACGGTGTGGGGGCAGGCGCCGGCCTCCACCGCCTCGACCCGAGCCGGATCGATCAGCCCGGAGCGGCGCAGGCGCTCGGCATCCTCCTTGGTGACGAGGTCGTTGGTGACGACGGCGAGATCGACGCCGCGGGCCTGGAGCGCCGGGATCAGCTGCTCGATCAGCGCGGTCTTGCCGGAGCCGACCGGCCCGCCGATGCCGATGCGAGCGGCGGTGACGGGCTCGGAGAGGGTGGGGGAGGGGAGAGCGGACACGGTCATCGCAGCATGTAGCGTTGGGTGAGCGGCAGGACGGTCGCGGGCTCGCAGGTGGCGAGTTCCCCATCGACGAAGACCTCGAAGGTCTGCGGATCGACCCGGATGTTCGGGCAGGTGTCGTTCCACAGCATGTCGGCCTTGGTGAGCCGGCGGGTGCCGCGGGCCGGCAGCAGGCTCTTTCGCAGGCCCAGGCTCTCGCGAAGGCCGCCTTCGATGGCGAGCGGGTGGACGAAGCAGGCGGACAGGCCCTGCTTGGCGAGCCCGAAGGCGCCCCATTGCGGGCGCATCAGCATCGGCTCGCAGGTCATCAGCGAGGCCGCGGAATCGCCCATGGCGCCCCAGGCGATGAAGCCGCCCTTGATCACGAGTTCCGGCTTGATGCCGAAGAAGGCCGGGCGCCAGATCACGATGTCGGCCATCTTGCCGGGCTCCAGCGAGCCGATATGTGCGTCGATGCCGAAGGTGCGCGCGGCATTGATGGTGTATTTCGCGATGTAGCGCTTGATCCGGGCGTTGTCGCCGAAGCCCGGCCGCTCCTCTGGAAGGATTCCGCGCTGGTCCTTCATCTTGGAGGCGAGTTGCCATGTCCGGCAGATCACCTCGTGGATGCGGCCCATGCCCTGGCTGTCGGAGCCGAGCATCGAGATCGCGCCGATATCGTGCAGCACGTCCTCGGCCGCGATGGTCTGTGCGCGGATGCGGCTCTCGGCGAAGGCCACATCCTCGGGCAGCGCCGGGTTGAGATGATGGCACACCATCGTCATGTCGAGGTGCTCGTCGAACGTGTTGACCGTGTAGGGATTGGTCGGGTTCGTCGAGGAGGGCAGGCAGTGGGGCAGCCCCGCCACGCGGATGATGTCCGGCGCGTGCCCGCCGCCCGCACCCTCCGTGTGGTACATGTGGATGGTGCGTCCGCCGATCGCCGCCAGCGTGTCTTCCACGAAGCCGGATTCGTTGAGCGTGTCGGTGTGGAGCTGGACTTGGAAGTCGTACTCGTCGGCAAAGCCGAGGCAGGCATCGATCGCCGCCGGCATCGCCCCCCAATCCTCGTGGATCTTCAGGCCGAGCACGCCGGTCTCGAGCTGTTCCTTCAAGGCCGCCGGCTTGTGGGTGTTGCCCCGGCCCAGAAACCCGAAATTGACCGGCCAGGCTTCCGCCGCCTGGAGCATCTTACCGGTGTTGAACGGCCCACCGGAATCGATGCCCACCGTGATCGGCCCGAGCGAGCCGCCGAGCAGCGTGGTGATGCCCGAGGCGATGGCGTGCTCGGGCAGGCCCGCGGAATCGAAATGGACGTGGACGTCGATGGCGCCGGGCGTCGCGATCAGCCCCTCGCAGTCGCGCACCGTGGTGCCGGCCGACACGATCAGGCGCGGATCGACGCCGTCCATGATCGCCGGGTTGCCGGCCTTGCCTAAGCCCACGATGCGCCCGTCCTTGATGCCGAGATCGCCCTTCACGATGCCCAGCACCGGATCGATCACGAGGACGTTGCAGAGCAGGAAATCGAGGGCGCCCTGCGCCGCCGTGATGCCCGGCGCCATGCCGATTCCGTCGCGCAGCGTCTTGCCGCCGCCGTGCAGGCACTCGTCGCCATAGACCGCATGGTCGTGCTCGACGACGGCCACGAGGGAGGTATCGGCGAGCCGCACGCCGTCGCCGGTGGTGGGGCCGTAGAGGGCGGCGTAGTCGCGCCTTGGGATCGTCACCATCTCGCGTCTCTCCCTCAGGCGCCCTTGAAGCCACCGGCCCTGGCGCGCGCCAGCGCCGCGGCGCGGGCGGCATCAGAGTCGAGCTTGCCCTGCGTCAGGTTGTTGAGGCCGGTGAGTTCGCGCGCTCCACCGAACCCGACGAGCGTCACGCTCTTGCGCTGGCCCGGCTCGAACCGCACCGCCGTGCCCGCCGGGATGTCGAGGCGGAAGCCCAGCGCCTTCGCCCGGTCGAAGTCGAGCGCCCGGTTGACCTCGAAGAAGTGGTAGTGCGAGCCGATCTGCACCGGCCGGTCGCCGGTGTTGACGACATCGAGGCTCACCCGCGGGCGCCCGGCGGCCAGTTCGATCTCGCCCTCCGCCGGCAGGATCGCGCCGGGCTCCAGCGTGTCGGGCTCCGCGCCTTCCGCCGGCCGGATCGGCTCGTGCACGGTGACGAGCTTGGTGCCGTCGGGGAAGACGCACTCGACCTGCAGGATCGGCATCATGGAGGCGACGCCGGGCATCACGTCGCCGGTGGTCATGATGGTCGAGCCCCAGCCGATCAGGTCGGCGACGGAACGCCCGTCGCGTGCGCCTTCCAGGATCTCGTCGGTGATGATCGCCACCGCTTCCGGGTAGTTGAGCTTGAGCCCCCGTGCCCGCCGTTTGCGGGCGAGTTCGGCGGCAGTGAAGATCGTGAGCCGTTCGAGTTCGGTCGGCGTCAGCAGCATCGGCGCGGCTCCTTCAATTCGCGAACAGGCGGAGTTCGGCCTGGGCTTGGCGCATGGCGGCGATCTCGATCAGGGGGGTGAAGCCGGTGAGTTCGATGGCGCCCGCCGGCTCCGGCATGGGGCGCTCCAGCAGTTCGGCGATCAGCGGCAGCGCGCCGCCCAAAACCCGCTGCGCCTCGATCGCCCCGATGGCACCGAGCCGCACGGCCGCCGAGGTGAGCCCGCTGGCGAAGAGATAGCCGGAGACGGACGCCGCCGTGCGCTCGTCGAGGCCGAGAGCCGGCCACAAAGCGCCCTGGACCGTGGGAAGGTGCCCTAGCAGCCGGCCCGCCCGTACGGCCGCGCGGAGCTCGGCGGCGCCCGGCGTGCCGAGGCGGGTATGCGAGGCCAGCAGCGAGGCGCCGTTGCGGCGGCTGCCGACCCGCATCGGCTCGGCCAGCGAGGCGGCCTCGACCGCCGCGTCGATGGCCGCGAGGTGCTTGATCGAGCCGCCGGCGCGGTGGGCGAGGATCAGCGCGACCCGGTCGGTCTCGGCCCAGCGGAAGCGCAGGGCCGCCGCCACGGTGCGGGCGAGCGCCGCCTCGTCGAAGGCCGGGTTTTCGGCGACCAAACCTTCGAGGCCGTTGGAAAAGGCGAAGCTACCGCTCGGGAAGGCGGTGTCGGCCTGCTGGAGCGCGGTGAGGGCGGCGAGCAAGGTCTCAGGCCCCCTCGGTCGCCGCATCGATGGAGTGGACGACGCGCCCCTCCGCCACCAGGGCGCCGAGACGCACGAGGTAATCCTCGGCCGGCCCTTCCAGCGCGACGAGGATCGCCGCGCCGTCGAAGCGGACCCGCCAGTGGAGGTTGCCGGCATGGTAGCCGAGTTCGAGCGCGTCGGCGGCGCTCGCTGGCATCAGCCGCAGCCAGCTTTCGGCCCCGACGCGGGCGACGAGAGCGTGATGGTCTTCGAGGACGAGCACGGCCCCGTCGAACAGGACCTGATCCCGCGGCAGGGCGAGCGCGATTTCCTCGCCGGCCATCGTCGTCGCCCGCAGGCGGCGCCGGGCCACGTCGGCGCTCGGCACCCGCAGGATGTCCACCGCGCCGTGATGTTCGAGGTGATGCAGGCGCTCGGCCAGACCAGCCTCCGACCGGCTGCCCAGAACGCGTTGGATCACACGCATACGCCGCGACTCCGATACACACGCCGCTCCGCCCCTTGCTGAGACGGAGCTGTCCTCGGGGGGCCGAAACCGCGCGGCGGTTTCTGGCAGCTCCCAGGAGCTTAAGCGAAGATCAGGCCGGAATCGAGCATACTGAGAATTAAATTTTCTCAGAAAGAAAACAATGAGCGGTTTGGCGGGACCTCAGCGCGATGCAACCAAAGGGTTCGCGTCGCGGCTGCGACCCGGAACGACCACGACCCGGCGGATCTCGCCGCGCAGATAGGCCTGTAGGAACCGGTCGTAATCCTTGAACGAGATGCATCCGTTCGAGGCGCCGTTGGGCCCGAGCAGGTAAGTGTGGGTGAGCAGGCCGACGCGGCCGTGGATCGCCTCGCTGCCGCCGACGGGCGTGAGGCGCAGCGCCCGCACGCCGTGGAACGGCGCCTCACGCTCGGTCAGGTCATAGGTGCCGGGCGGGGTGGCGCCGCGCATCTTGAGATGGACGTAGCGCGGATCGTCCATGCTCTCGCCGAGCCCGGAATGCGCTTCCAGCCGTTCGCCGCTCGGCAGGACCACGCTCTGGGCGCTGATGTCGTAAACCGCGGTGCCGCCTTCGCCGAGGGGCGGCGCGGCGGGCAGGGGCGTGGTCAGGACCCGGCGGGCCGCCGACTCGGCGGCGCCGTTCTCCAGGGCCGCGTAGGCGAGGGCGGGAGCCGGCGCCGCAGGTTTCTCGACGCCGAGCAGCTTCTCGAAGAAGGTGCGGGTGTCCTCGACCTGGGCTGGCGCCACCGCGGCCGTGGACCGGCGCGCGACCATCCGCTCGGCCCGGCGCAGGGCGTCCGCCGCTCCGAGGCGCGTCAGCTCGGCCGGGCGGCGCACGGGCAGGGGCACCACCTGCGCGAGGGCCGTCGCCGGTGCTGCATCGGGAAGCCAGAACAGGGAAGCCGTGCCGAACCGCGCCTCGGCGGCAGCGGGCAACGGCTGGGGCATCCACTCGGCCAAGGTTTCCGCAAGCGGTTCGGCCAACGGTTCGGTCAAGGCTTCGGCCGGTGCCTCCGCGGCGGACGGTGCGGCCTCCGGCGCTTGGTCCACGATCTCGGCCACCGTCACTTCGGGGGCGCCCGGCACCGGGTCGTCCGCGAAAGGCATCGCAGCCCCTTGAAGCGGCGGCAGATCGACGGGTCCGAACGGCGCGGAGGAGGCCAGGATCAGGGCCGCGCTCAGATAGGCGGTCGAGGGGAGGGCCCACGAGAGAAGAGGATGTGCCATGCGCCGCCCGAGTTCCCGTCCGGGGGCGGCCTCCGCCCCGGTCCTGGACCGCCCCGCCGACGCATGCGCCCTGCGAAGCGCATCCCTCGGCCGGTCAATGTCCCGTTAACCAAGTGCGTCGTCGCACTCGGCGATTCTGGGGCGAGATCATGGTCGGGCGGGGGTAAAACCGGAGCGGACTTTGGGCCGGACGCCTAACGACCGGACGATGCAGTGGGGCGAGCCTGCCGTGGATTCGGCGCCGAATTACGGACCCCAGCGCTGCACTCATTTCTGCGATTCGAGAGAGCCTCGAATGTGTTCGAAAGACTCGTCGATCGCGCTCAAGGCGTGGCGACGCCTCCCCAGCGGATGTCGCAGTTCCATAGGCTCAGCGCACCAGCACGTCCTTGGGCTGTTCCGGGAAGTGCGGCTGACGGTTGCAGGTGACGCTTGAAACCCAATTCGAATCCGTGAAGGTGATGATGCCACCCGTCACCGCCTTGCCCGAATAGGGATCGTTGACCGCCCACTCTTTCAGTCGCTCGACGAGGGGCAAGGGTTTGCAGGTCAGCGTCACCGATTCCCCCATCGACTTGTCGATGTCGCCGTAGAACTTCGCGGGATTGCCGAAGACCGGTGATTTCTTGGCCAGATTCGCCCACAGAGCCCAGTCGCTGTCCTGGCCCGGATCGTGCGGCCGCGTTCGAGGATCGGTGCCCGATCCATGTCGCCATAGGCCGTGCCCTCGGTCAGCTGAACACCTCGGCGCTGTTCATCCTCGTGCGCACGGCACAGTCGGAGAAGGTGCTCGCGGAGATGTCACGGTTCCGGGGGCGCGTCATCCGCTCCTCGCTCTCGCCGGAGCAGGAGGGCCGCCTGCAGGCCGCCCTATCGGAGCCTGACGTGTCGATGCCCGGAAGCGCGGGTGCGTCGGATGTCGGCGCCACGCCGCATCCCGGGGGCTCCGGCAACGCCGACGGTTCTTGATCGCGGCGCTCGCAACGAGCGGCCGTGGCCGCCGATCCTGCAGGCCGATGAAGGCTGCCGGTCCGTCGCGGGCGGACATTCGGCGGGCCATTTCTCGAAGGCTCGTGGGCCGTCGCATCCGGCCGTAGGCGGCCCGGCCGGGATCAGACTGAAGGCGGCTTTCCACGCGGTCGACAGCCGAGGCGCCGTGACCTGAACAAAACGGGGTCCGGCCTCACTTTCGCCTCCGCCGGACCGCCATGGTGGCACACTGCGTCGAGCCCAAGCCTGTCCGAACGATGAACCCCGCCCCGATGAGCGAGCAAGAGGCTGCGCGCCTTCGCGCCTTGGACCGCTATCGGTTGCTCGACACGCCGCGCGAGCAGGATTTCGACGAGATCGCGGAGGCTGCCGCCGAGCTGTGCGAGGCGCCGATCGCGGTGGTGAACCTCGTCGGCGACGGGCGGCAGTTCTTCAAGGCGGAGGTCGGTCTCGGTGTGCGCGAGACGCCGCTCGAAACCTCCTTCTGCCGGCAGGCCATCTTGCACGGCGACTTCCTCTACGTGCCCGACACCGCGTGCGATCCGCGCTTCGAAGGCAACCCGCTCGTCGGCGGCGATCCCGGACTGCGCTTCTACGCCGGCGCCCTGCTGAGAACCGACGAGGGGCAGCCGATCGGGACCGTCTGCGTCCTCGATACCCGGCCGCGCGAACTCTCGGAGCGGCAGCGCCGCGGCCTGATGCGGCTCGCCCGCCAAGCCATGGCGCAGATGGAACTGCGCCGCTCGCTGCGTGAACAGGCGGAGCAGCGCCTGCTGCACGAGCGCATCCTCGACAGCGCCACCGACTACGCGATCATGGCCATGGACCCCCAGGGTCGCGTCACGCGCTGGAACACCGGCGCCGAGCGCATCCTTGGCTGGACCGAGGCCGAGATGCTGGGCCGGACGGTCGATGCGTTCTTCACGCCGGAGGATCGGGCGGCCGGCCGGCCCGCGGTCGAGAAGCGTCTCGCCGCAGAGGCCGGCAGCGCCCCGGACGAGCGCTGGCACATGCGCAAGGACGGAACCCGCTTCTGGTCCTCGGGCGAAATGATGCCGTTGACGGCCGAGGACGGCGGGCTCATCGGCTTCCTCAAGATTCTGCGCGACCGCACCGGGCAGCGCGCCTCGGAGGCGGCGCTGCAGGCGAGCGAGTTGCGCTACCGCTCCCTCGTCGAGGTCAGCCCTCAGGTGGTGTGGTTCGGCGACGAGGCCGGCAACATCACCTACTGCAACGCTTACTGGTACGATTACACGGGGCTGCCCCCCGGTGAGACCGGCGAGGCGAGCTGGATGGGGGTGATCCACCCCGATCACCGCGAGCGCGTTCGCGACACGTGGCTCGCGGCGGCGCGGAGCAAGGGCCCTTACGAGATCGAGTTCCCCATCCGTCGCGCTGACGGGCCGTATCGCTGGTTCCTGTCGCGGGCGCAGCCCGTGCGCGACGAGTCGGGTCACCTCAGGAGCTGGATCGGGACCACCCTCGACATCCACGAGCGCAAGGTGGCCGAGGAGCGCTTCGCAGCACTCACCGAACTGGCACCGGCCATCATCTGGTTCGGGAATCCGGACGGCAGCCTCAGTTACCTCAACGACCGCTGGTACGCCTATTCCGGCCAGACGCCGGAACAGGCGCTGCCCTTCGGCTGGGGCGAGGCGATCCACCCCGACGACCTGGCCGGTCTGCTCGCGGTCTGGGAGGCGGCCCGCGCCCGCGAGACCGTCTACGACACCGAGGCGCGGCTGCGCCGCCGCGACGGGACCTACCGCTGGTTCCTGATCCGTGCCGAGCCGCGCCGGGATGCGAGCGGCGCGGTGGTCGGCTGGCTCGGCAGCAACAGCGACATACACGACCGTCGGCAGGCGGACGAGGATCTGCGCCGGGCGCGGGAGCAGTTGCATCTCGCCGTCGAGGCGACCGGAACCGGCATCTTCGACTACGACCTCGTCACGGACACGCTGGAATGGGATGCGCGCACCCGCACGCTGTTCGGCCTGGGACCGGAAGCGCCGGTCGGCTACGATGTGTTCCTCGCCGGTCTGCATCCGGACGACCGGGCCTGGGTCGATGGGGCGGTCGGGGCCGCACTCGATCCGGCCGGCAGCGGCACCTACGACATCGCCTACCGGACCATCGGGCTGGAGGACGGCGTCGAGCGCTGGGTCGCCGCCACGGGACAGGCCTTCGTCGTCGGCGGCCGCACCGTGCGCTTCATCGGCACCGTGCGCGACGTCACGCAGAGCCGGCAGGCCGAGCAGATCCTGCGCGAGACCGAGGAGCGTTACCGCCTCGCGGCGCGCGCCACCAAAGACGCGATCTGGGATTGGAACCTCGCGACGAACCAAGTGCTCTGGAACGAGGCGCTCACGGTCGCCTACGGCCATCCGCCGGAGGCGGTCGATCCGACCGGCGATTGGTGGATCGCGCAGATCCATCCCGACGACCGGGCGCGGATCGACGCGTCCATCCACGCCGTCATCGACGGGACCGGCACCGCCTGGAGCGACGAGTACCGCTTCCTGCGCGCGAACGGCAGCTATGCCGACATCCTCGACCGGGGCTACGTCATCCGTGACGGGCACGGGACGGCGGTGCGGATGATCGGGGCGATGTTCGACATCAGCGAGCGCAAGCGGGCCGAGGAGCACCAGCGCCTGCTCACGGGCGAGTTGCAGCACCGGGTCAAGAACACGCTCACCCTCGTCCAGGCGATCGCCAGCCAGACCTTCCGCAACGCCCCGGATCTCGATGCCGCCCGTGAGGCCTTCGCCGCGCGCCTGATCTCGCTCGGCCGCGCCCACGACATCCTGACCCGGTCGAGCTGGACCGAGGCGCCCATCGCGGAGGTCGTGGAGGGGGCTCTGGCGGTCCATCGCGGTGCTGCCACGGCGCGCATCCGCGCGACCGGGCCGGGCGTGCTTCTCGGCGCCAAGGCAGCGCTCTCGCTCGCGCTGGCCCTGCACGAGCTTGCGACCAACGCGACCAAGTACGGCGCCCTCGCCAACGAGGCGGGATGTGTCGAACTGCGCTGGCACGTGGTGCACGAGGGTGAGGCGCCCCGCTTCTGCCTGACATGGTCCGAGCAGGGCGGTCCGCCGATCCTGAGCCAGCCCTCGCGCCGCGGCTTCGGCTCGCGCCTGATCGAGCGCAGCTTCGCCGCCGAGGTCGGCGGAGAGGTCAAGCTCACCTACGCGCCGACCGGCCTCGTCTGCCGCCTGGAAGCCCCCCTCGCATCGATGCAGGAGCCGCGCGACGAGGTCGCCGCCTGAGGGGCCATGCGGCGCAAAGTCCGGTCCCGAGAATCAAGCGAGCCGACCGGAGGCGCCGTCGAGCCACGGGGTTGAGGGCGGTGCCCCCCCTGAGCCTGCCCATATGCCCGTTCCACGGCAAGCCTCCGGGATCTGCGCGGGGCGTGCATGGGTGTAAAATGGCGCAGCTTGTGCATACTGGACCGCTGCGATCCCGTGTCGATCCGAGGCTTGAGCACCGGCTCGCACGATGTCGCCGCTCCTGACACGCCGGCTCGCATCGGCCGGTGCCTTTCGGGGCGAACACCTCTTGCAGGCGTTGCCAGCTATCCGGCTGCCGTGGAGTCGTTGGAGATCCGGGTCATTGCGCCGAGCGGTTCTATCACGTCGGCAACGACCGTCTCGGGGTCGGCGCCGAACCCGCAGGCCACGATCTCGCCACCGGCTGTGGCGGCCGTGATCCTCACCGATCCGCCGCGGGCAGCCGGCATCGCTCGACATTCCGTAACGGGAAGCACCTCTTCGATGAGACATACCGCCCTCCTCGCCGCGTTCCTCGCTCTTGCCGCACCGGCTTCGGCCCACGACCTCTGGCTCGACCCGGCGGGCAACGGCGTGCAGATCCTCTACGGGCATCCCCACGAGCCGGAACTGCCGAGTGCCGGCAAGCTGATGAGCCTGACCGCCTACGAGCCTTCGGGCGCGGTGGCCCTGAACGCCAAGCTGCAGACCGGCCCCACGTCCACGCTCAAAGCCGCGCATCAGGGTGACGCGCTGTACGCCGCAGCCTACGACAACGGCTACTGGGTCCGCCTGCCCGACGGCAGCTACCGCAACGCCAGCAAACGGATGCTGCCGCAAGCCGACAAGAGCCTGTGGTCGGTGAAGTTCGCCAAGGCTGTCTCCGGCCCGACGGCCCCGTGGGACAAGGTCATCGGCCAGCCGCTTGAGATCGTCCCGCTGGAGGAGCCGGCCGCGGCCTCGGGCCGGATCAAGGTACGGGTGCTGTTCGAGGGCCGTCCGCTCGGAGGCGCCAGCGTGGTCGCCACCGACGGCGTGAACTTCAAGAGCGAGGCGGATCAGACCCGCGCCACGACGGATGCGCAGGGCGTGGCGGTGGTGCCGCTGCGCAGTGCCGGCCCGCAGGTGCTCGGTGTGGCGCACCGCGTGAACCCTTCGCAGACGCCGACGCTGGCCGATGCGGACAGCTACGGCGCCACGCTCGCCTTCACGGTCACCGACCCGAAGACCAACTGAGCGCAAGGGGCGGCAATCGGTGGCGCCGGCTTCGATGGCCCGCGTCACCGGGAAAGGGCTGGGCCGCGGTGCCCGCCGGTACCGTATCGTCTTCGACAAGACATGAAGCAGGGGCGCACCGGTTTCCCGGTGCGCCCCTTTTTTCGTCGCGGTTCTGCGGCGCTTGCGATCGGCGATGTGCGCAAACCGAAGAGCTTCCGTCGATGCCTCATAAATTTATGTAGTTATCAGTATTTATCTATATTCGCCTGGTTCCGAAATTGTTGGCGCGGGATGACTTCGATCCGATCGGGCCCGGCGGCCCAGGCTTCGCAGACGGTCTCGTACGGTGTGTGCTCCTGCAGAGAGTTTGGCCCATAGCGCTTCCCTCCACGCAGGTGGGGAGACCGCACCATCACACCCGTGACCAGACATTTGGCGAAGGACCGTCCTTGCATACCAGCAAGGGCTCACCATCTTCAGACCATCCAACGGGATGGCTTGAGGATGGTAGTGGGATGGTAGATGACGTTCCGGGCCTCCGGCCAAGAGCGCCGGACAGCGAGAAGCTGACGATCAACCTCGGCTTTGTCGATCTCGGCCGAGTCGATCTGCTGGTTCGAGACGGCTTCTATGCCAATCGCGCCGATTTCATCCGAACGGCCGTGCGCAATCAGCTCGACCGTCAGGGCGATGCCGTCACGCAGTCGTTGGCCCGCAAGAGGCTCAGCCTGGGTCTCTCGCACTACACCCGGCAGGATCTCGAAGCGGCAAGAGACGCCGGCACTCCGCTGCACATCCAGGTTCTCGGCCTCGCCAGCATCGCTCCCGATGTGACGCCGGAACTCGCCCGCGCCGCCATCGCCTCCGTGCAAGTGCTCGGCGCTTTCCACGCCAAGCCGGCGGTCAAGGCAGCCCTGGCCGACCGTACGGCCTGATCTCTCCTCTCAACGCCTTCGGGGCGTATCCGAACCCTCGCCCCGGCCCGCCGACCTCATTCAGGATCGTGATCATGAACGCATTCTCCGGCATCGACATGGGTGAGGTGACCCGTCTCACCCGCGCCGGCCAGCTCACCGAAGCCATGGCCCTCCTTCAGGGGCGCTCGGCCAACGCCAAGCCGCAAGCGAACGCGCCAGAGGGTGGGCCCGGCAAGAACGGCCGCACCGCGCGATCATGGCCGACGATCGACATGGTCGCGCCTCGGACCGCGGGTGAAGCGTGGACCGCGCCGGGCTTCGGAAAAGGGACCGACAGCGAAGCCCCCTCTGGCCGGACCGATGCCTCGGACCGACAGGGGCTTGCGGAGACCCTGCGGTCCTTGCGCGAGCGCTTTCCCAAGATGGGCGCGATCCCCGGCCTCGGGGATGGCCTCGGATCGCCTCAGCGATCCCCCATCCCGGTACCGGATGGGGCTCGATACGAGGAGCGGACCTTCTCCAATGCGGCGGGCAGCCGGACGTACAAGGTCTATGTCCCGAGCGGCTATACCGGCCAAGCGCTTCCGCTCGTCGTCATGCTGCACGGCTGTACCCAGTCGCCCGATGACTTCGCGTCCGGGACGCGGATGAACGAGCTTGCCGAAGAGCAGACCTTCTTGGTGGCCTATCCCGGCCAGCCTCAATCGGCCAACATGCAGAAGTGCTGGAACTGGTTCAACGCGGCCGATCAGCAGCGCGGCGCGGGCGAGCCTTCGCTGATCGCGGGAATTGCTCAAGAAGTCGTCCGCGAGTTCTCGGCCGATTCCGGACGGGTCTACATCGCGGGACTGTCCGCCGGTGGAGCGGCCGCCGCGATCATGGCGGCGACCTACCCCGATCTGTTCGCGGCGATCGGCGTCCACTCCGGTCTGCCCTATGGTGCGGCCAAGGATATGCCCTCCGCCTTTGCTGCTATGAACGGCGGCGGGACGGCCCAGCCGCTGGGAATGCGCGCGTCGGTCCCCACCATCGTCTTCCACGGCGATGCGGATCGCACCGTCAACGCATCCAACGGCGACCGTATCATCGCCCAGGCCAAGCCGGACGGAGCCTTGAAGAAGGTCGTCACCCGCGGGGAAAGTCCGGGTGGCATGGCCTACACCCGGAGCGTCCAGTCCGATCAATCCGGACGCGAGGTGTTGGAGCAGTGGGTTCTGCATGGAGCGGGCCATGCCTGGTCCGGCGGAAGCGCGAATGGCACCTACACGGATCCGCGCGGTCCCGACGCCAGCCGCGAGATGATGCGCTTCTTCATGGCGCACACAGGCGCAAGTGATACGGCACAACTCTAAAGCATCATTCCGAAATGTGGTTGCCGGCTTTCGGAAAAATGATGCAAAGACAATAATTTAGATTATCGCCCTGGATTCGATATCAAGGATGATAGTCTAGGCATGGAATACCGATCTGCCTGAGAAGGCCGCGATGCTGCGCGGCTGCCAGCCCGAACGTGCCGGCGGCCGCGCAATACGTAGACCATCAGCACCAGCTGCGGTCTCTCGGTTGTGATCGGCGGGCGGGCCTTTCTCGATGCAAGATCTGCAGGTTGCAAGTCGGCCAAGCGACCGAGCCCTACCTGTCGCGGGCCGAGGTACGAGACACGGGATGCCGACTGATACGGCTTCCGCTTGATCCAAGCGGGGGCCGTATCAGCAAGCCCGCGCGGCGCCTGAGGAGGGATCCCATCACGCCGAAGCCCAAATCCGCCATCCCTAAGGGATCAAACGGATTCGGCATGAGCTGATCGCCTGTGGGAAGCGTGCCATGGTGAGGGGCGCTGGTCACGAGACCGACGCCATGTCATGTGCAGGCCGGTGACCGATCATCCCGAACTTCTCCCGCCTGTGCCGCTTGCGAGCCTGGGTTGGCTCGCCTTCTTCGAGGAGCAGCGTGAACCGCACGAGACGGATCTCGCCCCGATGCGGATCGCCACGGTTCACCGCTCACGCCTGACCGCCCTGTCGGAGACCGGATCGGTCAAGCTGGACCTTCCTGTTCATACCAACACCGGGGATTTCGCCGTGGGCGATTGGGTGCTGGTTCACCCCCAGACCCGGATGCTCCACCGCCGTTTGAACCGTCGGACGGTGCTGGAGCGACGCGTCGAAGGCAGCAGAACCCTGCAGCCCGCGGCAGCCAATGTCGATACGCTGTTCATCGTCACCTCCTGCAATGCCGATTTCAATCAGGCTCGACTGGAGCGCTACCTGGCACTGGCCAATCAGGGCGGCACGAATCCGGTGATCTTGCTCACCAAAGCCGACATGGCAGCCGATGTTGACGCCTATCGCAACCAGGCGGCCGCGTTGCAGCGCGGGCTCGACGTCATAACCGTCAATCCCCGCCTACCGACGGCGGCAAGCACCTTGGCCGCGTGGTGCGGGGTGGGACAGACCGTGGCGCTGGTCGGCTCTTCCGGTGTCGGCAAATCAACGCTGGTGAACACGCTGGCCGGTCCAGGGCAGGAGCTTCCTCAAGAGACCGGAGGCATTCGCGAGCACGACGCCAAGGGCCGTCATACCACGACGTCGCGTTCCCTGCACGCCATTGCGGGGGGCGGCTGGGTGATCGACACGCCGGGGATGCGGACACTGCATGTCAGCGGCGCTGCGGACGGGATCGCGACCCTGTTCGCCGAGATCACCGAACTCGCGCCCTCGTGCCGGTTCCGCGACTGTACGCACGCGCACGAGCCCGGCTGCGCCGCGCAGGCCGCGGTCGCGGACGGCAGGCTCGACCCGGAGCGGCTGACGCGTTGGCGAAAGCTTCTCACCGAAAACCGCGACAACACGCCAACCCCCACGGGCCCGCGCGGCCGGCGGAGTGCCGGCGGGTAGATCCATGCCGCCTCGATGAGGCATCGGACGATCGTGCAGGCAGTTTCACATCACGAAGGGCGCGCAGTGATCACTGCGCGCCCTTCGTGCAATTCAATCTTATGGTTTGAACCAACCTGCGCTTCGGCTCCGTTGGGTCATTCTATGCTTCCGCCTATACCCGTTGAAACCGAACGCGTGCCGGTGCCTCAGGAGCACCCTGTTGTGCTTCCGCAGGTGTCGCACTTCAGGCAGGTGCCGTTGCGGACCAGCGTGAAGTTCGCGCATTCGGGGCAGGCCTCGCCGACATAGCCCTTCATCTTCGCTTCGGCCCTGCGGTCGGCGACGCTGCGCTCCGCCTTCGGCTCCGGCTTGGCGAAGGGCAGCGCCTCGATGCTGCCGAGGCCCTGAGGCTCCGCCTTCAGGGCGGTCGCACCCAGCACAGCGTGGACCGTGCCGCCGGCCGGGGCCGTCTGGCCCGTGGCAGCCGCGGCGACACCCATCGTCGCGCCCGACGGGCCGCCCTGGATCAGGGTGAGCCGATCGGCCGAGCCGCGCAGCAGGCCGCGGGAGACCACCGCCGAGGCGGCCGGGGCCGGCTTACCCGTCTCGCGGGTGGTGTCGCCCTCGCCGCCGCCGAGCACCGTGCCGCCGATCTCGGCCGGGTTGACGTGGGCAAGGTCGGTCCGTCCGAGATACGAGACGGCCAGTTCGCGGAACACGTAGTCGAGCAGCGAGGTCGCGTTCTTGATCGCGTCGTTGCCCTGCACGAAGCCCGCCGGCTCGAAGCGGGTGAAGGTGAAGGCCTCGACGTATTCCTCCAGCGGCACGCCGTATTGGAGGCCGAGCGAGATCGCGATGGCGAAGTTGTTCATCAAGCTCCGGAAGGTCGCGCCCTCCTTGTGCATGTCGATGAAGATCTCGCCGAGCCGCCCGTCGTCGTACTCGCCGGTGCGCAGGTAGACCTTGTGCCCGCCGACGACCGCCTTCTGGGTGTAGCCCTTGCGGCGATCCGGCATCTTCTCGCGCGAGCGGATCCGCTCGATGCGCTCGATCACCCGCTCGACGATCTTTTCCGCCGCCGCCGTCGCCTTGGCGGCGGCCGGGGCCTGGATGATCGCCTCAAGAGCCTCGTCGGCCTCCTCCTCGTCATCGGCGATCAGCGCCGAGTTGAGCGGCTGCGATAGCTTGGAGCCGTCACGGTAGAGGGCGTTCGCCTTCAGCGCGAGGCGCCAGGACAGCAGGTACGCCGCCTTGCAATCCTCCACCGTGGCGTCGTTGGGCATGTTGATGGTCTTGGAGATCGCCCCCGAGATGAAGGGCTGCGCCGCGGCCATCATCTGGATGTGGCTCTCGACCGAGAGGTAGCGCTTGCCGGTGCGCCCGCAGGGGTTGGCGCAATCGAACACCGCGTAGTGCTCGAGCTTGAGGAAGGGCGCGCCCTCCAGCGTCATCGCTCCGCAGACATGGGTGTTGGCGGCCTCGATCTCGCGCTTCGAGAAGCCGAGGAAGGGGAGCAACTCGAAGGTCGGGTCGGCCAGCTTCTCGGCGGGCACCTTGAGGGTGTCCTTGAGGAAGTCGTCGCCGAGGTTCCAGCGGTTGAACACGAACTTGATGTCGAAGGCCGACTTCAGCCCGGCTTCCACCGCCGCGATCTTGTCGTCGGTGAAGCCCTTGGCGCGGAGCGACCCTGGGTTGATCGCGGGGGCCTGGCCCATGGAGCCGTGGCCGACGGCGTAAGCCTCGATCTCGGCGATCTCGGCCTCGCGGTAGCCCAGCGCCCGCAGGGCGTCGGGGGCGGCTTGGTTGATGATCTTGAAGTAGCCGCCGCCGGCGAGCTTCTTGAACTTCACCAGGGCGAAGTCGGGCTCGATGCCGGTGGTGTCGCAATCCATCACGAGGCCGATCGTGCCGGTCGGCGCGATCACGGTGGCCTGCGCGTTGCGGTAGCCGTGCTGCTCGCCGAGCGACAGCGCCCGGTCCCAGGCCGCGCGAGCATGGGCGCCGATATCGGCCTGCGGGATGTTGGCGTGGTCGAGGGGCACGGGGGCGACGTTCAGGCCTTCGTAGCCGGCGGCCTCGCCATGCGCCGCGCGGCGATGGTTGCGGATCACCCGCAGCATGTGCCCGGCGTTGTCCGGATACGCCTCGAAGGTGCCGAGTTCGGCCGCCATCTCGGCGGAGGTGGCATAGGCCACGCCCGTCATGATCGCGGTGAGCGCACCGGCGAGCGCCCGGCCCTTATCGGAATCGTAGGGCAGGCCCATGGTCATCAGCAGGCCGCCGATATTGGCGTAGCCGAGGCCCAGGGTGCGGTACTTGTAGGAAAGCTCGGCGATCTCCTTCGAGGGAAACTGCGCCATCATCACCGAGATTTCGAGCACCACCGTCCAGAGCCGGTTGAGGTGCTCGAAGGCGTGCGTGTCGAAGTGCTTGGCCCCACGATCGTACATCGTCAGCAGGTTGGCGCTGGCGAGGTTGCAGGCGGTGTCGTCGAGGAACATGTACTCGGAGCACGGGTTCGAGGCCCGGATCCGCCCGCCCTCCGGGCAGGTGTGCCAGTCGTTCATCGTGGTGTTGAAGTGAAGGCCCGGATCGGCCGAGGCCCAGGCGGCCTCACCGATCTTTTCCCACAGGTCGCGCGCCTGGGGCGTCTTCACGACCTTGCCCGTGGTGCGGGAGGTCAAGCTCCACGGCCCGTCCGCTTCCACCGCGCGCAAGAACTCGTCGGTCAGCGAGACCGAGTTGTTGGAGTTCTGGCCGGCGACCGTGAGGTAGGCCTCCGAATCCCAATCGGTGTCGTAGACGGGGAAGTCGATCTTGGTGAAGCCTTGCTTAGCGAACTGCACGACGCGCTTGATGTAGGCGTCCGGCACCATCGCCTTGCGGGCGGCCTTGATCTCACGCTTGAGCGCCGGGTTGCGCTCGGGGTCGAAGCAGGCGTCGCCCTCGGCCTCGCACTGGGTGCAGGCCTTCATCACCGCGGTGAGGTGCTTGGAGACGACCTTGGAGCCGGTCACCAGCGCGGCAACCTTCTGCTCCTCCTTCACCTTCCAGTCGATGAAGTTCTCGACATCGGGATGGTCGATATCGACGATCACCATCTTGGCAGCGCGCCGTGTGGTGCCGCCGGACTTGATCGCACCCGCCGCCCGATCGCCGATCTTGAGGAACGACATCAGGCCGGACGACTTGCCGCCGCCGCCGAGCTTTTCGTTCTCGCCGCGCAGCATGGAGAAGTTCGAGCCGGTGCCCGAGCCGTACTTGAACAGGCGCGCCTCGCGCACCCACAGGTCCATGATGCCGCCCTCGTTGACGAGGTCGTCCTGCACGGACTGGATGAAGCAGGCATGCGGCTGCGGGTGCTCGTAGGCTGTGGCCGACTTCGTCAGCACACCGGTCTTCGGGTCGCAGTAGAAATGGCCCTGGCTCGGCCCGTCGATGCCGTAGGCCCAGTGCAGGCCGGTGTTGAACCATTGCGGCGAGTTCGGCGCCACCATCTGGCGGGCGAGCATGAAGCGCAGCTCGTCCTGGAACGCCGAAGCGTCCTCCTCCGAGGAGAAGTAGCCGCCCTTCCAGCCCCAATAGGTCCAGCAGCCGGCGAGCCGGTCGAACACCTGGGTGGAGGAGATCTCGGAAACGAAGCGCTCTTCCTCCGGCAGTTCGGCGAGCGCGGCCTCATCCGGCACGGCGCGCCAGAGGAAGGAGGGGACGCTGTTCTCTTCCACCTTCTTCAGGCGGGCCGGGACGCCGGCCTTGCGGAAATACTTCTGCGCCAGCACGTCGGCGGCGACTTGGCTCCAACTCTCCGGCACGGAGATGCCGTCGAGCCGGAAGACGATCGAACCGTCCGGGTTGCGAATCTCGCTCACCGCCTTGCGGAAGGCGATGGCTGCGTAGGGCGATTGGCCTGCCGTGGTGTAGCGCCGCTCGAACCGCATGAATCCCTCTCCCTCGGAGCCAAGCGACCCCGTGCCGCGGCGCAGGCCGCGGATCATGGATGAAAAGCCGGATGTGCCTCGGCCGATTCGGAGCCCCGCAACAGACGACGTGGGGACCTGTCCGCCATGCGAAAACGGGGTTCTTCCCAAACCCCGCCGAACCGTTCGAAGCGATGCCCGGACCTTACGTCCGAGTGGCCATCTGCGTCAATAACTAGTGCCGGCTACCCGTGTTCCGCGCTAGATGTTGTGTTCTGCGTGATAAATCTGTGGATATTCGAGGCGCTTCGCTAAGTGGCCTTTCGGCTTGATCGAATCCGCCGGGAAATTTTTTCGGTCCACAGGGAGCGCTGCGCGTTTGGCCGCCCGCGGCAGGGTCGGACAGGGTTAACGGCGGCGCGAGACAGGGGAGGCGTGCCGTAAATGCGACAGCGACCCGGAGTGCTGGACTCATACGCGCGCGGCGACCATAACGACCGCGGCGACGGCACCGCGGGTCCGTCGCTTGCCGGAGGAATCATGGCCCTCAAGGACACGCTGCTGCGCATCTTCACTTGGTGGAACGGGCAGACGATGTCGCTCGCGCTCTATACCGCGCGCAGCGGCCAGTTCGTCGGCTCGGACGAGCTGGGCAACAAGTACTACAAGGCGCTGGGCCCGTTGATCGACCGCTCGGTCGGCCCGGAGCGGCGCTGGGTGGTCTATAACGGCTATGCCGACGCCTCCCGTGTGCCGCCGGGCTGGCGGGCGTGGCTGTGCCACAACGGCGACGTCGCCCCGAGCGAGGAGGATTATCGCCCCCGCGAGTGGCAGAAGGCCCATGAGGAGAACCTCACCGGCACGGCGGCGGCCTATCGGCCGAAGGGCTCGCAGCTCTCCTGGGGCCAGCGCCCGGCCGCGACCGGCGACTATGTGCCGTGGGCGCCGGGCGAGTAGATCCCGCCGCGGCGCAAGGGCCGACCACGACCGGCCGCGTCGTGGCCGGCGCGTAACCCGGCCGGAACTGAGAGGCTCACGGCCCTGCCGCCCTTTTTCCACCACCCTTGGGGTGTTGGAACGGCGGCACCTTTTGCCGGCCGCGAGGGCCGGCGCCAGACTCAAGAGGGCGCCTTGAGCCGCATCCCTGCAACGATCCTGCGCCGGACCGCACTCGGCACGCTCGCCCTGGCGCTCTGTGCGCTGCCGGCCTCGGCCGACAAGATCAAGAACCCGACCGCGGTGTTCTCCGGCCTCGACAAGATCACCGGCCGGATCGTGACCTTCGAGGTCGCCATCGACGAGACGGTGCAGTTCGGCGCGCTGCAGATGACGCCGCGGGTCTGCTACTCGCGCCCGCCGACCGAGACGCCGAAGACCACGGCCTTCCTCGAAGTCGATGAGGTGACGCTCGACAGCAAATACCGGCGCATCTTCACCGGCTGGATGTTCGCGTCGAGTCCCGGCCTGCACGCCATCGAGCACCCGATCTACGATGTGTGGCTGACCGATTGTAAGGGCGGCTCCGATGTGATCGCCGAGGCGAAGGAGCAGGAGGACGTGCCCGCGCTCGCCTCGCGCCAGGACAAGCCGAAGAAGAAGGGCGCGGACCCGACCAAGACGGCCTCGCAAGTCAACCAGAACGGTCAGGTCGACGTCGAGGGGCCGCGGGGCGTGCCGGTCCAGCCCAAGCAGAAGCCCTCGCGCAAGTTCTTCCCGAACAACGAGGGGCCGGCAGCGGCCCCGCCGCCCCCGCGCGAGCCGCAATCGATCTTCGACGCGATCTTCCGGTAGCCATTCCTACGACGCCAGCCGCTGCCGTGAGGTCATGAACGGCCCGAGCGGCTGGCGGGCGGCGGCGAAGGACGCGAGCCCGATCGGGCGTGGCATGCCGACATAGATCGCCTCCATCCCGCCCGAGAGCCGGTAGGCCTCGTGCCAGAAGCCGTTGCCGGCCGGATCGCGGCCGAAATCCCGCCACCACGTCTTGTGCGGGTCCGAGCGGGTGAAAGCCTCCAGGCTTTCCAGATCGCGCCAGTACTGCCGCATGCCGATATGGTTGAGGCCGTAGACGAGGTTCTCGTGCGCCAGCAGCCCATCCGGCCGCTCGCGCTGCATCTGAGCCAGCCCGCGCCCGATGCCGAGCAGCGCCTTCAGGCCCCGCATCCGTCCGACGCGAAAGCCGAGATAGACCACGACAAGACCCGGATAGGCCGAGAGATCGACCGAGTCCCGCGTAGGCCGGGCGTTCGCGGCCGCTTGCCTATCCGATGTCTGCATGGCACCCCTCCATGTTTACGGTGTAATCATAGGTGCGTTGCTTACAGTGTCAACATCGAAGGGCGAACCGAACGCGACCAAGGGCGGCTACCATCACGGCGATCTGCGCGAGGCGCTGGTCGCGGCGGGTCTGTCGATCCTGGAGGAGGGGGGCGATCTGGCCTCGCTCGGCCTGCGCGAGACCGCGCGCCGGGCGGGCGTCTCGGCGATGGCGCCCTACCGGCACTTCCCCGACAAGGATGCCCTGCTTGCGGCGGTGGCCATCGTCGGCTTCGAGCGGCTGCGCGCGGCGCTGGAGGAGGCGGATCGGGGAGGGGAGGGGGCGGGTCGCGAGGCCCTCTACGCGCAAGGGGCGGCCTATGTCGCTTTCGCCTCTGCGCAGCCCGGATTGTTCCGCCTGATGTTCGGCGGGATGCGCTCCGGCGGATCACGGCCCCAGGCGCTGTGCGAAGCCTCCGCCGCCGCCTACGCGGTGCTGGCTGAGCGGGTCGCCGCGTTGGTGCCGGGCGCAAACGCCGCCGACGAGGCCCTGCGGTCCTGGGCGCTCGTCCACGGGATCGCCTCGCTCGTCATCGACGGCTTGCTCGGGGACGCTGTGCGGACCGATCCGCAGGCGGCCGCCTTTCTCGTAGGACGCCTTCTGCGGCTGGAGGCCATTCCTGGATGAGAGAAGGGGATCCCAAAGGGATCATCCCTTTGGCGGGGTGCCGGGGTGTAACCCCGGCTGTCCTCCAGGGCTCTGCAGTGGAAGCGCGAAAGGACTTGCCCTTTCGAAACTTCAACTACGCCTCGGCGCTACCGATCCCGAGGGCGGCCAGGGCTTCGGCGCCGCGAAAGACCTGGTCCGACGGACCCCATTCGGCCCGCTCGGTGATCGCGGCGGCGAGCTGGCGCTTGTAGATGTGGCGCGGCATTTCCTCGACGCCGAACTGGCTCAGATGATCGGTCAGGAACTGCGTGTCGGCGAGGCGATAACCGCCGGAGCGCAGCCGCGCGACGAGGTGGACCAGGGCGACCTTCGAGGCGTCGCGCACCTCGTGGAACATGCTCTCGCCGAAGAAGGCCGCCCCCAGCGAGACGCCGTAGAGCCCGCCCGCGAGGCGCCCCTCTTGGTAGACCTCGATCGTGTGGCAATGGCCGAGATCGAACAGCGCGCCGTAGAGGTCGCGGATACGGGCGTTGATCCAAGTGCGGGCCGTATCCCGGCGCGGGGCAGCGCAGCCGTCGATCACCGCATCGAAATCCCGGTCGCTGACGACCTCGAACCCGTCGGAGCGCACGGTGCGGGCGAGGCGCTTGGGCACGTGGAAGCGGTCGAGGGGCAGCACCCCGCGGGCGCGGGGCTCGACCCAGTAGATCGTCGGATCGTCCGCATCCTCGGCCATCGGGAAGATCCCGGCGGCATAGGCCTTGAGCAGGATGTCGGGCGTGATGTCCACGGGCGGCCTGTCGTGCATCGAAGCGTTGTCGCTCCGGCGGAGGCGGAACGCCAGACCCATCACGTCGCGGACGGGCATCGGAGCGCGGTCCCTGACCGTCTCGAAAAGCATTCTCCGCTGTCATTCCGGGGCGCCGAAGGCGCACCCGGAATCCACGATTGAGCTCTACGCCCAGCTTCGGCGACGCATCACGGATGGATCCCAGGTTCCGTTGCGCGGCCCCGGAATGACGGTCGATGGTCAGAAACAGCCGGCCCGCAACGGGACCGGCAGTCGATCGACGAGGAACGTGTCGCCGCCGTTCAGCGTCTCTGGTCGGTCTCGGATAATTCCTCGCGGGCCAGGAAGCCTTCGAGCCAGTGGATGTCGTAGAGGCCGTTCTGCACGTCGGCATTGCGCACCAGCGTGCGGAACAGCGGCAGCGTGGTGTCGATGCCGTCGACCACGAACTCGTCCAGCGCCCGGCGCAGGCGCATCAGGCACTCGTTGCGGGTGCGCCCGTGCACGATCAGCTTGCCGATCAGCGAGTCGTAGTTTGAGGGAATCCGGTAGCCCTGGAAGGCGGCCGAATCGACCCGGACGCCGAGACCGCCCGGCGGGTGGAAGTAGGTGATCAGCCCCGGCGAGGGCCGGAAGGTCGAAGGGTGCTCGGCGTTGATCCGGCACTCGATGGCGTGGCCCTCGACCTTGATGTCCTCCTGAACCACCGACAAGCCGCCGCCGGCGGCGACCCGGATCTGCTCGTTCACGAGATCGATCCCGGTGATCATCTCTGTGACGGGGTGCTCCACCTGAATCCGGGTGTTCATCTCGATGAAGTAGAACCGCCCGTCCTCGTAGAGGAACTCGATGGTGCCGGCGCCGAGATAGCCGAGTTCGCGCATGGCGTTGGCGCAGATGCCGCCGATCTCGGCGCGCATCGCCTCGTTGAGGGCCGGCGAACCGCCTTCCTCCCAGACCTTCTGGTGACGGCGCTGGAGCGAGCAGTCGCGCTCGGCCAGGTGCACGGCGTGGCCCTTGCCGTCGCCGAGGATCTGCACCTCGATGTGGCGGGGCTTGGTCAGGTACTTTTCGAGGTAGACCGCATCGTCGCCGAAGGCGGCCTTGGCCTCGGTGCGGGCCATATCGAGGGCCTGCTCCAGCTCGCTCTCCGAGCGGGCGACCTTCATGCCACGTCCGCCGCCGCCGGAGGCCGCCTTCACCAGCACGGGATAGCCGATCTCGGCGGCCACGCGCTTGGCCTCGTCCGGATCGGTGACGCCGCCCTCCGAGCCCGGAACGCAGGGAATGCCGAGGCGCTTGGCGGTGCGCTTGGCCTCGATCTTGTCGCCCATGATGCGGATATGCTCGGCCTTGGGGCCGATGAAGCCGATGTTGTGATGCGCCAGAACCTCGGCGAACCGGGCGTTCTCCGACAGGAAGCCGTAGCCGGGATGCACGGCGTCCGCCCCGGTGATCTCGCAGGCGGCGATGATCGAGGGGATGTTGAGGTAGCTGTCGCGGGCGGCCGGCGGGCCGATACAGACGCTCTCGTCGGCCAGCCGCACATGCATGGCGTCGGCATCCGCCGTCGAGTGGACCGCGACGGTGGCGATACCGAGCTCCTTCGCCGCCCGCAGGATGCGGAGTGCGATCTCGCCGCGGTTGGCGATCAGGATCTTGTCGAACATCGCGGGGAGGCTACTCGAGAACGAGGAGGGCTTCGCCGTACTCGACCGGCATCCCATCCTCGATGAAGATCGCGGTCACCGTACCGGCGCGGGGCGCGACGATTTCGTTGAAGGTCTTCATGGCCTCGACCAGCAGAAGCTTGTCGCCGGCCTGGACCTTCGTGCCGATCTCGATGAACGGCTTGGCGTCCGGCGAGGGGCGCAGGTAGGCGGTGCCGACCATGGGCGACGGCACGGCGCCGGGATGGCCCGCGCCGGATTTGGCGGGGGCCGGCGCCAGGGCAGCAGGCGGCGCCGCGACCGGTGCCGCCGCAGCGGCCGGGGCGGCGGGCGCGACCTGAACCGAGACCGTCTCGATCTTGCGGGCGACGCGGATGCGCAGATCGCCCTTCTCGACCTCGATCTCGGTCAGATCGGTCTCGGCGACCATCCGGGCGAGTTCGCGCACCAGTTCGGGATCGAAGGGTTCGTTCTTGGCCATCGGCTCGTAGTTCTGAGGTCAGGAGGCGGACGGGGTGCGTCCGCGCAGGAGATGGGCGAGGGCGTCGAGCCCCAGGACGTAACTGTGGGCACCGAAGCCCGAAATCAAACCGGCGCAGACCGGTGCGATCCGCGAGACGTGGCGGAAGTCCTCGCGGGCATGGACGTTGGAGAGGTGGATCTCCACCGCCGTCACCCCCGACCCCTTGATCGCGTCACGGAGCGCGATCGAGGTGTGCGTGTAGGCGGCGGCGTTGATGAGCACCCCGGCCCCGGCGGCACCGGCCTCCTGCACGAACGTCACGAGTTCGCCCTCGTGATTCGTCTGACGGAAGGTCAGGGCGATATCGAGGCGAGCCGCCTGCTCCCGCAGGTTTTGCTCGATGTCGGCAAGCGTGGCGGCGCCGTAGATGCCCGGCTCGCGCTGGCCCAGGAGATTGAGGTTCGGCCCGTTGAGGCAGTGAATCGCGATCATGCCGTCCGGCTGCGTCGGCCGGAGGCTTCGCGAACCGCCCGGCAGGAGGGGCGGTCTTAGACGAGTGCGTCGGTGCGCGACAAGGGCGGTTGCCGGCCGGTTGTCCGGCCAAGCTTTCAATAAGTCCAGCGTTGTGCCTTGTTCACGAGGAAATCGCGAAAGGCCTGGACGCGGGCGACCGAGCGCATCTCCTCGGCATAGACGAGATAGCTCTCCATCGTCGGCATTTCGCTCTCGCGCAGCACCTGGACGAGGCTCTCGTTCCCGTCGACGGCGTAGTCCGGCAGGATGCCGACGCCGACGCCCGCCTCCATCGCCTTGTGGAGGGCGGTGATGTTGTTGACCGTGAAGTGGACCGGACGGCGCTCGTCCCCCTCGCGGCCGATGCTGGCGAGATAGTGGGTCGCGAGCAGATAGGACGGCTCGTTGCCGCCGAACGAGACGAGGCGGTGCTCATCGAGGTCGCTGATGGTCTTGGGCTCGCCGAAGCGCTTGACGTAATCGGGGCTCGCGAAAGCGTGATAGTGCACCGTGAAAAGCCGCCGCTGGATCAGGTCGGGCTGGGCCGGGCGGCGCATGCGGATCGCGATGTCGGCCTCGCGCATGGCGAGGTCCAACTCCTCGTTGGTGAGAACCAGCTCGATCCGCACATCCGGATAGAGGTCGAGGAATTCCGAGACGCGCTGTGACAGCCAGGAGGTGCCCAGGCCCACCGTCGTCGTCACGCGCAGGTCACCGGAGGGGCGCTCGCTGGTCTCGACGAGGCGGGCGCGGGTGTTCTCCAGCCTCAGCTTCATGTCGCGCGCGGCGCGAAACAGCAGATCGCCCTGCTCGGTCAGGATCAGGCCCCGGGCATGCCGGTGGAACAGCGGCGCCTTCAACTCCCGCTCGAGGGCGCTGATTTGCCGGCTCACCGCCGATTGGCTGAGGCCGATGTCGTCGCCCGCCCGCGTGAAGCTGCCGGCCTCCGCGACGTTGAGGAAAATCCGGATCTTGTCCCAATCCAAGGCCGTCACTCCCGCCCGTCGAGGTCGGCCCGTCGCAGTCCGCCCCTACGGGCGGCCGCGACCTTCGGGCGTTGCACGACGCCAGTCTGTTGCCCTGCCGTACCCGGCGAAAGGCTTCTTTCGTGAAACCTTCCGGCTCCCGCAGCTTTCAGGTTAGGACGACAACCTTACAATTTGGTTGCGTCATTTCCGCCATCAACAGGGAAATGCGTATCAGACAACGTCTTGAATGCTTTGACTGCGTCTGTTCCCGGTCGGTCTCGATGTCCGACACGATGGCGAAGCGGGCGTTCTTTTGAACAGTACTTAAAACGTCCGCAAAACGCCCGAAAGCCGGCCGCCTACTCGGCCGCCGCCTTGGCCGGGCTCTCGCCGACGTCGAGATTGGCCAGGAACTTTTCCGCCTCCAGCGCGGCCATGCAGCCCATGCCGGCCGCGGTGATCGCCTGACGGTAGACGTCGTCGGTGACGTCGCCGGCCGCGAACACGCCCGGGATCTCGGTCTCGGTGGTGCCCGGCGTCACGGTGATGTAGCCGCCGTGCCGCATCGGCAGTTGGCCCTCGAAGATCCCCGTGGCCGGCTGGTGGCCGATCGCCACGAACAGGCCGTCGGTGGGCTGCTCGACGATCGCTCCGGAGCGCAGATCCTTCAGGCGCAGATGCGTGACGGAGGGTGGCGTGTCGGAGCCGCAGATTTCCTCCACCGCGTGGTGCCACTTCACCGTGACGTTGGCGTGCTTGAACAGGCGCTCCTGCAGGATGCGCTCGGCCCGGAACTCGCCGCGGCGGTGGATCACGGTGACCGACTTGGCGAGGTTGGCCAGATACAGCGCCTCCTCGACCGCGGTGTTGCCGCCGCCGACCACGGTCACGTCCTTGCCGCGGAAGAAGAAGCCGTCGCAGGTGGCGCAGGCCGAGACGCCGAAGCCCTGGAACTTCGCCTCCGAGGGCAGGCCGAGCCACTTCGCCTGGGCACCGGTGGCGATGATGAGCGCGTCGCAGGTGTAGGTCTCGCCGGAATCAGCCTCCAGCCGGAACGGGCGCACGTTGAGATCGACGCTCGTGATGTATTCCGAGACAATCTTCGTGCCGACATGCTCGGCCTGGAGCCGCATCTGCTCCATCAGCCAGGGGCCCTGGATCGCGTCGGCGAAGCCCGGATAATTTTCGACATCGGTCGTGATCATCAGTTGGCCGCCCGGCTGGAAGCCCGAGATCAGCAGGGGCTCGACCATGGCGCGGGCAGCGTAGATCGCGGCGGTGTAGCCGGCCGGTCCCGAGCCGATGATGACGAGCCTCGCATGGGTATGGGCCATCTGTGCCGTCTCCTGTCGGCGGGCGTCCCGATCCTTGGGCGCCGGCCGTCCGTTGTTTGTGTAGCCTCGCGCGCAGTCTGACACGAGGAAGGCAAAAATTTCTTCCCAAAGCGGGCGACGCGGGCAAACGGCCCGTTCTGTCCCGATGCCGGCTCAGAACGGTCCGCGCGGGTCCGACGTCCGTTCGGCCGGGCGCGGCACCGTCGCCGTGTCCCCCGCCAAGCGCGCACGGTGCCGCCCATAAGCCTCCGCCAGGGCCGCGGCGATCTCCGGCGTCGCGTCGATGGGAGCGTAGCGCAGCGCCTCCAGGCGGCCGATGAACGGCTTCAGCGCACCGGCCATAGCGAGGCCCGCGAACATCCGCCGATGCCGGATATAGGTACGCGGCAGATCGAACAGCAGGAGGGGCACGCCGGTGCTCGCGGCCTCGCCCACCATGTTGGCTGAGTCGGAGGTGACGACGATGTGGTCGGCGATCGCCAGCATGCCGACGTAAGGGTTCTCGCCGCTGCCGTCCCAGAAGAAACCGCCCTTGTCCTTCACCAAGTTTTCGAGGGCGATGCGCAGGTTCGGCGGCGTGCGCCGGGACACCGTCAGCATTAGCGAGCAGCCGCCATCGGCCAGCTTGGTGAGATCGCGCACGAGCCGTTGCATGTCGGCTTTGCGGTAGCGCAGATGCCGGCTGTCCCCGCCGATCAGCACGGCGATGCGCGGCCAGGGCAGGCGCGCGAGACGCGGATCAGGCGTCGTGCGGGCGGTGTCGAGCCGGGCGCGGGAGACGGGATGCGGCGCAGTGAGCGTGGTGAAGACGTTGGGACCGCGCAGGTCGTCGTAGTCGGGAACCCAGATGAAATCCGCGGTGTCGTGGCCGGTGCGCGGATCCTTGAGGAAGGCCGTGAAGGTTGTCTCGCCCGAGGCGCGGCGCACGGCGCGCAGATAGGGCACGGCGCGCCGCCCCGACGCGATCAGGAGATCGGGGAGCGGGCCTTGCAGCAGGCCGCCGGCCCGGCCCGGTGCGTCCCGCGGGTCGATCGGCCCCCATGGGGCCATCCAGGTCAGCGGCCGTCCGTCCGGAATCCGCCGCGTCTCGTAGGGGACGCCGAGCGCCTCGGCGATGCCGATGCACTGGTTCTCGTCGCCGGCCTTGCCATCGGTGAGGATCCAGGCGCGGGCCCGCGCGAGTTGCGGCGGGACGCTACCGTCCATCTTCACCAGCCCTTGCACCAGCCCCTGTTCGTTCACGCGACGCAAACCTTCGATCCCACCAAACCCGGCCTTACTGGGACGGGAGCCTGCGCCGCAGCCACTGCGCGTAGTGCTCGGCCAGGGCCGCGACCCGCCGCCGCTCGGAGGCCGGATCGTACCACGCCCCGCCGGAACTCGCGGGCAGGGCCGAGAGCTGGGGATGGCGCGCGAGGATCTCGCCCCCACGGCCGACCAGCAGCGCCTCGCCGTCGAGGTAATCCGTCGTGCCGCTGCCGCCGAAGCTGCTGCGGTCACCGCCTTGCGAACCGCCATAGGCGGCGAGCGAGAGGCCGCTCACGCGCACCACCAGCGTCGGCGCGCCGCGGACGATGCGGTCTCGGAAGCTGCGCCGCATCGCCTCGGTCAGATCGGCGCGCAGAACCTCCGTCTGCGGGCCGCGGGCGTAGACCTGCAGGGGGCGCACATCGACGGTGATCCCGCCGACCCGGTCGAAGGCCTGGTCGAAATCCTGCGCCCCGGCCGGGACGCTGAGCGCGAGCGCGGCCAAAACCCCGGCCAGGAGGCCGAGCACGGCCGCGAGGCCGGGGACGCGCACGGGGATCAGGCTCCCCACTCGACGGCGACGACCTCATAGGACTTGCCGCCACCGGGCGTCGTGACTTCCACCGTGTCGCCGACGGCCTTGCCGATCAGGGCGCGGGCGATGGGCGAGGAGATCGAGACGCGGCCCTCGCGCACATCCGCCTCCGGCTCGCCGACGAGCTGGTAGGTCTTCTCCTCCTCGGTGTCCTCGTCCAACAGCTTCACGCGGGCGCCGAACTTGATCTTGGAGCCGGACAGCTTCGAGGTATCGATGATCTCGGCCCGCGCGATCATGCTTTCCAGTTCGAGCACCCTGCCCTCGTTGTGGGACTGGGCCTCCTTGGCGGCATGGTACTCGGCATTCTCGGACAAATCGCCCAGCGCGCGCGCCTCGGAGATTGCCTGGATGATGCGCTGCCGCTCCACCTGCTGGCGACGCTTCAGCTCCTCCTCGAGGGCTGCGTAGCCGCGTGCCGTGATGGGAAGCTTGTCGATGCTCATGGTCTCGCGCCACAATGAAGAGGCCCGGCCGGAGCGAAACGCTCCTTCCGGGCCGGGATAACGGCTCTCGATTGTGTGCTCTCGGGCCGCCCGCTTCCGCTCGGCGGGCCGCCCGGCACACGAACGTCTATTTAGGCCGCGAAGTATTCCTGCAAGGCGCGGACCTGAAGATCGCCTTCGAGGTAGGCCTTGATCCCCTCGGCCGCCGCCATCGCGCCGGCGAGAGTGGTGTAGTACGGCACTTTATGCAAGAGGGCCGCCCGCCGGAGCGAGCGTGAGTCGGAGAGCGCGCCGGCCCCCTCGGTGGTGTTGATGACCAGCGCGATGTCGCCGTTCTTAATCGAATCGACGATGTGGGGACGGCCCTCGAGCACCTTGTTGATGCGCTGGGTCGGGATGCCCTCGTCCGCGAGGTAGCGCTGCGTGCCGCCGGTCGCGAGGATGGTGAAGCCGAGGCTGGAGAGCTGTCGGATCGCCGGCAGCACGCGGGGCTTGTCATCGTCACGCACGGAGACGAACACCGTGCCGGTGCGCGGCACCGCCGTGCCCGAACCGAGCTGGCTCTTGGCGAAAGCCACGCCGAACCCGGCATCGAGCCCGATCACTTCGCCGGTCGAGCGCATCTCCGGCCCGAGCAGCACGTCGACGCCGGGGAAGCGGGCAAAGGGGAACACCGCCTCCTTCACCGCGATGTGGTCGAGTTGCTTACGTCTGAGACCAAAGCTGTCGAGGCGCTCGCCGGCCATGACCCGCGCGGCGATCTTTGCGATCGGCTCGCCGATCACCTTGGCGACGAAAGGCACCGTGCGCGAGGCGCGCGGGTTTACTTCCAGCACGTAGATCGCGCCGTCCTTGATCGCGTACTGCACGTTCATCAGGCCGCCGACCTTGAGGGCCAGCGCCATCGCCTTGGTCTGGCGCTCCAGCTCGGTGATGATCTCGGGCGAGAGCGTGCGCGGCGGCAGCGAGCAGGCGGAATCGCCTGAGTGAATACCCGCCTCCTCGATGTGCTCCATGATGCCGGCGATGAACACGCTCTCACCGTCGCAGACCGCATCGACATCGACCTCGGTCGCGTCCGAAAGGTAGCGGTCGAACAGGAGCGGGTTCTTGCCCAGCACCGTGTTGATCTGCCCCGTCTTGTCGTTGGGGTAGCGCGCCTTGATGTCGGAGGGGATCAGGCTCGGCAGCGTGCCGAGCAGGTACTCGGCGAACTGGGTCTCGTCGCGGATGATCGCCATGGCCCGCCCGCCGAGCACGTAGCTCGGGCGCACGACGAAGGGCAGGCCGAGTTCGGCCGCGACCAGCCGGCTCTGCTCGACCGAGTAGGCGATGCCGTTCTTGGGCTGCTTGAGGCCGAGCTTGTCGAGGAGCCGCTTGAACTGGTCGCGGTCCTCGGCGAGGTCGATCGCGTCCGGCGAGGTGCCGAGGATCGGCACGCCGGCAGCCTCCAGGGCGCGGGCGAGCTTGAGCGGGGTCTGGCCGCCGAACTGCACGATCACGCCGTGAAGCTGGCCCGCCTGCCGCTCGGTCTCGATGATCTCGAGTACGTCCTCCGCCGTCAGCGGCTCGAAGTAGAGCCGGTCGGAGGTGTCGTAGTCGGTCGAGACCGTCTCCGGGTTGCAGTTGACCATAATGGTCTCGTAGCCGGCCTCCGTCAGCGCGAAGCAGGCGTGGCAGCAGCAATAATCGAACTCGATGCCCTGGCCGATCCGGTTCGGGCCACCGCCGAGGATGATGACCTTCTTCTTGTCCGACGGGTACGCCTCGTCCGCGGTCTGGCCGGCGAAGGGGGCGACGTAGGTCGAGTACATGTAGGCGGTCGGCGCCTTGAACTCGGCGGCGCAGGTGTCGATCCGCTTGAAGACCGGCCGCACGCCGAGAGCCCGGCGGGCGGCGCGCACGGCGTCCTCGTCGGCGTCGGTCAACACGGCCAGCCGCGCGTCGGAGAAGCCGGCGGCCTTGAGTTGGCGGAAGGCGCCCGGCGTCCCCGGCAGGCCATGCGCCTTCACCCGGTTCTCCAGATCGACGATGGCCTGAAGCTGCTCGAGGAACCACGGATCGATCGCGCAGGAGGCGTAGATCTCCTCGTGGCTGATCCCGAGGCGCATCGCCTGCGCGACCTTGAGGAGGCGATCCGGCGTCGGCGTGCCGAGCGCGGCCTTGATCGCGTTGTGGTCGTCGCCCTTGCCGAGACCCTCGATCTCGATCTCGTCGAGGCCGGTCAGCCCCGTCTCGAGCGAGCGCAGGGCCTTCTGAAGGGATTCCGCGAAGCAGCGGCCGATCGCCATGGCCTCGCCCACCGACTTCATCGCGGTGGTCAGCGTCGGCTCGGCGCCGGGGAACTTTTCGAAGGCGAAGCGCGGGATCTTGGTGACGACGTAGTCGATCGTCGGCTCGAACGAGGCCGGGGTCGCGCCGCCGGTGATGTCGTTGGCGATCTCGTCGAGCGTGTAGCCAACGGCGAGCTTGGCCGCGACCTTGGCGATGGGGAAGCCGGTCGCCTTCGAGGCCAGCGCCGAGGAGCGCGACACGCGCGGGTTCATCTCGATCACGATCATCCGGCCCGTCTTCGGGTCGATCGCGAACTGCACGTTCGAGCCGCCGGTCTCGACGCCGATCTCGCGGAGCACCGCCAGCGAGGCGTCGCGCATCACCTGATATTCTTTGTCGGTGAGCGTCAGCGCCGGGGCGACGGTGATCGAGTCGCCGGTATGCACGCCCATCGGATCGACGTTCTCGATCGAGCAGACGATGATGCAGTTGTCCGCCTTATCGCGGACGACCTCCATCTCGTACTCCTTCCAGCCGAGCACGCTCTCCTCGATCAGCACCTCGTTGGTCGGCGAGGCGTCGATGCCGCGCTCGACGATCTCGAGGAACTCCTCGCGGTTGTAGGCGATGCCGCCGCCGGTGCCGCCCATGGTGAAGGAGGGGCGGATGATCGCCGGCAGGCCGACTTCGGCGAGCGCGATCAGCGCCTGGCCGAGCGCGTGCTCGATGTAGCGCCGCCGCCGGTCGCCCTCAGCCCCGCTCCATTGCCGATCGAACTCGGCGAGCGCCGCCGCGCGGACGGCCGGATCCGACTGCGCCGCCTCGATGCGCGCCTTCTCGGCGAGATAGCGGTCGCGGTCGGCCTTCTTGGCGGCCGAGGCGTTGGCGAGTTCCGATTTCGGGGTCTCCAGGCCGATCTTGGTCATCGCGTCGCGGAAGAGGTTGCGGTCCTCCGCCTTGTCGATGGCCTCGGCGGTCGCACCGATCATCTGCACGCCGAACTTTTCCAGCACGCCCATGCGCTTCAGCGACAGCGCGCAGTTCAGCGCGGTCTGGCCGCCCATGGTCGGCAGCAGCGCGTCGGGCCGCTCCTTCTCGATGATCTTGGCGACGATCTCCGGGGTGATCGGCTCGACATAGGTCGCGTCGGCCATGTCCGGGTCGGTCATGATCGTCGCCGGGTTCGAGTTCACCAGAACGATCCGGTAGCCCTCTTCCCGCAGGGCCTTGCAGGCCTGGGTGCCGGAATAATCGAACTCGCAGGCCTGCCCGATGATGATGGGACCCGCACCGATGATGAGAATGGAGGAGATGTCGGTGCGTTTCGGCATTGAGCGCCTTGAATCGAGTTCGCGCGCGCTCGCCCTCGCGCACCGCCGTTTCGAAGGCGGCGCCAAGGGGGCGCAGGCGCTGGGATGATCGTCAAGCCCCGCGTTTACACGCAGCCGCGCAGGTTTGAAAGGCCCGGCTCGTCCGGCCTCGCGATGCTTTGCGTGAAGCGTACTTGAAAATATAATAATTCAATTTCGCAAGTAATGAATGATTTGATGCTTAGTCAAAGACTCGGTATCTCGTGATTGTCGATGAATTCATCGACAATCTTAAGAATTATTCCGAGGAAACGAATGATGATCTTTAGAGTGCTGATCGCTGCGGCCACGCTCGCCGTCGCCCTGCCGGCAGCGGCCGACGAGGTGCCGGTCAAGATGCTCAACAGCGGGCCGGGCGGGATGATGGTGTTCGATCCCGCGCTCATCCGGCTGAAGCCCGGGGACAGCATCAAGTTCCTGCCAACCGACAAGGGGCACAACGTCGAGACGATCAAAGGCATGGCGCCCGATGGCGCCGAAACCGTCAAGACGACCGTCGGTCAGGAGGCCGTGGTCAAGTTCGACAAGGAAGGCGTCTACGGCTTCAAATGCGCGCCGCATTACATGATGGGTATGGTCGCCCTCGTGGTGGTCGGCGACAAGCGCGACAACCTGGAGGCCGCCAAGAGCGTCCAGCACAACAAGCTGACGCAGAAGCGCCTGGATCCGCTCTTCGCGCAGGTTCAGTAGCGGTGACGGGCGGCCCGGCCGCGTGGGGCTCGGGCCGCTTCGCCTCAATCGCCGGCCATCACCAGCGCCCAGAAGCGCTTGTAGCGCGTCGCCGGAGCGTCGAACCGGGCGATGCCGACGCGGCGGAGCTGCGGCATCAGCATGTTGCGGTTATGCTCCGGCGAGGCCTTCCAGCGGGCGAGCACCTGATCGAAGGTCTCGGAGCCGGCGCTCAGGTTCTCAGAGGCGTAGCGCTTGCCGAAGCCGACGCCTGCCATGCGGCTGTCGAAGCTTCCGGCGATCTCGTGGCTGAGCCGCCCGGCCCGCGCATTGGCTTGTGCCTGGAACGAAGCCGCGGTGATCAGGCGGGAATCGATGACGACGGAACTCAGCCCGTGCTGCGCCCTGTAGCGGGAGATCGCAGCGGCGGCGGCCTGCTCGTCGAGAATGATCGGCACGGCCGGCACGCCCGCATCGAGAACGGGTGATCCTCCGCATCCGGCAAGTGTCAGGCTCACGAACGTCAGGGTGACGAGAGTCGCGGCGGCGGACAGGCGCAGGTTCGGCATCGGAGAGGGTGAGGGCTGCAGCGTGAGTCGGATGCGCCCACTTCCCTGCCCGTTGCGGCGAAACCGGGGCGCCCGTCATTCCGACGCGCCACATTGCGCGGCTTGTGGCGCGTCGGTCACGCCGAGCCAAGCGCGCGGCATCAGCGTGCCTCAGGCAGCGATCTGATCGATTGTATATATGCGGAAGGAATTTTTGGTGTCCCGGTCAAATCGACATCGGGAACATGGCGCGGGCGACGGGGCTCGAACCCGCGACCTCCGGCGTGACAGGCCGGCACTCTAACCAACTGAGCTACGCCCGCGTTCTGTGTCGCCGGCCGGCTGGGCTCGTGTCGGCGACGAGGCGGGGTTTAGGTGGGGCGCCTCGGGCTGTCAAGCAGCGGATTCGCGAAATGCGACGGTCCGGCGACGGTAAGCGAAACAGGCCTCGATGGCGGCCGGCTGCGACCCCTCGGACGGCGCCGCCTCTGATCGCTCTGCATGCGCGGCTCGGCGCGCACCACTTGGCCCTTGCGGGGTATCGAGGTGCTGTCGCGTCCGGTCCGGATGGGTTCGCGGGCTCTCTCTCCCTCCAGACGATGCATCTCGTGATGTCAGAACGGCGCACGCCCGCGCTCACAGCGGTGCGGCCCCATCCCCACGGCATGGATGAAAATCTTCCCCCGCCGGTTCCGATAGGACTGCGCCGATCCGCCCCGTGGGCGGGTGCACGAAAGTGCCCATCTGTCAGCCAATGAGGTGATTGTGCGACGCGCAATGCCCTTGTTTCGCCGGGGGGGCTCGTCTAAGCCTCGCCCGCGCTCAGTCTGGCATTGGAGGAATTCCATCCGAGGGATTCCACGGGCCGTAAAGCCGTCGCGAGGGCCGTCGTTCATGATCCTCACGCGCAACCACATGAGAGGTGCGGCATGACCGGCCTATTGGCGGATTACCTGCCGCTCATCATCTTCCTTGGCGTGTCGCTGTTCATCGCGGCGGCGCTGCTGATTGCTCCCTTCATCGTGGCCTATTCGAGCCCCGATCCGGAGAAGCTTTCGGCCTACGAGTGTGGTTTCAACGCCTTCGATGACGCGCGCATGAAGTTCGACGTGCGCTTCTACCTCGTGGCGATCCTGTTCATCATCTTCGACCTCGAAGTCGCCTTCCTGTTTCCCTGGGCGATCACCTTCGGGGAACTCGGCTGGTTCGGCTTCTGGTCGATGATGATCTTCCTCGGCGTCCTCACCGTCGGCTTCGTTTACGAGTGGCGCAAGGGCGCCCTCGAATGGGACTAGCGGCAAGGGTTCGCCCACGTCGTTTCCCTCCCGCTCTCGCTCAGAGGCAGAGATGGCCCTGACTCCGACCTTCTCCCGCGCGCCCGACATCGCGCCGGCGCCCAAAGGGATCATCGATCCCGCAACCGGCCGTCCGATCGGCGCGAACGATCCGACCTTCCTGTCGATCAACGACGAGTTGGCCGACCGCGGCTTCCTCGTCACCAGCGCCGACGAACTCATCAACTGGGCTCGTACCGGCTCGCTGATGTGGATGACCTTCGGTCTCGCCTGCTGCGCGGTCGAGATGATGCAGATGTCGATGCCGCGCTACGATTGCGAGCGCTTCGGCTTCGCGCCGCGCGGCTCTCCGCGGCAGTCCGACGTGATGATCGTCGCCGGCACGCTGACCAACAAGATGGCCCCGGCCCTGCGCAAGGTCTACGACCAGATGCCGGAGCCGCGCTACGTCATCTCCATGGGCTCCTGCGCCAATGGCGGCGGCTACTACCACTACTCCTATTCGGTGGTGCGCGGCTGCGACCGGGTGGTGCCGGTGGATATCTACGTGCCGGGCTGCCCGCCGAGCGCCGAAGCCCTGCTCTACGGCGTCCTGCTGCTGCAGCGGAAGATCCGCCGCATCGGCACGATCGAGCGGTGAGGGAGGGCGCGATGGAGGCCATCACCACCAACGGCATCACGCTTCGCCGGACCGTCGCGGCCGCTCAGGGCGAGGACGCCCTGCGGACCATGGGCGAGCGGATCGCCGGGGCGCTCGGTCCGGCAGTCACCGAATGGGCCATCGCCCATGGCGAGCTGACGCTCGTCGTCCAGGGCAGCGACATCGTCTACGCGCTGACCTACCTGCGCGACGATCCGGCGTGCGCCTTCCGCTGTTTCATCGACATCTGCGGCGTCGATTACCCCCAGCGCGCGCGCCGCTTCGACGTCGTCTACCACCTGCTGTCCCTGCGCCATAACACGCGCGTGCGGGTGAAGGTGCAGACGGATGCCGCGACGCCGGTGCCCTCGGCGATCCCCGTCTTCCCGGCGGCCAACTGGTACGAGCGCGAGACCTACGACCTCTACGGGATCCTGTTCTCGGGCCATCCCGACCTGCGCCGGCTGCTCACCGATTACGGGTTCGAGGGTCATCCGCTGCGCAAGGACTTCCCGCTGACCGGCTTCGTCGAGGTTCGCTACGATCAGGACGAGGCGCGGGTGGTCTACGAGCCGGTCAAGCTCACCCAGGAGTTCCGCAACTTCGACTTCCTGTCGCCATGGGAGGGCACGGACTACGTGCTGCCGGGCGACGAGAAGACGTCGAGCTGAGGGCTGCGGCGATGACCGAACACAATATCCGCAACTTCTCGATCAATTTCGGGCCGCAACACCCGGCGGCGCACGGCGTGCTGCGCCTCGTGCTCGAACTCGACGGCGAGGTGGTCGAGCGCGTCGATCCGCATATCGGACTCCTGCATCGGGGTACCGAGAAGCTGATCGAGCACAAGACCTACCTCCAGGCGACGCCCTATTTCGACCGGCTCGACTACGTCGCGCCGATGAATCAGGAGCATGCCTTCTGCCTCGCGATCGAGCGCCTCGCGGGCATCGAGGTGCCGCGCCGGGCCCAGCTCATCCGCACCCTGTTCTGCGAGATCGGGCGGCTGCTCTCCCACCTCCTCAACGTCACCACGCAGGCGATGGACGTCGGCGCGCTGACGCCGCCCCTGTGGGGCTTCGAGGAGCGCGAGAAGCTGATGATCTTCTACGAGCGCGCATCGGGCGCTCGGCTCCACGCCAACTATTTCCGCCCCGGCGGCGTCCACCAGGACCTGCCGCCCGCGCTGATCGACGACATCGACGCGTTCTGCGATCCGTTCCTGAAGGTGGTCGACGACCTCGACAACCTCGTCATGGCCAACCGCATCTTCAAGCAGCGCAACGTCGACATCGGGATCGTCTCGGTGGACGAGGCCATGGCCTGGGGCTTCTCCGGCGTGATGGTGCGCGGCTCGGGCATCCCGTGGGATCTGCGCAAGTCGCAGCCCTACGAACTCTACGAGGAGATGGAGTTCGACATCCCCGTGGGGAAGAACGGCGACACCTACGACCGTCAGGTGATCCGCATGGAAGAGATGCGGGAATCCGTGAAGATCATGCGGCAATGCGTGGCCAAGCTGCGCGAGCCCGCCGGCCAAGGCCCGATCGCCTCGATCGACGGCAAGTTCGCGCCGCCGCCGCGCCGGGAGATGAAGCGCTCGATGGAAGCGCTCATCCACCACTTCAAGCTCTACACCGAGGGCTTCCACGTGCCCGAGGGCGAGGTCTACGCCGCGGTCGAAGCGCCCAAGGGCGAGTTCGGCGTCTACCTCGTCTCCGACGGCACCAACAAACCCTACCGCTGCAAGATCCGCGCTCCGGGCTTCGCCCATCTTCAAGCGATGGATTGGATGTGCCGCGGCCACCTGCTCGCCGACGTGTCCTGCGTGCTCGGCACGCTCGACATCGTGTTCGGCGAAGTGGACCGCTGAGGAGACGGGTCGAACGTCATGGCCAACCGCAGGCTAGCCCCCGCCGCCGAGCAGCCCCAGGACTTCGCGTTCACGTCCGAGAACGCTGACTGGGCTCGCGGCCAGATCGCGAAATATCCGGAGGGCCGGCAGGCCTCGGCCGTCATCCCGCTGCTGTGGAAGGCACAGGAGCAGAATGGAGGCTGGCTGCCTCGAGCCGCGATCGAGGCGGTCGCCGACGAACTCGGCATGCCGCATATCCGCGTGCTGGAGGTCGCGACCTTCTACACGATGTTCGCTCTGGAGCCGGTCGGCCGGTTCTGGATCCAGCTCTGCGGCACCGTGCCCTGCGATTGCTGCGGAGCAAAGGAACTGAAGGCGGCGCTCCACGAGCGCCTCGGCCCCGCCGGACACGTCTCGGCGGACGGCAACTTCTCCTGGCTCGAAGTGGAATGCCTTGGCGCCTGCTGCAACGCGCCGATGGTCCAGATCAATCAAGACTACTACGAGGACCTCAACCCTGAGAGCCTCAACAAGCTCATGGACGATCTTGCCGCCGGCCGCCCCGTGAAGGTCGGTTCGCAGATCGGCCGGGTCTCCTCGGAGCCAAAGGATGCGGTCAACACCCTGACCGACGAGAGCCTGTTCGACGGCTCCCGCGTCGGCGCGTGGCGCAAGCGCTTCGAGCAGACCGAGGGCGCCGCCGAGGAAGGCGTGAAGAAGGACGAGGCCGCCTCGACCGAAGCCCGCGTCAAGAACGAGACCAAGCCTGCCCATCCCTCCTCCGGGCGCGCCAACGAGACGAACGCCGTCGATGCGCCCGCCGAGCGGGCGAGCGCCGGCGAAGTGCCTGTGAAGGCCGAGGATCGGGACGACGCGCGCGACGCGAAGGCGCCGCCCGCCCAAGATCCGGCCGTCGAGGAAGACGAGATCCTGCGCACGGAGCCGCCGCAGCATCCAGCAACCGTCGGTGCTGGCGACGACGTGCCCGAGGGCGAGAACCCGGAGGCTCGCGCCGATGCTGCGGGCACACGGCCGAAAGGGCTCGACGCCCCCCGCGACGACCGTCCGGACGACCTGACCAAGATCAAGGGCGTCGGCCCGATCAACCAGCGCCGTCTCAACGATCTCGGCATCTGGCACTACGATCAGGTCGCCGCGTGGTCGCCGCCGGAGGTCGCCTGGGTGAGCGCTTACCTCGCCTTCCCGGGCCGGATCGACCGGGAGAACTGGGTCGGACAGGCGTCCGACCTCGCCGGCAGCAGGGGCTGAGGAGCGGATCATGCTCGCCGATCAGGATCGCATCTTCACCAATCTCTACGGCCTGCACTCGCCGGGGCTCGACGCCGCGAAGAAGCGCGGCGCGTGGGACGGCACCAAATTCCTGCTCGACATGGGCCGGGACTGGATCATCGACGAGATGAAGGGCTCCGGCCTGCGCGGCCGCGGCGGCGCCGGCTTCCCGACCGGCCTCAAATGGTCGTTCATGCCCAAGAAGTCCGACGGGCGCCCGCACTACCTCGTCGTCAACGCCGACGAATCGGAGCCGGGCACCTGCAAGGACCGGGAGATCATGCGGCACGATCCGCATCTCCTGATCGAGGGCTGCATGCTGGCGTCCTTCGCCATGGGCGCGCATGCCTGCTACATCTACATCCGCGGCGAGTACGTAGCGGAGAAGTTCGCGCTCCAGCGCGCGGTGGACGAGGCTTACGAGGCGCGCCTCGTCGGTCCCTCGAACGTCCACGACTACCCGTTCGACATCTACGTCCACCACGGCGCCGGTGCTTACATCTGCGGCGAGGAGACGGCGCTCATCGAGAGCCTCGAAGGCAAGAAGGGGATGCCGCGGCTGAAGCCGCCATTCCCGGCCAATATGGGTCTCTATGGCTGCCCCACGACCGTCAACAACGTCGAGTCGATCGCGGTGGCCGGCACGATCCTGCGCCGCGGCGGCGCGTGGTTCGCGGGGCTGGGCGGCAAGAACAACACCGGCACCAAGCTGTTCTGCGTGTCGGGTCACGTCAACAAGCCCTGCAACGTCGAGGAAGAGCTCGGCATCACCTTCCGCGAGCTGATCGACAAGCATTGCGGCGGCATGCGCGGCGGCTGGGACAACCTGCTCTGCTCGATCCCCGGCGGCTCCTCGGTGCCGCTGGTGCCGGCCGAGCAGATCATCGACGCCAAGATGGACTTCGACACCCTGCGCAACCTCGGCTCGGGCCTGGGCACCGCGGCGGTGATCGTGCTCGACAAATCGACTGACATCGTCGGCGCGATCGCCCGCATCTCGTACTTCTACAAGCACGAGAGCTGCGGCCAGTGCACGCCCTGCCGCGAGGGCACCGGCTGGATGTGGCGCGTGCTCACCCGCATGGCCGCCGGCCGCGCGCAGAAGCGCGAAATCGACATGCTCCTGGAAGTCACCAAGCAGGTCGAGGGCCACACGATCTGCGCGCTGGGCGATGCCGCGGCATGGCCGATCCAGGGCCTGATCCGGCACTTCCGGCCCGAGATCGAGAAGCGGATCGACCAGTACAGCGCCAACCCGCACATGGATGCGGTGCCGATGGCGGCGGAGTGAGTGCCGCCCCGATGCTCACCTTCGAGATGACCCGATGACCAAAATCCTCATCGACGGCACCGAGGTCGATGTTCCGGCCGACTACACCTTGCTGCAGGCCTGCGAGATCGCGGGCGCGGAGATCCCGCGCTTCTGCTTTCACGAGCGGCTGTCGATCGCCGGCAATTGCCGCATGTGCCTCGTCGAGCTGAAGGGCGCGCCCAAACCCGTGGCGTCGTGCGCCTACGCGGTGAAGGATTGCCGGCCGGGACCGAACGGCGAGCCGCCGGAGGTTCTCACCCGCTCGGGCACGACGAAGAAGGCGCGTGAGGGGGTGATGGAGTTCCTCCTCATCAACCACCCGCTTGATTGCCCGATCTGCGACCAGGGCGGCCATTGCGACCTGCAGGACCAGGCGATGGCCTACGGCGTCGACTCGACCCGCTACAGCGAGAACAAGCGGGCGGTCGAGGAAAAGTACATCGGCCCACTGGTGCGCACGGCGATGAACCGCTGCATCCACTGCACCCGATGCGTCCGCTTCCTCGCGGAAGTGGCCGGCGTGCCGGATCTCGGCGCCATCGGCCGCGGCGAGGACATGGAAATCACGAGCTACCTCGAAGAGGCGATGGGCTCGGAGCTTCAGGGCAACGTCGCCGATCTCTGCCCCGTTGGCGCGCTGGTGCACAAGCCGCAGAGCTACAACGTGCGCCCGTGGGAGCTGCACAAGACCGAGTCCGTCGACGTGATGGATGCGGTCGGCTCGGCGATCCGCATCGACGCCCGCGGCCGCGAGGTGATGCAGATCGAGCCGCGCATCAGCGAGGAGATCAACGAGGAGTGGATCTCCGACAAGACCCGTCACGTGGTCGATGGCCTGCGCCTCCAGCGCCTCGACCGCCCGTTCCTTCGTGAGAACGGCCGCCTGCGCCCCGCCTCCTGGGGGGAAGCGTTCTCGGCGATCGCCGCCAAGGTGAAGGGAGCCAATCCCAAACGCGTCGGCGCGCTCGTCGGCGATCTCGCGGGCGCGGAGGAGATCTTCGCGCTCAAGGCGCTGATGGGCTCGCTCGGCGTCACCAACCTCGACGCCCGCCAGACCGGCGAGGCGATCGATCCCGCCTGGGGCCGGGCCGCCTATACGCTCGGTGCGACCATCCCCGGCATCGAGCAGGCGGACGCGATCCTCATCGTCGGCGCCAACCCGCGCACCGAGGCGTCGCTGCTCAACGTGCGCATCCGCAAGCGCTGGCGCATGGCCCCGGTCTCGATCGGGCTGATCCTCGACGAGCAGCCGGACCTGACCTACCCCTACACCTATCTCGGCGCCGGCACCGACACGCTCGGCTCCATCGCCAAAGGCGAGCACAGCTTCCTCGACGTTCTGAAGAAGGCCGAGCGTCCGCTCGTCATCGTCGGCGAGGGCGGCCTCGGTTCGCTCGCCGCCGCCGCGGCGCTGGCCAAGGATGTCGGTGCGGTGACCGACGGCTGGAACGGCTTCGGCGTGCTCAATACGGCGGCCGCCCGCGTCGGGGCCCTCGATCTCGGCTTCGTGCCGGGGGAGGGGGGGCTGTCCTTCTCGCAGATGATCGAGCCGGGTGCCCTCGACGTCGTGTTCAACCTCTGCGCCGACGAGCGCGTCATCGGGCCGGGCGCCTTCGTGATCTACCAGGGTACCCACGGCGATGCGGGCGCGAGCCGCGCCGACGTGATCCTGCCGGGCGCCGCCTACACCGAGAAGAGCGCGACCTACGTCAACCTCGAAGGCCGGGTGCAGATGGCCAACCGCGCCGGCTTCCCGCCGGGCGATGCCCGCGAGGATTGGGCGATCCTGCGCGCGCTCTCGGACGTGCTCGGCAAGCGCCTGCCCTACGATTCGCTCGTCGCGCTCCGCAAGGCGATGTACGCGGCCCATCCGCATCTCGCGGCGGTCGGGCAGGTCGAGACCGCCGACGCGGCGGCCACGCTCGATCGGCTTGCCGCGGTTCCGGCCGCGACGGAGAAGGCCACCTTCTCCTCGCCGGTCGCCGACTTCTACCTCACCAACCCGATCGCCCGCGCCTCGCGGGTGCTCGCCGAGTGTTCCGGCCTCGCCCGAGGCCGAGCCCTCGAAGCGGCCGAATAGGGGACGCTAACCGATGACCTTCTGGGAAGTGCTCGGCACCGTCCTGCTGATCGCGCTGAAGAGCTTCGTGCTCCTCGCCGCGCTCCTCGTCTTCATCGCCTACGCGCTGCTGGCCGACCGCAAGATCTGGGCGGCGGTGCAGTTGCGCCGCGGCCCGAACGTGGTCGGGCCCTGGGGCCTGTTCCAGTCCTTCGCCGACCTGCTGAAGTTCGTGCTGAAGGAGCCGGTGATCCCGGCGGGCGCCAATAAGGCGATCTTCCTGCTGGCGCCGCTGGTCTTCGCGATGCTGGCGCTGGCGTCCTGGGCGGTGATCCCGCTCGCCGACGGCTGGGCGATCGCCGACATCAATGTCGGCATCACCTACATCTTCGCGATCTCCTCGCTCGGCGTCTACGGCGTCATCATGGGCGGCTGGGCCTCGAACTCGAAATACGCCTTCCTCGGCGCGCTTCGCTCGGCGGCGCAGATGATCTCCTACGAGGTCTCGCTCGGCTTCGTCATCATCTGCGTGCTGCTGTGCGCCGGCTCGCTCAACCTCTCGCGCATCGTCATGGCGCAGGACACCGCGCTCGGCCTGTTCGGCTGGTATTGGCTCTGGCTGTTCCCGATGTTCGGCGTGTTCTTCGTCTCGGCCCTGGCCGAGACCAACCGCCCGCCCTTCGACCTGCCGGAGGCCGAGTCGGAGCTCGTGGCGGGCTACATGGTCGAGTATTCCTCGACGCCGTACCTGCTGTTCATGCTCGGCGAGTACGTGGCGATCATGACCATGTGCGCGCTCGGCACGGTCCTCTTCCTCGGCGGCTGGCTCTCGCCGATCCCGTTCGTGCCCTTCACCTGGGTGCCCGGCGTGATCTGGTTCGCGCTGAAAGCGAGCTTCCTGTTCTTCATGATCGCCATGGTGAAGGCCATGGTGCCCCGCTACCGCTACGACCAGCTCATGCGGCTCGGCTGGAAGGTCTTCCTTCCGCTCTCGCTGATCTCGGTCATCGTCGTCGCCTTCGTCCTCAAGCTCACCGGCCTCGCGCCGGGCGCCTGAACCCAACGGAATTGGAGATCGCGCCGTGAAGCTCGATCAGGTCGCCAGAAGCCTTCTCCTGAAGGAGTTCGTATCGGGGTTCTTCCTCGCCATGAAATACTTCTTCAAGCCGAAGGCTACGATCAACTACCCCTTCGAGATGGGCCATCGCGGGCCGCGGTTCCGCGGTGAGCACGCCCTGCGCCGTTACCCCAACGGCGAGGAGCGCTGCATTGCCTGCAAGCTTTGCGAGGCGATCTGCCCGGCTCAGGCCATCACCATCGAGGCGGGGCCCCGCCGCAACGATGGCACGCGGCGCACGACGCGCTACGACATCGACATGGTGAAGTGCATCTATTGCGGCATGTGCCAGGAGGCCTGCCCGGTCGATGCCATCGTCGAGGGTCCGAATTTCGAGTTCTCGGTCGAGACCCGCGAGGAGCTGCTCTACGACAAGCAGAAGCTGCTTGAGAACGGCGATCGCTGGGAACGCGAGATCGCCCGCAACATCGCGGTCGATGCGCCGTACCGCTAGTTCGGCCGCCGGCATCGGTTGTGCGTCGCACAGCCCAGTTCTATAGAGCATCGTCCCGAACGGCGGCTTCCGGCCTTCGGAAAAAGACGATGCGGAAACAGGAACCTAGCGCCTCGCTGTCGATGCGCTAGACCGGCCGCCGAATGCGGCCGAGGGTCCACCGAGGCAGAAGGGAGCCGCTCGCTTGGGCGGCCGATGCTGAAAATCGCATGACCGCAGCCGCCGCCTTCTTCTATCTCTTCGCGGGCTTCGCCGTGGCCTCGGGCTTCATGGTGATCGCTGCCAGGAACCCCGTCACCTCGGTGCTGTTCCTGATCCTCGCCTTCGTGAACGCCGCCGGGCTGTTCGTGCTGATGGGCGCCGAGTTCCTGGCGATGATCCTCGTCGTCGTCTATGTCGGCGCCGTCGCGGTGCTGTTCCTCTTCGTCGTGATGATGCTCGACGTGGACTTCGCCGCCCTCCGCCAGGGCTTCCAGCGCTACCTGCCCATCGGCGGCCTGATCGGCGCGATCTTCCTGATCGAACTCGTGCTGGTCGTCGGTACCTGGACCATCGATCCGGGCCTCGTGCAGGCGCCGCTGGGACGTGCTGCCCACGGCGAGACCGCCACCAACACCGAGGCGCTCGGCCGGGTGCTCTACACGGACTATGTCTACGCCTTCCAAATCGCCGGCCTGATCCTGCTGGTGGCGATGATCGGCGCCATCGTGCTGACCCTGCGTGAGCGCACCGGCGTCAAGCGTCAGAACATCGCCGTGCAGAACGCCCGCACGCAGGGCATGGCGGTCGATACCATCAAGGTGCCCTCGCGGCAGGGCGTGGAGGTCTGAGGCCGATGATCGGATTGAGCCACTACCTGACGGTTGCCGCGATCCTGTTCACGCTCGGCGTGCTCGGCATCTTCATCAACCGCAAGAACGTCATCGTCATCCTGATGTCGGTCGAGCTGATCCTGCTCGCCGTGAACATCAACCTCGTCGCCTTCTCGACCCACCTCAACGACATCACCGGACAGGTCTTCGCCCTGTTCGTGCTGACGGTCGCCGCGGCCGAGGCTGCGATCGGTCTGGCGATCCTGGTGGTGTTCTTCCGCAACCGCGGCTCCATCGCCGTCGAGGACGTGAGCATGATGAAGGGCTGACGCCGCCTCCCTGAAGAGAGCCCCGTCCCCTTCGTCCGCCTGCTGCGAGGCACGACCGACCCATGTATCACGCGATCGTCTTCTTCCCGCTCATCGGCGCCCTGATCGCCGGCCTGTTCGGCCGGTTCATCGGCGCGCGGATGAGCGAGCTCGTGACGACGGGCTGCCTCGCCTTCGCGGCGCTGCTCTCCTGGGGCGCGTTCTTCCTCGTCACCAGTGACGGCCGCGCCGAGACCGTGCCCGTCGCCCAGTGGTTCACCGCCGGCGACCTCACCGTCGATTGGGCCTTCAAGGTCGACACGCTGACCGCGGTGATGCTGGTGGTCGTGACCTCGGTCTCGACCCTCGTGCACCTCTACTCCATCGGCTACATGCACGAGGATCCGCACAGGCCGCGCTTCTTCGCCTACCTGTCGCTGTTCACCTTCGCCATGCTGATGCTGGTGACCGCCGACAACCTCGTGCAGATGTTCTTCGGCTGGGAGGGCGTCGGCCTCGCCTCCTACCTGCTGATCGGCTTCTGGTACGAGAAGCCCTCGGCGAATGCCGCGGCGATGAAGGCCTTCATCGTCAACCGCGTCGGCGATTTCGGCTTCTCGCTCGGCATCTTCCTCGTCTTCGTCCTGACGGGCTCCGTCGGCTTCGACGCGATCTTCGCCAAGGCCCCGGAGCTGAAGGACGCGACCTTCCACTTCCTCGGCCACGACTGGCACGCCCTGACGCTCGCCTGCCTGCTCCTGTTCATGGGTGCCATGGGCAAGTCGGCGCAGTTCCTGCTGCACACCTGGCTCCCCGACGCGATGGAGGGTCCGACCCCGGTCTCGGCGCTCATCCACGCCGCCACCATGGTCACCGCCGGCGTGTTCATGGTCGCGCGCCTGTCGCCGCTGTTCGAGCTGGCCCCGACCGCGCTCACCGTCGTCACCGTCATCGGTGGCATCACCGCCTTCTTCGCGGCGACCGTCGGCCTCGTGCAGAACGACATCAAGCGGGTCATCGCCTACTCGACCTGCTCGCAGCTCGGCTACATGTTCGTCGGCCTCGGCGTCGGCGCCTACGCCACCGGCGTGTTTCACCTCTTCACCCACGCCTTCTTCAAGGCGCTGCTGTTCCTCGGCGCCGGCTCGGTCATCCACGCGATGCACCACGAGCAGGACATGCGGAACATGGGGGGGCTACGCCGCTACATCCCCTTCACCACGGCGATGATGACGATCGGCACGATCGCGCTGATCGGCTTCCCCTTCACCTCGGGCTACTACTCCAAGGACGCGATCATCGAGGCGGCCTACATGTCGGACCGTCCCGGCCACGTGCTGGCGTTCCTCGCCACCGTGATCGCCGCGCTGATGACCTCGTTCTACTCCTGGCGCCTGTTCTTCCTCACCTTCGAGGGACCGCAGCGCTGGGTCGCGCACGGCGCCCACGGCCACGACGACCATGCCCATCAGGCGGACGGCGCGCTGGGGCACCACGAGGGCGTCGCCCACGACGACCACGGCCACGATGTCGAGCCGGCCTCGCACAGCGCGGTCGAGCACCACGACCACGCGCCTCATAAGCCGCACGAGAGCCCGCTCGTGATGACGATCCCGCTCGCGATCCTGGCCTTCGGCGCGCTGTTCGCCGGCCTGATCTTCAAGGAGCGCTTCATCGGGCACGACATGGACAAGTTCTGGGGCAACGCGCTCCCACACGGGTCCGGCAACGACATCATGCACAAGATCCACGATGCGCCGGGCTGGGTCGCCGCCTCGCCCTTCGTGATGCTGGTCGCGGGCTTCCTCTTGGCCTTCTGGATGTACCTGCGCCGGCCTGATCTTCCGCATCGCCTCGCAGAGTCGCAGCCGATCCTGTACCGCTTCCTGCTCAACAAGTGGTACTTCGACGAGATCTACGACCGGATCTTCGTCCGGCCGGCCAAGAACTTCGGCCTGTTCCTCTGGAAGGAGGGTGACGGGCGCGTCATCGACGGCCTCGGCCCCGACGGCATCTCGGCCCGGGTGGTGGACATCACCCGCGGCGTGGTCCGCCTCCAGACCGGCTACGTCTACCACTACGCCTTCGTGATGCTCGTCGGGGTTGCCGGCCTGATCACGTGGTACCTCGTCTCCGGCGTGCCTGGGGGGACCCACTGATGCTCGGCCTCGGCATTCTCTCCGGGCTTCTGATCGTCCCGCTCGCGGGCGCCGCCTTCATCCTGACCCTGGGTGAGGAGACGGCGGCCGTGAAGCGCAACGCCCGCTGGGCGGCGCTGATCACGACGATCGTCACCTTCCTGCTCTCGCTGGCCGCCTGGGCCCGCTACGACATCGCGTCCCCGAGCTTCCAGCTCGTCGAGAGCCATGCGTGGCTTGCCGAGACGATCCGGTTCAAGCTCGGCGTCGACGGCTTCTCGATGCCGCTGATCCTGCTGACCACCTTCCTGATGCCGTTCTGCATCGGGGCGTCGTGGCTTTCGGTCGAAGACCGGGTGAAGGAGTACTTCGTCGCCTTCCTCGTCCTCGAGACGACGATGATCGGCGTGTTCTGCGCCCTCGATCTCGTGCTGTTCTACCTGTTCTTCGAGGCAGGCCTGATCCCGATGTTTCTCATCATCGGCATCTGGGGCGGCAAGCGGCGCATCTACGCCAGCTTCAAGTTCTTCCTCTACACCCTGCTCGGCTCGGTGCTGATGCTGCTCGCCATCATGGCGATGTACTGGGAGGCCGGCACCACCGATATCCCGACGCTGCTGGCGCACCGCTTCCCCGTGCACATGCAGACCTGGCTCTGGCTCGCCTTCTTCGCGTCCTTCGCGGTGAAGATGCCGATGTGGCCGGTCCATACCTGGCTCCCCGACGCCCACGTCGAGGCGCCGACCGCGGGCTCGGTGATCCTGGCGGGCATCTTGCTGAAGATGGGCGGCTACGGCTTCATCCGGATCTCGCTGCCGATGCTGCCGGATGCGTCGGCCGAGTTCGCGCCGCTGGTCTTCGCGCTCTCTGTGATCGCGATCATTTTCACCTCGCTCACCGCGATGATGCAGACCGACATCAAGAAGCTGATCGCCTACTCGTCGGTGGCGCACATGGGCTTTGTCACGCTCGGCCTGTTCACCCTCAACGAGCAGGGCATCCAGGGCGCGCTGTTCCTCATGATCTCGCACGGCATCGTCTCGGGCGCGCTCTTCCTCTGCGTCGGCGTCGTCTACGATCGGATGCACACCCGCGAGATCGCGGCCTATGGCGGCCTCGTGCGGCGGATGCCGCTCTACGCCGCCGCGATGATGGTCTTCACCATGGCCAATGTCGGCCTGCCCGGCACGTCGGGCTTCGTCGGCGAGTTCTTGGCGATGATGGGGGCCTTCAAGGCCAACCCGACGGTCGCCTTCTTCTCGGTCTTCGGCATCATCCTCTCGGCCGGCTACGCCCTGTGGCTCTACGCCCGGGTGATCTACGGGAAGCTCGACAAGCCCAACCTTCAGGGGATCTTGGATCTCGATACCCGCGAAAAGATCATCATTGCGCCGCTCGTCGCACTGACGATCTGGTACGGCGTCCATCCGGCCCCCGTGCTCGACACCTTCGCGCCCTCCACCGAGGCACTGGTGCAGAACATGCGCGGCGCGCTCGCCAACACGCAGACCGCAGAGGCCGCCGCCAAAGCCGCGAAATCCGCCGCTGCGGAGAAGACGGCCGTCCTCGAGTCCCAGAAAACCGTCGAGGCCGCCGCGCGATGACCCCGATCCAGTCCGTCCTGCCGGCGATCACGCCGGTCCTGCCGGAGATCGTCCTGAGCGTCGGCGCTCTGCTGCTCGTGCTCTACGGGGCGTGGCGCGGCGAGCGTTCGTCCGAGGGCGTCAACATCGGCGCGCTGATCCTGCTGATCTTCACCTTCTTCCTCGTCGTTTCGCAGACGGGCAACGTGACGACCCTGAACGGCGCCTTCATCGCCGATCCGTTCGCGCGGATCATGAAGGCGCTGATCCTCATCGGCTCGGCGGCGACCATCCTGCTCTCGCGCGACTACTTCCAGCGCGAGCGCATCGACCGGTTCGAGTACCCGATCCTGATCGTGCTCTGCACCATCGGCATGCTGGTGATGGCCTCGGCCAACGACCTGATCTCGCTCTATCTCGGGCTGGAGCTGCAATCGCTTGCGGCCTACGTCATCGCTGCCTTCCACCGCGACGACGTGAAGTCGACCGAAGCCGGCCTGAAGTACTTCGTGCTCGGCGCGCTCTCCTCCGGCATGCTGCTCTACGGCGCCTCGCTGGTCTACGGCTTCACCGGCACGGTCTCCTTCCCCGGCATCGTCACCGCGCTCGACGGCCCATCCAGCTTCGGCATCGTGCTCGGCATCGTGTTCGTGGCCGCCGGCGTCGCCTTCAAGCTTGCGGCCGTGCCGTTCCACATGTGGACGCCGGACGTCTACGAAGGCTCGCCGACGCCAGTCACCGCCTTCTTCGGCTCCGCGCCGAAGATCGCCGCCATGGCGATGACGGTGCGCGTCTTCATCGGCGCCTTCCCCGACGTCATGGCGGTTTGGCAGCAGATCATCGTGTTCGTCTCGATCGCCTCGATGGCGCTCGGCTCGTTCGCTGCGATCGGCCAGCGCAACATCAAGCGCCTGATGGCCTATTCCTCCATCGGCAATGTCGGCTACGCCCTGATCGGCCTCGCGGCGGGCTCGGAAGAGGGCATCCGCGGCGTGGTGATCTACATGATCATCTATCTCGCGATGACGCTCGGCGCCTTCGCGGTGCTGCTCTCCATGCGCCGCAAGAACCAGATGTTCGAGACCATCGACGATCTCTCGGGCCTTTCGCGCACCCATCCGTGGCTGGCCTTCTGCCTTGCCGCGATGATGTTCTCGCTCGCCGGCATCCCGCCGCTCGCCGGGTTCTTCGCCAAGTTCTATGTCTTCGCCGCCGCCATCAAGGCGGGTCTGGTGACGCTCGCGGTCGTCGGCGTGGTGACCTCGGTCGTCGGTGCGTTCTACTACCTGCGCCTCGTCAAGGTGATGTACTTCGACGAGGCCAAGGCCCCCTACGAGCGGATCCCGCCGGGCTCGGCCATCGTGCTCGGCGTGTCGAGCGCGGTCGTGGTTCTGTTCTTCCTCATCCCAGCCCCGCTGGTCTCGGCGGCCGGCGACGCTGCCAAGTCGCTGTTCTGAGGTCGCTGTTCTGAGGCGGATGCCATTCCGGCTGAGTCCGGCGGCCCGGTCCGAGGGATACCGGCTGCACAGCCACGACCGGCTCGACTCGACCAACAGCGAGGCCATGCGCCTCGCCCATGGCGGGGAGGCCGGTCCGCTCTGGGTCGCGACCCATCGCCAGGAGGCGGGCCGCGGCCGACGCGGCAACGCCTGGACCTCGCCGGAAGGCAACCTTGCCGCGAGTCTGCTGATGCCGGTGGCTGGTGTGGCGCCGGAGATGGTCGCGACGCTTGGTTTCGTTGCCGGTTGCGCGCTGGTGGACGCTTTGCACGACGCTTGCCATGCGCGCCCCACTCCCCGCACGCAGGGAGAGGGGCGCGACGACAAGGTCGCCGAAGCCCTCTCCCCGCGTGCGGGGAGAGGGGATGCATTGGCGCCGCAAGGTCTTGCTCCTGCCTCATCCTCCATCCATCTAAAATGGCCCAACGACGTTCTTGCCGACGGCAAAAAGCTCGCCGGCATCCTGTTGGAAGCCGAGACACTGCCGGGCGGGCGACGGGCCGTCGTCGTCGGTTTCGGCGTCAACGTCGCGGCAGCGCCCGACGGTTTGCCCTATCCAGCGGCGGCGCTTGCGACTTTTTCCGCGGCGGATGCGCCGATGCTGCTCGAATTCCTGTCGGAACGGTTTGTCGAAGCCGTCCGGATCTGGAACAAGGGGCGCGGATTCTCGAATATCCGGCGGCGGTGGCTGGAGCGCGCGGCGGGGGTAGGGGCCCCCGTTTCGGTTCGCATGGCCGAGGCTACGCTGACGGGCATCTTTGAAACGATCGACGAGGGGGGGCGGCTCGTGATCCTCGCCCCGGACGGAACCCGACGAACCGTGACGGCGGGCGAGGTGCATTTCGGACGTGCCGCGACGGCGGCCTGAGACTGGATAGACGAACAAGATGACGACACGGCAGGACGAACTCGTCTTCGTGCCGCTCGGCGGCGTGGGCGAGATCGGCATGAATGCGGGCCTCTACGGGATCGGACCCGAGAAGCAGCGCAAATGGATCATGGTCGATTGCGGAATGGGTTTTGCCGGCGAAGAGGGATTGCCCGGCATCGACCTGATGTTCCCCGACCTCACCTTCATCGAGGAGCGCAAGAAGGACCTTCTGGGCATCTTCATCACCCACGCGCACGAGGACCATATCGGCGCGATCTCCGAGCTGTGGCCGCGCATCAAGGCGCCGGTCTACGCCACGCGGTTCGCCAAGCAGCTTCTGGAGACCCGCCGCCTCTCCGAGCCCGGCGCGCCGAAGGTGGATCTGCGCGAGATCAAGCCGGGCCGGCGCGTCACCGTCGGCCCGTTCGAGATCGAGTTCGTGCCGGTGGCCCACTCGATCCCCGAGTCGAACGCGGTGGCGATCCGCACCGAGCACGGCCTCGTGCTCCATACCGGCGACTGGAAGCTCGACGACACCCCGGTGGCCGGCGACTCGACCTCGCCCGAGGCGTTCACGGCAATGGGCGACGAGGGCATCCTCGCGCTTATCTGTGACTCCACGAACGTTCTGCGCGAGGGCCGCTCGCCGAGCGAGTCCGAGGTTTCCGCGACCCTGCGCAAGCTGATCGAGAACGCGCCCCACCGCGTCGCGGTGACGACCTTCGCCTCCAACGTCGCGCGTATCCGTGCCGTGGCGGAGGCGGCGCAGGCCTGCGGGCGTCAGGTGATCGCCGTCGGGCGCGCCATGGACCGCGTGATCGATGTCGCCCGCGAATGCGGATACCTCGACGGCTTGCCGGACTTCCTCTCGGCCGAGTCCTACTCGCACATCCCGCGCGACAAGGTGGTCTGCCTGCTCACCGGTTCGCAGGGCGAGCCGCGGGCGGCGATGTCGCGGGTCTCGCGCCACGACCATCCGGCGATCTCGCTCACGGCCGGCGACCGGGTGATCTTCTCGTCGCGCGCCATCCCCGGCAACGAGCGTGATGTCGGCGCCATCATCAACGACCTGATCGTGGATGGCATCGAGGTCATCACCGACCGCACCGAACTCGTTCACGTCTCCGGCCATCCCCGCCGCGAGGAGATGGTGGCGATGTATTCCTGGACGCGGCCGAAGGCCGTCGTGCCGGTGCACGGCGAGGCGTTGCATCTCGACGAGCATGCGCGCTTTGCCCGTTCGCAGGGCGTCGAGTCGGTGGTGAAGGCCCGCAACGGTGCGGTGGTCCGCCTCGCGCCGGGTAAGCCGGAGATCGTCGAGCATGTCCGCGCCGGGCGGCTCTACAAGGACGGCAACGTCCTCATCGATTCCAAGGACCGGGCCATCCCCGAGCGGCGCAAGCTGTCGCAGACCGGCATCGTCTCGGTGGCTATCGCCATCGACGAGCGCGGCGAGGTGATCGGCGATCCGGCGGTCGACATCATGGGCCTGCCCAATCGCGGCCGGAGCGGCGAGCCGCTGCTCGACACCGTGGTCGATACGGTCAACCGCACCCTCAACGGTCTGTCGCGCGGCAAGATGAAGGACTCGGAAGCCGTCGAGAACGCGGTCGACCGCGCCGTGCGCTCCGCCGTCAACGAGGCATGGGGCAAGAAGCCCGCCTGCCACGTGCAGGTGGTGGAGGTTTGATCACCCCGCGCCCGCATCGCTACGGCGAGCGGGCGCGGGGCGCCTGAAGGCGCGACCGCTCCGCAGAGAGAGGCGCAGGATCCAGTCATCAGGCCCGGCAAGGATGGCCGGGCCTGGGGTTCGAGAAGACAGGGAGGGAGGCAGCAATGATCGGACGGCTCAACCACGTCGCCATCGCGGTGAAGGATCTCGACGCGGCGACGGCGGTCTACCGCGACACGCTCGGCGCCAAGGTGACCGAGCCGCTGCCGCAGCCGGAGCACGGCGTGACGGTGGTGTTCGTCGAATTGCCCAACAGCAAGGTCGAGTTGATGTCGCCGCTCGGCGAGAACTCGACGATCCAGGGCTTCGTCGACAAGAACCCGGCCGGCGGCATCCACCATGTCTGCTACGAGGTCGAGGACATCATCGCCGCCCGCGACCAGATGAAGGCGGCCGGCGCCCGTGTGCTCGGCACCGGCGAGCCGAGGATCGGTGCCCACGGCAAGCCGGTGATCTTCCTCCACCCCAAGGACTTCCTGGGGACGCTGGTGGAGCTGGAGCAGGTCTGAGGGACAGTCCTCCGATCTCGATCGGTCGGGCGCTGGCCCGGCCGCTTCATGCCGTTTTGAAAATGATGACCCGCTTGTCCCTTCGCACCCTGACCGCCTCGACCCCGCTGACCCTTCTGACGGTGGCAGCACTGACCGCGTTGTTCGCGACGGTCGCCGTGAAGGGGTTCGAACTGACGGTGTTCGGTGCGCTGGCACTCTACTTCGTGCTGTGGTGGACCTTCCTGTTCGCGATCCTGCCGCTGGGCAATGCCGCCGAGGCCGATCCGCAGCGGCTGGTGCCGGGCCAGGATCCGGGGGCGCCCGCGAGCCCGCGCCTGCGTGAGAAGGCGTTGCTGACGACGCTCCTGGCCGCCATCGCGTTCTTCGCGGCGCTGCTGATCTTCCCGCTCGCCCGCCTGTAAGGGCAACGGGGCGCTCCGACTCTGGCGTAGAGGGCTACCGAGCCCAAGAAGAGGCTTAGTCCAAAAACAAAAAGCAAGGCACGAGGCCTTGCTTTGGATAACCGAAGTGTTTTTCAGCCTGATTTATGTCGCGCATTGCTTGCGGCGCGTTGGCTGATTGTTCCTCCCAAGACCCGGACCGTGCGCTGCCTCGTGGGCTGCGACCATCACGGCGCTGCTTATAGGAAGAACATTTCCCTTTGTCATCAGGGGAGAGACGGTTCGCGGCGCTTTTTTGCAAGCGGCGCGTCAAGCAGCCTCCGCCGATCATCGAGAACGCTGCGCGCCGCTGCTTCGCCGGCTTCGTTCCGCCGCATTGCCAGCCGACCCTGTGTTCGCAGGGCGCTTGTGTTTTGCGGGGGCAATGTGTTGTGTGCCCTCGCACGCTGGCCTTAGCTCCTCTCCGGCTGCGCCTGCCCGCTTCCAAGGTCGAACGATGCGTCTCTCCCGCTACTTCCTGCCGATCCTGCGCGAGACGCCGAAGGAAGCGGAGATCGTTTCGCACCGCCTGATGCTGCGGGCCGGCATGATCCGCCAGGAGGCGGCCGGCATCTATGCGTGGCTGCCGTTGGGACTGCGCGTCCTCAACAAGGTCTGCGACGTCATCCGCGCCGAGCAGGACCGCGCGGGCGCCATCGAGATCCTGATGCCGACGATCCAGGCGGCCGACCTCTGGCGCGAATCCGGCCGCTACGAGGCCTACGGCAAGGAGATGCTGCGTCTGAAGGACCGCCACGAGCGCGACTTGCTCTACGGCCCGACGGCGGAAGAGGTCGTCACCGAAATCTTCCGGGCCAGCACCCGTTCCTACAAGGATCTGCCGAAGAACCTCTACCAGATCTCGTGGAAGTTCCGCGACGAGGTGCGCCCGCGTTTCGGCACCATGCGCTCGCGCGAGTTCCTGATGAAGGACGGCTACTCGTTCGATCTCGATCAGGCCGCGGCGCGCCACTCCTACAACAAGGTTTTCGTCTCCTACCTCCGCACCTTCGAAAGGCTGGGCCTCAGGGCGATCCCGATGCGCGCCGACACCGGCCCCATCGGCGGCGATCTCAGCCACGAGTTCATCATCCTTGCCAAGACCGGTGAGAGCGAAGTCTTCTGCGACCAAGCCTATCTCGACATGCCGGTGCCGCCCCCGTCCGTCGATTTCGACGACGTGGCCGGGCTGCAGGGCGTGGTCGATGCCTGGACTTCGCACTACGCCGCCACCGACGAGATGCACGACGAGGCGGTCTTCGCCGAGGTGCCGGAGGCCTCGCGTCTCTCGGCCCGCGGGATCGAGGTCGGCCATATCTTCTATTTCGGCACCAAGTACTCGACCCCGATGAAGGCGGTCGTCACCGGCCCCGATGGAAGCGAGCGCCCGGTCCATATGGGCTCCTACGGCATCGGCCCGAGCCGGCTCGTGGCCGCGACCATCGAGGCGAGCCACGACGAAGCCGGCATCATCTGGCCGGACGCGGTCGCCCCCTTCGACGTGGCGCTGATCAACCTCAAGGTCGGGGATGGTGCCTGCGACACCGCCTGCGCCGAGATCCAGGCGGCGCTGGAGACGGCGGGCCTGTCGGTCCTCTACGACGACCGCGACGAGCGGCCGGGCGCCAAGTTCGCCACCGCGGACCTGATCGGCCTGCCCTGGCAGGTGATCGTCGGCCCGAAGGGACTCGCCGAGGGCAAGATCGAGCTGAAGCGCCGCGCCAGCGGGGAGCGCGAGACCCTCGATCCCGTCGATCTCCCCGCCCGCATCCGGCGCCTCTGAGGACCGGCCGCGATGGCGCTTGCGTTGGGTAAGGCCGGTGTCTCCTTGAAGGGCATCCTCGGACGGCTGAAGAACGCCCGCGCGAGCGCCTCCACGCCGCCCTTCGCGGGGTTCGAGTGGATTATCGCCGGCCGTTACCTGCGGGCGCGCCGCCGGGGCGGCGGCGTCTCGGTGGTGGCCCTGTTCTCGGTGCTCGGCATCGCGGTGGGTGTGGCGACCCTAATCATCGTGCTTTCGGTGATGAACGGTTTCCGCTCCGAGTTGCGCTCCAAGATCATCGGGCTCAACGGCCACGTCTTCGCTGCGCCGATCGACCGGCTGTTCACCGACTACGTCGATCTCTCCGACCGGCTGGAAAAGGTCGCGGGCGTGCGCGCCGTGGTGCCGATGGTGCAGGGGCAGGCCTTCGCCTCCTCGCCCTATGGCGGCTCCGGGGTGCTCGTGCGCGGCGTACGCGAGGCCGACCTGCCGAAGATCCCCGCCGTCTCCGGCGCGATCAAGGGCGGGACGCTGGAGAACTTCGACGACGGCCAGGGGGTGGCGCTCGGCAAGCGGCTCGCCGACGCCCTCGGTCTCCAGGCCGGCGATCAGGTGACGCTCTCGACGCCGAAGGGCGCGAGCACGCCGTTCGGCACCGCGCCGCGCACCAAGACCTACACCGTGAAAGCGATTTTCGAGATCGGCGTGACCGATTTCGATACCACCATGGCGTTCATGCCGCTGGCCGAGGCGCAAGCCTTCTTCAACCGCGACGGCGATGTCAGCGTGATCGAGATCTATCTCGACAACGCCGATGCGGTGGGCGAGATGCGCGAGCCCCTCGAGATGGCGGCCGAGCGCCCGGTGTTGCTCACCGACTGGCGCCAGACCAACCGCACCTTCTTCGGTGCCTTGGAGGTGGAGCGGAACGTGATGTTCCTGATCCTCAACCTCATCGTGATCGTGGCGACCCTGAACATCATCTCCGGGCTGATCCTGCTCGTGCGCGACAAGTCCTCGGACATCGCGATCCTGCGCACGATGGGGGCGACGCCGGGCACGATCATGCGGGTCTTCCTCATCAACGGAGCGCTGATCGGCCTCGTCGGCACGGCGATCGGGCTGATCGGCGGCGTGCTGTTCACCCTCAACATCAAGCCGATCCAGCGCACCCTGTTTCCCACCGCGTGGGATCCGACGGTGCGCTTCCTCGCCGAGATCCCGGCCGAGATGAACACGAGCGAGGTCGTCATCATCGTGATCACCTCGGTGCTGCTGTCGCTGGCGGCGACCCTCTATCCCTCCTGGCGCGCCGCCCGGCTCGATCCGGTGCAGGCCCTGCGCTACGGCTGACGGAACGCCCTCGATATGGCTCAGACGAATGCCGGCGGCACCCAGCCCGTGCCGGCCCTGTTCTTCGCCGGCGTCCAGCGCCGCTACCATCAGGGCGAGGGGACGCTCGAAATCCTGCGCGGCACCGATCTCGCGATCTGGCCCGGCGAGTTGGTCGCTCTGGTCGCGCCCTCGGGCGCGGGCAAATCGACCCTGCTCCACGTCGCCGGCCTCCTGGAGCGGCCGGACGGCGGCGAGGTCTATATCGGCGGCCAGCCGACGGCCGGCATGTCGGATGGCGAGCGCACCCGCCTGCGGCGCGAAGAGATGGGCTTCGTCTACCAGTTCCACCACCTGCTGCCGGAGTTCTCGGCGCTGGAGAACGTGGTGCTGCCCCAACTCATCCGCGGGCTGGCCCGCAAGGAGGCGGAGGCGCGCGCGGCCGAACTGCTCGGATTCCTCGGCCTGAAGGAGCGGCTGCCGCATCGTCCGGCCGAATTGTCGGGCGGCGAGCAGCAGCGCGTCGCCATCGCCCGCGCGGTCGCCAACGGGCCCCGGCTGCTTCTCGCCGATGAGCCGACCGGCAACCTCGACCCCCAGACCGCCGGCCGGGTCTTCAGCATCCTGCTCCAGCTCGTGCGCGCCTCCGGCCTCGCGGCGCTGATCGCGACCCACAACATGGAACTGGCCGCCCGCATGGACCGCCGCGTGACGATCCGCGACGGGATGATCGAGCAGATGGCATAAAGAGGTAGATCGTCGGAGATTTCAGTGCAGCGGCCGCGTCGGCAGGTGTGATCCCGTATCCGACGATCCACCCCGGGCCGCCGCAATCATCGCCTCGTTGACGCTCGCGGATTACGGCAAGCGGCGCCGTCCCGATCGAAGGCGCGCAGAACCGGCCGGCAAAGCGGATTTATTCAGGAAAGGGGCCGGCCGCTGGTTGGAGAGGCGCGCTACAGCCCAAGGCTGGGTATCGCCTGCGAGAGCCAGGCAAAGGCGCCCATGATGCTGGCGAACAGGGTGTAGACGAAGCCGATCGAGATCCCGACGCCGACGCCGCCGATCAACAGGCCGATCAGCACCACGAATCCGTCGCGCTCCACCAGCCCGAGGCCGATCAGCGAGACCGCGAGCCCGAGCGGGATCTGGCCGAAGAAGGGCGGGGCGACGATGAGCGCCAGCGCCAGCGCCAGGATCAGCACGCCCATGCCGCGCATTCCGACGGCCCCGTCGAACACGGTCAGGCGCGGGCGCGACCAGCGCTCCAGCCGACGCAGCAAGGGCACCGCCCGGTTCACCGCCTTCTCCACCGTCGCGCGGGCGATCGACTGGTCGAGCAGACGCCGAGGCAGCCACGGGGATGACATCCCGGCCACGATCTGGATGGCGATGACGAGCAGGATCAGACCGCAAACCAGCGGGATCGGCGGCGGCATCGGCAGGCAATTGGGCAGGCCGAGCAGGACCACGAGCAGCGCGAAGGCGCGGTCCCGCAGCACGGCGACGATGTCGCCGACGGTCAGACGCTCGCTCTCCTGGCTCGCAAGCATGGTGAGAACGTCGGAAGTGCGCGCAGCGGAGGACAAACCGGCTCGGCCGTTGGATTTTTCGGTGAGCGCGGCTCTAGCCCAACCCGGCTCATCCGCCAAGCGCTCCGACCCATGCGCGCGTGCCGTGCCACACGGAAGCGACCCGCGCTCAGGTTGCTTCAGTCGCCGTAATGCTTATTTCAAGTATGTCTTCACCGACAACTTAACGTGAGTTGTAAATTTCTCTTAACCACAGCCTTTTGCTGTGACAACCATTGGTCGTTCCGCCGACTTCTGCGCGACCTCCAATGTCGACACGCGCATTCTCCCCTAATCGCTTGCGCCACCCGGCTCCGTCCCGGCGGGCCGTAAGCCGTCGCGCGCTCGTTGTCCTCGTCCTGGCCGCTTTCTTCGCCTGTGATCCGGCCCGCAGTGACGATGCCACCCTTCGGACCGTGCTGTTCGGCAGCATGGAAGCCGGCGCTTCCACCTTTTCCGCAGCCGGAGCGAAGCTCGTCTTCGATCGGTTCGACCGCGATGGCCCCGTCGCGCTGGTGACGGCCGGGGGCGGCGTTCGCCCGGAAGGCGGAGGCCGCGCGCCGGTCCTGATGCGCTTCACCGCGCTCGGGGCGGCGCTCGGCGGCTACCAGTTCATCCGCGAATGGGGAGCGGCGACGCTGTTCGCCGGCCCGGAAGCCTCGTGGGAGGCGCTGTCCGGCCCCGGCTTCGTGCAGGCGCTCCCCCTGCGGGCGGGCCTGCGCCTGCACGGCGAGGTCTGGGCGCGACCCACCGAGTCGACGCTGGCGACCGCGACGGTGATCCTCGGCTCCGCCCGCGGCGACGCCTATGCCCGGCTGTCCTGGGGCGCCGCCTTGTTCGGCGCGTATCTCGGCCCGGAGGCAGCGGTCTACGGCGACCGGACCGATTACCGGAAATGGAGCGTCGGGCTGCATGTCACCGACTACGCGATGGGCGGCTACCGCTTCCGCCTCTCCGCCGGAGGCCAGCTCGAGACGCCGCTCAACCAGTGGAGCCCCTACGTTTCCCTTGCCGTCTGGAGCACGCTTTAAGGCGTCGTTCCAAAAGCCGGCGGCCACCTTCCGGGACGACGCGTGAGGGCGGCTTACCCCTTGGTGCGCAGCGAGGAGCGCCCGCCATCGACGCCGATGACCTGCCCCGTGACGTAGCCCGCCTCCGGGCCGACGAGGAACGCGGCGAGTGCCGCGACATCCTCGGGCTCGCCGAGGCGCTGGAGCGCGTGCATCGACGCGATGCCGGAGGCCAGCGTCGCGTTGCGGGTGATGGATTCGGCGAGCGGCGTTCGCGTGAGCGAGGGGGCGACGACGTTCACCCGGATCGCGGGCGCGAGTTCCGCGGCCATCGAGAGGGCCAAGCCCTCGACCGCCCCCTTGGCCATGGCGACCGAGGCATGGTGCGAGAACCCCTGCGCGACGGCGACGGTGGAGAACAGCACCACGCCCGCGCTTGCCTCTCCCGCGCCGGCCTTGAGCGCGGGGGCCGCCGCTTGCACCGCCAGAAAGGCGCCGAGCGCGTTGATGCGGAAATCCGCCTCGATGCGTGCCGGGTCGAGCTTGGCCAAAGGCGCGAGCTGAATCGTGCCGACCGCGTAGACGAGGCCGCCGAGGCGCGGGCCCGCCTCCGAGGCGACGCGCGGGTACAGGGCCGGGTCGGTGACGTCGCCCGCGGTGAAGCCGGTCTCGCCGAGTTCGGAGGCCGCCCGTTCCAGGCGCTCCGGATCGCGGCCGACGAGGTGGAGGGCCGTGCCCCGTTCGCGCAGGGCTCGCGCCGTGGCAAGGCCGATGCCGCCGGTTCCGCCGTAGATCACCACCCGTTCCATGAAGCCCCCCTGTCGGGCGGCGTCCACCCAACGATTCCGCGCAAAGATTTCACCCATGCCTGAAATCCACTAGCTAAGGCGGAGTTGATCGGCGTGGAGCCGATCAAAGCCGCCGCCGCCCTGCGCCGAACGTCGCAGGGTCGCCAGCCACGGGACGTCTCTGCCCATGAAATTCGCCTTTGCCGGCATCGACTTCCTCGGCGGCGTGTTCGACGGGCTGATTGAGGCCGGTTGGACGCCGGTGAAGCTGTTCACCCGCCCTTGCGACGGCATCTACGATCACAACGAGGTCGTGGTGGCCCAGGCCCGGCGCCACCGCATCCCGATCCAGCTCTCGCGGTTGCTGCCCGACGACATCGAGCGGCTCGCGCACGAGGACGGCCGCGACGTGGTCCTCGTCGTCTCCGGCTATCCCTGGCTCGTGCGGGGCTGGCACGGGCGGGTGCGCTACGCCCTGAACCTCCATCCCTCGCCGCTGCCGACGGGGCGGGGGCCCTACCCGCTCTTCAAGGCGGTTCTCGATGGCTACGAGAGCTGGGGCGTCACCGCCCACGTCCTCGCCGAGCAGGGCTTCGACACCGGCGACATCCTCGCCCAGGACATCTTCCCCGTCGATCGCCACGAGACCCACGAGACGCTGCTCGCCAAGTGCCAGATGGCGGCCCGCCGCCTCGCCGTCGGGCCGATCGGGAAGGATCTTGCCGAGCACTGGCGCAAGGCGGAACCGCAGGGCGACGGCTCATACTGGCCGCGGGTGAACGACGCCGACCGCACCCTCGACTTCCGCAAGGACGTCGCCGAGGTGCTGCGTCGCGTGCGCGCCTTCGGCGCGATCGAGACCATCGCCCGTCTCGGCGACGCCCGCATCTTCGTCGCCGCCGCCGATGGCTGGCAGGAGGCCCACCGTCATGCCCCCGGCACCGTGGTGCACCGCTACCGCCGCCAGATCGTGGTGTCCGCCCGCGATGGCTATGTGCAGCTCACCCGCTGGAGCCCGGTGCCGCTCAACGAGGCCGGACAGATCGGGCGCTAGGGTCAAAACCCAATCAGCTTGACCGTGCGAAGGGCTGCTTGCGACCGATTCTGTTGAAAAACTCGGCTGTTGCAGCGGCATTTGCGAGGTGATTCACTGCTGTTGTGAGGCAGGGATCGACGCAGATGATGGGACCTCGGCAAGTCGAGCAGGGTGCTCTGTTCTACGAGTTCTCGCTCGACACCCACGTTCCCGCCGACCATCTGCTGCGCTCTATCGACCGCTTCGTCGATCTCACCAGCCTGCGCCAGGAGTTGGCCCCGTTCTACGCCTCCACGGGCCGCCCCTCGGTCGATCCCGAGCTGATGATCCGTATGCTGATCATCGGCTACTGCCTCGGCATCCGCTCGGAGCGCCGGCTCTGCGACGAGGTTCACCTCAATCTCGCCTACCGCTGGTTCTGCCGCCTGGGCCTGGAGGGCCGCGTACCGGACCACTCGACCTTCTCGAAGAACCGGCACGGCCGCTTCCGCGACAGCGATCTGCTACGCCGCTTGTTCGAGCGTGTGCTCGCCCGCTGCATCGCCGAAGGGCTGGTCGGTGGCGAGGGCTTTGCCGTCGACGGCAGCCTGATCAAGGCCGACGCCAACCGACAGAAAGGGGTCGAAGGCTCTGCCGGTCTCCCGCCCGAGGCCGTGAGCCGGGCCGCTCAGGAGTATCTAGCCGTCCTCGACGAGGCCGCCTTCGGAGCCGCCACGCCCGTCCCACCCAAGTTCATCTCGCCCGCCGATCCGGCCGCTCGCTGGACCGGAGCACACGGCGGGCAAGCGTTCTTCGCCTACACGGCCAACTACTTGATCGACCTCGACCACGCGGTCATCGTCGATGTCGAGGCGACCACCGCCATCCGGCAGGCCGAGGTCACGGCGGCCAAACGCATGATCGAGCGCTCACGCGAGCGCTTCGATCTCTATCCGGCCCGGCTGGCGGGCGACAGCGGCTACGGCTCGGCCGAGATGCTGGGCTGGCTCGTCTACGAGCAGGGCATCGAGCCGCATATCAGCGTCTTCGATAAGTCGACCCGCACCGACGGCACCTTCTCACGCGCTGACTTCACCTACGACCAGCCCAATGACGTCTATCGCTGCCCGGCGGGCCGGATGCTGACGACGACCGGCACCTTGGTCAACGACGGGGCGACGTTGATGTATCGAGCGAGCAAGTTCGACTGCACGCCATGCCCACTGAAGGCGCGCTGTTGCCCGAACGATCCGGTGCGCAAAGTCCCGCGCTCGATCTACGAGGGAGCGCGAGACATGGCTCGCGACATCGCACGATCTGAAGAAGGCAAAACCTCACGCCGCGAGCGGAAGAAGGTCGAGATGCTGTTTGCCCACCTCAAGCGCATCCTGAAGCTGGACCGCCTCCGGCTACGAGGACCGAACGGAGCGAAGGACGAGTTCCACCTCGCAGCCGCCGCCCAGAACCTGAGGAAGCTCGCCAAGATCATCCCGGTCCCGCAGCCGAGCCCGGCTTGACTGGGAAGGAGGCCTCAGGGCCGAGGAGAAAAGACCGCCCCTGTCCGTCGCCGATCTCGGCCGCCACCGAGTTTTTCAACGAAATCGACCCTTTACAGACATGCAAGCACCCAGAGACGATCAGATGTCAGAGGCACCACGGATTGACGATAGCAATGTCTGGACTATCATAAAAACCATACACGACGAAGCCTCTCAATCTCGCTTGCTTATCGAGACGAGGGAGGAACCGAAGATTTTTAGATATTCGCTAGAACAGTATTATGTTCCAGCAAGTGAAGATGATGGTTTCTGGCCGAACGGCTTTTGGCAATGCAACTTTGAGTCCGGACTATTTTCCAATGCTCAAGACGCAGAACGTGAAGCCCAGATTTCATGGGCGGCCCACCGAACTCGCGATTGATGCTACTTTTCAGGGTCTGCTTTCCACCGAGGCTGTGTGAGAACGCGGTTGGGTGTGTCGGCGCGGATTGGTGACGGGGTGCGAGGTGCCGCGTGCCCTCACGCCCGCAGGGCGGTGAGGAGAGGCCCGGTTCCGAGGATCGCCATGACCCGCTTCAGATTGTAGGCCAGGACCTGCAGGCTCATCTCGGTGGCCACGTTTCTCAACCGTCGCATCCGGAAGTGCGTCGCCCCCATCCAGCCTTTGAGCGTCCCGAACACGTGCTCGACCGTCTGGCGCCGCGTGCGCATCGCATGAGGATCCGCGTCGAGCCGGCGCTGTACGGCTTCCAAGACAGCCTCGTGCTCCCACCGCGTCACCCGCCGCTCCTTGGCCGGCGTGCAGCGTGCCTTGATCGCGCAGTCGTGGCAGGCCGTCGTCCAGTAGCGGCGTAGCGTCAGTCCGCCCTCCACGTTCGTGTAACGGTACGAGAGCCGCTCGCCGGCCGGACACCGGTAGGCGTCCGCCTCTGGCTCGTAGACGAAGTCTTGTTTGCCGAAGCGCCCCTCCGCCTTGGCGCCCGAGGTCAGCGGCTTGGGCAGCGTCACCGCGATGCCGGCCTGCTCGCAGGCCAGGATCTCCTCGCCCGAGAAGTAGCCCCGGTCGGCCAGCACGCTGAGCCCTTCATGCCCGGTCGCCACCTGGCCCTGGCGGCTCATGTGCGCCAGCTGGGTGCGGTCGTGCCCGACGTTGGTCACCTCATGCGCGACGATCAGATGATGCTCGGTGTCGACGACCGCCTGCACGTTATAGCCGACCATCCCCGTGCCCTTACCGCTCGTGGCCATCGCCCGCGCGTCCGGGTCTGTCAGCGAGATCTGCCGGTCGGGGGCAGCCTCGACGAGCGTCTCCATCGCCTGCAACTCGCGCATTCGCGTCCGCAGGGCGTCCAGACGCTCGGCGATGCGCACCTTGCGCACGCGCGCGACCTCGTCTTCCTGGCGGTCGGCGGTGTCGAGGGCGGCGAGATAGCGTGCGATGCTCGCCTCGACCTGCTCGATGCGGCGCCGGACCGCGGCTGGGGTGAAGTTGCGATCACGGGCGTTCACCGCTTTGAAGCGGCTGCCGTCCAGCGCCACGACACCACCGGCCAGGAGGCCGAGTTGGCGACACAGCACCACGAACTGGCGGCAGGCGGCTTGGATCGCAGGACCGTTGTCGCGCCGGAAGTCGGCGATGGTCTTGAAGTCTGGGGCGAGGCGGCCGGTCAGCCACATCAGCTCGACGTTGCGGCCGGCCTCGCGCTCCAGGCGGCGGCTGGAGGCGACTTGGTGGAGATAGCCGTAGAGGTAGATCTTCAGCAGTGTCGCGGGATGGTAGCCGGGCCGGCCCGTCGTGGCCGGCACCACGCCGTCAAAACCCAGAGCCGCGAGATCGAGTTCGTCGACGAATGCATCGACGACGCGCACCGGATTGTCCTCGGATACGTAATCGTCCAGCCGGTTCGGCAGAAGCGTGACTTGATGGCGATCAGCACCACAAACAAAACGCGCCATAGCCGCCTCCGCCGTCCCGCAGAGACTATCAGAACAGCAGCGTTTTCACACAGCCTCCACCCTCAGCTGCCCTTCCCACGGTCAACCTGATTGGGTTTTGCCCCGAGAGCATCGTCCTAGATATCGGATCCAGGACGATGCTCTCGCCTTTTGTTTTTGCATCATCTTCTTCAGAAAGCCGGTGGCCACCTTTCGGGACGATGCTCCAGCCAATGCCGCCGATGCGCCGTAAGGGCGATCTCCCTCAAAAGATCTGCGCCCAGTGCGGCCGCCCCTTCGCGTGGCGCAAGAAGTGGGAGCGGGTCTGGGACGAGGTGCGCTACTGCTCCGACCGCTGCCGGACGGAGGCGAAGCGCGAGGCGCGCAAAGAGCCGAAGACTTAGTCCCCCAGGGCCTCCGGGGTGTCGACGTCGAAGATCACCGCCGGATCGGCCGGCAGTTCCAGCACGTCGCTGCGCCGCTTCAGGATCGGCCCGGCACCGTTGTCGCCGGTCAGTGCGGCGAGGTCGGCACCGAGGCGGTCAAGGTCGAGCAGAACCGGGTTGCCCCGGCGCCCCTCGCTCACCGGCACCACGGCGGAGGGACGCGGCGTCGCGCCGGCATAGGCCGCGATCAGCGCATCGATATGCGCCGGCCCGATCCGCGGCATGTCGCCGAGCACCACCACCGCCGCCTCGGTGTCCGGCGGCAGGGCGGCCAGCCCGAGCCGCAGCGAGGTCGAGAGGCCGGCGGCGGGGGCAGGGTTCTCGATGAGCCTCAGGTCCAGGCCGGCGAGCGCAGCCCTCACCGCCGCGGCATGCGCGCCGAGCACCGCGACGACGGGGCCGGCGCGCGAGGCCAGGGCGGCTTCGGCGGCGCGGCGCACCATCGGGCGGCCGGCATAGGGCGCGAGCATCTTTGCGCCCCCCCCGAAGCGGGAGCCGAGGCCGGCGGCGAGGATCACCGCGCCGATGCGCGGCTCAAACCCCGTCACCGCCCGACCTCGGCTGGCCGCGCAGCGGTATCTCGGTGAGCAGGCCGCCGACGCCGAGGCGCACGATGTCGGCCCGCGTCACCGCGAGGCCCGCGAGCAGGCGGTGCAGGACGAAGTCGAAGCCGTTCTCCTTCGGCGAGCGGGCGCAGCCCGGCGCACCGATCACCGGCACGGCGCCGAGAGCGCCGAGCAGCAGCAGGTTGCCGGGATCGACCGGCATGCCGAACTGCTCGACCCGGCCGCCCGCCGCCTCCAGCCCGGCGGGGATCACGTCGCGCCGGTCGGCGATGGCCGAGGCACCGAACACCACGACCAACTCCGCTCCCTCCGCCACCGCCCCGGCGATGGCGCCCGCGACCGCGCCGGCCTCATGCCGCACGCGGGCCTCGGCGACGATTCGCGCACCCGTCGGGGCCAGTCGCTCGGCCAGCACGCGCAAGGTCTTGGCGACGGTTGCCGCCTTCAGGCCGGGCAGCAGCGTCGAAACGACCCCGACCCGCGCGAGACGATAGGGCGCGAGCCGCATCGGCGGCGCAGCGGCGGCGGCGAGCGCACGCTCCAGCGGGGCGGCGGCGACGGCGTAGGGGATGATCTTCACCGTGGCGACCATCTCGCCTGCGGCGACCGGCCGGAAGGCCGGCAGGGTGGCCACCGTAATCGCCTCGTCCACGGCGTTGACGGCGTCGATCCCGGCCGGCTCGACCACGAACAGGCCTGCGGCTTGCGCGAACAGGTTGCAGCGCCCGGTGAACGGCGGCTCGGCGCGCAGGCCCTCCCCGGCGAGATGCCCGGCGAGGCGGGCCGCCGCAGCATCCTCGCCGACATCGCCGGGATCGAGCCGGACCGCCAGAATCTCGGGGATTCCGGATTCGGCAAGGCGCAGGGCCTCCTCGGCGAGGATCGGCCGGCCCTTCTTCAGGCTGGCGCCCTCGGCGCGCACGGTATGGGCGGCGATGAGCCCCGCGCTGTCGCGGGTCGCGACGGGTCCGAACTGCATGGGTTCAGCGTCCCGCCGCCGCGTCGGGGGCTTTGATGCGATCCTGGCGCAGGGTCGCGACGACCTGGGCGAGGATCGACAGCGCGATCTCGGCGGGCGAGACGGCGCCGATGTCGAGCCCGATCGGCGCGTGGATCCGGCCGATTACCGCCGCGTCGAACCCCGCTTCCTTCAACCTCTCGATGCGCCGGGCATGGGTCTTTCGCGAGCCCAGCGCGCCGATATAGGCGCAGTCCGCCCGCAGGGCCGCGACGAGGGCGGGATCGTCGATCTTGGGATCGTGGGTCAGCGCGGCCAACGCCGTGTAGGCGTCGAGCGGCCCGATCTCTTCGAGTGCCTTGTCCGGCCATTCGGCGATCAGCCGCACGCCGGGAAACCGCTCCGGGCTGGCGAAGGCCGTGCGCGGATCAATCACCGTGAGATCGAGGCCGAGCTGGCTCGCAAGCGGTACCAGCGCCTGGGAGATGTGCACGGCGCCGACGACGACGAAGCGCACCGGCGGCGCGTGGACGGCGACGAAGACCGGGCGCCCGTCCGGCCCCTCGCCGAGGCCGCTGCGCCCGCTGCGCAGGCGTTCGCGCAGGAGGGGCCCAAGCGGGTCGGCGTCGATCTCGGCGGCGCGCACGAGGCGCTGGCCGCCGTCCTCGGGATCGGTGACGATCAGGACCGGGCGGCGCGCCGCGCGCTCCGCGTTGAGGGCCGACAGGGTGTCGAGGCGCATGGAATGGGTCGCTCGATGCGAGACGGGCCGCCGCCCGCGATGGGAGCGGCGGAGGTTTGACAAAAAATCAGTCGATGCGTTCGACGAAGACGCGGATGCGGCCGCCGCAGGAGAGGCCGGCCCGCCACGCGGTCTCGTCGGCGACGCCGAATTCCAGGGTGCGGGCGCGCCCGTCCTCGATCACATCGAGGGCCTCGGTGATGACCTCGCCCTCGACACAGCCGCCGGAGACCGAGCCGAGGAAGCGGCTGTCGCCGTCGATGACGAGATGGCTGCCGACCGGGCGGGGCGCCGAGCCCCAGGTCTGGATCACGGTGGCGAGCGCGACCGCGCGCCCCTCGCGCCGCCAGCCCTCGGCGGCGCGCAGGATGTCGTCCTCGGTGGAGAGCATGGGGTTCACGTCCTGATATGCCGGTTCCGCCGCCCCCGACCGTCCCGTCACGAGAGAGGTAGGCGTGCCGGCCCGTTCCGCAATGCGGCCAACGGTGGCGCTTGCAACGCCATCGGGCGGACTTCATCAAGGTCGGCGGATTTTCCGGCGGCCGGACGGGAGCTTGGTGTGACGAAGCGGAGCGCGTTGGCAACCCTTCTCGCCCTCATCCTCGCAGGTCCCGCCAGCGCCGCCGAGCCGCTGAAGATCGGGCTCGCCGCGCCGTTGAGTGGGCCGGATGCCGGCTTCGGCCAGGGGGCGCGGCTCGGCGCCGAGCAGGCGGTCGCCGAGATCAACCGCGCCGGCGGGGTGCTGGGGCGCAAGCTCCAGCTCGTGGTGCAGGACGACGCCGCCGATCCGAAACAGGCGGTGGCGGTCGCCCGCAAGTTCGCCGGCAGCGGCGTGCGCTTCGTCATCGGCCCGCTCACCTCGGGCGCGGCCGCCGCGGCGAGTTCGGTCTACGAGGAGGCCGGCATCGTCACGGTCACGCCCGGCGCGACCTGGGCTCCGCTGACGCGCCGGGGCGCCAGCCTGCTGTTCCGGCTTTCGGGCAGCGACGCGCAGCAGGGTGCGCTCGGCGGCACGCTGCTGGCCGAGCGGTTCCGCGGCAAGCCGGTCGCCATCGTCCACGACAAGACCAGCTTCGGCCGCGGGCTCGCCGACGAGGCTGTTCGCGCCCTCAAGACCCGCGGCGGGGGGGAGCGCCTGTTCGAGGGCGTCTCCCGCGACGACCGCGAGATCGCGGCGCTCGTGGCCAAGCTGCGGGCACTCGGGATCGAGGCGATCTATTTCGGCGGCCTGTCTGCGCCGGCCGGAGCGCTGATCCGGGCGATGCGCGAGGCCGGTCTCACGACCACCGTGATCGGCAGCGACGGGCTGCTCGACCGGGACTTTTCGCAGGTCCCCGGCGCCGAAGGCACGCTGATGACGGTGGCGTCCGCCCCGCCCCGCCTGCCCGAGCCGAGGGGCACGAGATCGCCGCGAAATCCGGAGGCCGAGATGTTCGCCGGCCCGGCCTACGCAGCGGTCGAGGTCGTGCGGCAGGGGATCGAGGGTGCGCGCTCGGTCGAGCCGGCCAAGGTCGCGGCTCACCTCCATGGCGGCGCCTCTCTGCGCACGGTGCTCGGCGAGGTGGCGTTCGACGCGGGCGGCGATCTCGTGAAGCCGCCGTTCTCGGTCACCGTGTGGCGCCGGCTTCCCGACGGGCGGCTCGACTTCGCCGGCAACGAAGTCTCGCCGTGAGACCGTCACGAGGCGGCGGAGGCTACGAAATTCCGCCCGGCGTCGAGGTTCAGCGCTCATCGCGTGGCGGATATTCTTGCACAAAGCGCCTCCGACGCTTAAGTCGCAGGATTGGTGCCCTTCGCGAAACACCCGTCGTGCCGCTCGTCCGGCCGGAGGGAGGACTCCCCGATCCGGGAGTTTCGCGAAAGGCACCCGACGCCCGGCAGCGCTGACGCCTCTCGTCCCGAGCGGATCGGACCCGCAGCGCCGCGCGTTTCGCACGACAGACCGATTTTTGATTTTGCCGGAGCGCCCCGTGCAGGCAGCCCGGCTGGAGATAGATGTATGGCAAAAGAGGAATTGATGCAGTTCGACGGCTTGGTCGTCGAGATCCTGCCGGACGCGCGCTACCGCGTGCAGCTCGACCAGGGGCACGAGATCGTCGCCTACACGGCCGGCAAGATGAAGAAGAACCGCATCAAGACTCTGGCCGGCGACCGCGTCACCGTCGAGATGTCCCCCTATGATCTGGAGAAGGGCCGCCTCGTGTTCCGTCACAAGGACGAGCGCTCCGGTCCGCGTCCGCCCCAGCGCGGCGGCCAGCAGTTCCGTCGCCGTTAAAGGCGCCGGACCACCAAGCTGCCGAGCGGCGCCCCACAGGGCACCGCCCGAGAGTCCCGAAAACCTACTTCCCGAACCGCTCGAATTTCGGGAAGCTGCGGGTCATCAGCGTGCCGGCATCGGACCGGTGGCCCATCCACTTCTCCAGCATCGCGCTTTGAGCGATCCGCGCTTGTCCCGAGCCGTCGCGCCAGGGCAGGCCTTCCGCCAGGGTGAAGACGCAGGCATCCGCGAGCTGGCTCTGGCGGCAGCGCTGCAGGCGCACGCCTTTGCCGCGGCCGAGTTCCGTCACTTCGGAGGCCGGGAAAACCAACATCAGCTTGTCGGACGAGCAGACGGCGATGTGGTCGCCCTCGGCCGGCACCAGCAGCACCGCGCGCGTCCCCTCGTCGAGGCCGAGGATCGCCTTGCCCTTGCGGGTGTTGGCGACCAGCGCGTCGGAGGGGGCGATGAAGCCGCGCCCGTCCGAGCCGGCGACGAGCAGCTTGCTCTCCGGCTTGTAGGGCAAGGCCGCGACGATCTCGGTGCCGTCGTCGAGATCGACCATCAGCCGCACCGGATCGCCGAAGCCGCGCCCGCCGGGCAGCTTCGAGGCTTCCAGGGTGAAGACCTTGCCGTTCGAGGCGAGCAGCAGGATTTTCGCTGTGGTCTCACTGAGGAAAGAGACCTTCAGGCTGTCGTCGCCTTTGAAGGTCACTGCCGACAGGTCGGCAACGTGCCCCTTCAGCGCGCGGATCCAGCCCTTCTCGGACAGGATCACCGTGATCGGCTCGCGCTCGACCATGGCGGCGGTGAAGTCGATCCCGGCGGTATCGGGCGGATTTTCCAGGGTGGTGCGGCGGCGGCCCAGCTTGGTCTCGGGCCCGAACGTCTTCTTCACCGCGCGGATCTGCTTGGTGATCTCCGTCCACTGGAGCTTCTCGGAGGCCAGCAATCCCTCGATTCCCTCCTTCTCCGCGGTCAGCGCCTCGAACTCGCGCTTCAGCTCCATCTCTTCGAGCTTGCGCAGGGAGCGCAGGCGGGTGTCGAGGATCGCGTTGGCCTGGACCTCGGTGAGTTCAAACCGCGCCATCAGCGCGGCCTTCGGCTCATCCTCCTCGCGGATGATGCGGATCACCTCGTCGAGGTCGAGATAGACGATGAGCAGGCCGCCGAGGATTTCGAGGCGGCGCTCGATCTGGCCGAGGCGGTAGCTCGAACGGCGCTGGAGCACGACGCGGCGGTGATCGACCCACTCGCGCAGGCACTCGGCGAGACCGATGACGCGGGGCACGACGCCGCCGACGAGCACGTTGAGGTTCAGGGGAATCCGCGATTCCAGCTCGGAGAGCCGGAACAGCGACTCCATCAGCATCACCGGATCGACCGAGCGCGAGCGCGGCTCCAGCACCACGCGCACATCCTCCGCCGATTCGTCGCGCACGTCGGCGAGCAGCGGCAGTTTCTTCTCCTGAAGCAGGTCGGCGAGCTTTTCGATCAGCCGCGCCTTCGGCACGCCGTAGGGAATCTCGGTGACGACGATGTTCCAAGTGCCGCGGCCGAGATCCTCCTTGGCCCAGCGGGCCCGCACGCGAAAACCCCCGCGACCGGTGCGGTAGGCCTCGCGGATGGTCTCAGGCGTATCGATCAGGATGCCGCCGGTGGGGAAGTCCGGCCCCTGCACGAAGGTGCAGAGCTGCTCGGAGGTCGCCTCGCGGTTCTGGATCAGGTAGAGCGCCGCGTCGCAGAGTTCGGCGGCGTTGTGCGGCGGGATCGAGGTCGCCATGCCGACCGCGATGCCCTGGCTGCCGTTGGCGAGCAGGTTCGGGAAGGCCGCCGGCAGGACGATCGGCTCCTCCTTCTCGCCGTTGTAGGAGGCGCGGAAATCGACCGTGTCCTCGTCGATCCCGTCGAGCAGCAGGCGGGCGACTTCCGTGAGCCGCGCCTCGGTGTAGCGGTAGGCCGCCGGACCGTCGCCGTCGATGTTGCCGAAGTTCCCCTGGCCATCGACCAGCGGGTAGCGCTGGGCGAAGTCCTGGGAGAGGCGCACCAGCGCGTCGTAGATCGCTTGGTCGCCGTGCGGGTGGAAGTCACCCATCACGTCGCCGACGATCTTCGCGCACTTCTTGAACGCCGAGGTGGGGTCGAGCCGCAGGAGGCGCATGCCGTAGAGGATGCGCCGGTGCACCGGCTTCAGGCCGTCGCGGGCATCGGGCAGCGCGCGCTGCATGATCGTGGAGAGCGCATAGGCATAGTAGCGCTCCTCCAGCGCCGTCTTCAGCTCGACGCTCTCGATGCCGTCGCTCGGCGGCGGCAGGACGGGCTGGCCCATCACTCACTCCACATCGTCAGTTCAGTCCGGACGCCGACCCTGCATCGGCGTCCGCCACCGCTCCCCGTTCCTACGGGTTACAGCGCCTCTAGAAACGCATAGGAACATAACACGAACACGATCAGCTCTGGCCAGTGCTGAGTGCGACGAATCGTGCGCGTTCCTCCGGCGTCGCCTGTGCCCGCGGGCGCCAGACGTGCTGATCGAGGAAATACCCCGCCAAGGTAAACCCCTCCCGAACGTCATGCACGTCGGGTGTGCGCCAGCCGCTGCCGGGCTGGTCGCGGTCGCGCAGGAAGGGCGGCAGAGCCAGCAGGCGGTCACGATAGGGCTCGCCCGCCGAGGCGCTGACCGCGCGCCCGCTCTTCGGGGACACGTAGACCAGGGCGTCGTTGGCGCCCGTGGCCGCGCAATGCGACAGGTCGAGGCCGAAGCCGAGCCCCGCGAGCAGCGCCAGTTCGAACCGCACCATCAGCGCGGGGGCTATCTCGGGATCGTCGAGATGAGTGAGCAGGATCTGCGCCGCCGCGTAGAGCGCCGGGTGCGGATCGCGTTCGGGCAGGAGCCGCAGCAACGCCGAGAGATGCGCGACCCCGTAGAGCGCGAGGCCCGAATCCATCAGCCGCGAGGCGTTCAGGGTCAGCGGCTCGACCACGTAGGAGCCGAGCGACCCGTCGAGCCGCGCCCGCCATGTCGCGCGGAGCATGTTGCCGGGCTGGAGCATCGGCTGCATCCGCCGCGAGCGCCCGCCATGGACGAGCCCGAGATGGCGCCCGTGCTCCGGCGTCATCAGTTCGAGCACGACCCCGGTCTCGCCGTGCTTGCGCAGGCCGATCACCAGGCCATCGTCGATCCATTGCATGGGAGACAGATAGTCGCTTTTTCGCTGCATGGGAGCATGGTGAGCGGGAGGCCTGTCCCTTGCGGACGATTGCCCCGTTTCGCGCCCTGCTCGAAACCGCTACGCTTTTCCCGCAACGGGAGATTTCGCGATGGTCGGGCGGCGCGGCGGGGTGATGCTGGCGATAGCCTTCGCGGTCGGCGGCTGCACTGCGACCGCTGCCCCGCCTTCACCCTCCGCCGCCACCGGCACGGTCCGCGAGCGGATCGCCGCGTTGGCGCGCAATCAGGTCGCGTTCGGTTCGGTCTCGCTGATCCCGGTGCGGTTCGCGCATAGCCGGATCGCCGGCCCGTTCGAGGATGGCGGGCGCCAGCTTTACTGCATCTCGACCCGGATGAGCGGACGCACCTTCGGCAAGCCGGAACGGCCCAAGCTCGTGGTGCGGGAGGAGGCCGGGGCGCTCACCGTCCTGCGGGACGAGGAGGAGACCTGCGAGGGGCATCGCAGCGAGCCGTTTTCGGAGCTGGACATGCCGGGGGGCTGAAGGGGGTTGCGCGCGCCTGCCCAAAAATGGTCCGTTCCGGCCCGATGGCCTCTCGTTCCCTGTCGCTCTCCCTCGACCTGATCGCCCGTGCCCATCCCGACACCGTTCCCGACGACCCGGACGCGCTGACGCTGCTCTCCGACGCCGACCTCGCGCCCGAACTCGCGGCGATGCTGACCCGTCGCGCCGCACCCGAGGGCGGGCTATGGGTGTTCGCCTATGGCTCGCTGCTGTGGAACCCGGAATTCGCCTTTACCGAGCAGCGGCTCGGCACGCTGCGGGGCTGGCATCGCCGGTTCTGCCTGCTGCAGCGGCGGTTTCGCGGCACGCCGGAGAATCCGGGCTTGGTGCTGGGGCTCGACCGGGGCGGGATCTGCCGCGGCGTCGCCCTCCGCCTGGACGATGCCGACCCGCATGGCATCCTGATGCCGGTCTGGCGGCGGGAGATGAAGGGCAAGGGCTACGAGGGCCGCTGGGTCACCGTCGAGACGGAGACCGGGCCGGTCATGGCGCTGACCTTCATGGTGAACCGGCAGAGCGACCGCTACACCGGCCGCCTCTCCGACACCGAGATCGCGGACAAGATCGCCGCGGCCTGCGGGCATCTGGGCCCGAGCGCCGAGTATCTGTTCCGCACCGTGGAGGCCTGCGCCCGGCTCGGCATCCACGATCGGCACCTGTGGTCGCTCCAGGCGCTCGTGGCCGAGCGCCTGCCGGCGAGGCGGACAGTCTGCCCGCCGAAGTGATCCAGGGCGCGACCTTTCCGGAAAGGGCCGCGCCGTGGACGGCTTCGCTCCGCTCGCAGTGACGGAAGATTACTGCCCGTCGATCCGGGCGCCGAGGAGCGCGATGGCGCGCTGGTAGACGCCGGCGGCGTTCCAGCCCTGGATCGCGGCGAAGTTCGGCTCGCCGGGCTGGTAGCCCGCGCCGCGCTGCCAGCCGTGACCCTTCAGGAAGTTGGCGGTGGAGTTCAGCGCGACCGGCGCGCTGTCGAGGCTGCCGCCGACGCCGTAGGTCAGGACGTTTTTCGGCAGGAACTGGGTGTGGCCGACCTCGCCGTGGGCCGCACCGCGGGTGGCGGAGGTGAGCACCCCGCTGTCGACGAGCTTGAGCGCTGCGTAGAGCTGATCGGTGAAGTAGGCCGAGCGGCGGCAATCGTAGGCCAGCGTCGCCACCGCCGAGAGGGTGTTGACGTTGCCCTTCACCGCGCCGAAGCCGGTTTCCATGCCCCAGATCGCCAGAAGCGGGCCCGGCGGCACGCCGTAGCGCTGCTCGATCGAGGCGAAGAGCGCCGCGTTCTGAGCCTTGAGGGTGCGCCCGCGGGAGACGATGACGTTGCCGCCGCGCTTGGCCAGGAACTGGTCGAGGGAGAGCTTGAAGCTCTTCTGGCCGCGATCCGCCGAGATGGTCGCGGTGGAGTAGGAGGTGTTGGCGAGCGCCGCGAGGGAGGCCGGGCTCGCCCGGCCCTTGGCCTCGGCGGCGAACTCGTCCTTCCAGGCCTCGAAGCCGGCGGCGCTGTTGCCGCACTGCGCCGCCTGCGCCGTGCCGGCCAGCCCCATCAGGGCGGCAACCGCCACCAGTCTCAAACCGTGTCCGGTCATCCCACACTCCATCAGGCGGCGGCCACACGCGGCGCCGCGGCAATCACAGGGCTTCGGCCGCGCCGCGGAGCCGGGCGTGTTCCACCCACGGGAACGCCCGCCCGGCATCTTATGCTTGGCCGAACCATACTTTGGCAGAATCACCGAGCTGTGGCGGCGGTGAGGCACGAAAGGTGCTGCAACGCCACTATCTTGCAGACGTGATCGGATTGGTTACCGGCGGATGAAGGGGGCGGCCCGCTCAGTTCACCTCGACCTGAACCACCCCCGGCACGGCGCGCAGCGCCCCCGCGACTTGCGGGGTCGCCTGATAGCGGTCCTTCAGGCGCACCTCGACCTCGCGCTCGCCGCCGTCGAGAATGAGGATCAGCGAGACCTCGCCCTCGCCGCGCAGGGTCAGGCGCTGCTGCACCGAACTCAAGGCGCGGTCGTCGCGCAGGAAGATGCGCATGCCCTTCTGGTGGCGGGCGGCGGCCTGATCGAGCGGCTCGGCGGTGGTGATGCGGGCGCGCACGTCCTCGCCCTCCAGGTTGGCCTGGATCGTCAGCACCAGCGGCCGGCCGGGTTCGAGGATGTCGCGGTACTGGTTGAGCCCCTCGGAGAAGATGATCGCCTCGAAATGCCCGGTCTGGTCCGAGAGGATGACGATGCCGAGCTTGTTGCCGCTCTTGGTGCGCCGCTCCGAGCGGTCGAGCACCGAGGCGGCGATGCGGCCCACGCTGGCCGTGCCCGCCCGCACCCCCCGGCAGAAATCGGCCCAGGACTGGACCCGCAGCTTTTCGAGGATCGGTCCGTACTCGTCGAGCGGATGGCCCGAGAGGAAGAAGCCGATGGCGTCGCATTCGCGCTTCAGCTTGTCGGTGTGGGTCCAGAACTCGTGGGCTGGGATGCGCAACGCCACATCCACCGAAGCGACGCCGCCGAACATGTCGGTGATGCCCGAGGTCTCGGCCTCGGCCGCGCCCTGGGCCATCTTCATCATCGGCTCGACCGCGGCCCAGGCCCGCGCCCGGTCCGGCTCGATGCAGTCGAGCGCCCCGGCCGCGATCAGGTTCTCCAGCGTGCGCTTGTTGACGTGGCGCGGGTTCAGGCGCCGGGCGAAACAGGCGAGGTCCTTGAACGGTGTGTCGCCGCGGGCGGCGACGATCGATTCCACCGCCGCGCGGCCGACGCCCTTGATCGCGGCGAGCGCGTAGAGGATGCGCCCCTTATCCACGTCGAACACCACGCCGGAGGTGTTCACCGAGGGCGGCTCGACGGTGATCTTCAGGCGCTGCGCGTCCTGGCGGAATTCGGCGAGCTTGTCGGTGTTGTCGATGTCGAGCGTCATGGCCGCGGCCAGGAACTCGACCGGATGGTTCGCCTTGAGATAGGCGGTCTGGTAGGTCACCAGCGCGTAGGCCGCCGCGTGGGACTTGTTGAAGCCGTAATCCGCGAACTTCGCGAGTAGGTCGAAGATCTCGTTGGCCTTCGCCTGCGCGATTCCGCTGTCGAGGCAGCCCTTCACGAAGCGGTCGCGCTGGGCGTCCATCTCCGCTTTGATCTTCTTGCCCATGGCGCGGCGGAGCATGTCGGCCTCGCCCAGGGTGTAGCCGGCCAGAACCTTGGCGACCTCCATCACCTGCTCTTGGTAGACGATGATCCCGAAGGTCTCCTTCAGGATCGGCTCCAGCATCGGGTGTGAGTACCAAGAGGCCTCGTTGCCGGCGTCGCGCCCGAGCTTGCGCTCGCAATAGACCGGGATGTTGGCCATCGGGCCCGGCCGGTAGAGCGCCACCAGCGCGATGATGTCCTCCAGGCGGTCGGCCTGCATCTCGCAGAGCGCCTTGCGCATGCCGGCGGATTCCACCTGGAACACCGCAACGGTCTCGCCCCGGCCCATCGGCTCGTAGGTTTTCTTGTCGTCGAGCGGGATCTGGGCGAGATCGACCTCGATGCCGCGCTGCTTCAAGAGGTCGGTGCAGCAACGCAGCATCGTCAGGGTCTTGAGGCCGAGGAAGTCGAACTTCACCAAGCCGGCTTGCTCGACCCACTTCATGTTGAACTGGGTCACCCGCATGCCCGTCTTCGGGTCTCGGTAGAGCGGCACCAGCTCTTCGAGGGGCCGGTCGCCGATCACCACGCCGGCGGCGTGGGTCGAGGCGTGGCGGTGCAGGCCTTCGAGCTTCTTCGAGATCTCGACGAGGCGGGCGACGATCGGCTCCTCCTCGATCGCCTGCTGGAGCTTCGGCTCGCCCTCGATCGCCTGGGCCAGCGTCACGGGGTTGGCCGGGTTCTGCGGCACGAGCTTGGTCAGCTTGTCGACCTGCCCGTAGGGCATTTCCAGCACGCGGCCGACGTCGCGCAGCACGCCGCGGGCGAGCAGGGTACCGAAGGTGATGATCTGCCCGACCTGCCGCTCGCCGTAGCGCTGCTGCACGTAGCGGATCACCCGCTCGCGGCCCTCGACGCAGAAGTCGATGTCGAAGTCCGGCATCGAGACGCGCTCAGGGTTCAGAAAGCGCTCGAACAGCAGGCCGAACCGAAGCGGATCGAGATCGGTGATGAGGAGCGACCACGCCACCAGGGAGCCCGCGCCCGAGCCGCGGCCGGGTCCGACGGGGATGTCGTGGTCCTTGGCCCACTTGATGAAGTCCGAGACGATCAGGAAGTAGCCTGGGAACTTCATCTTGACGATGACATCGAGCTCGAACTTCAGCCGCGCGCGGTAATCCTCCTCGGTGAAACCGGGGGCGGTGCCGTGCTGCTTCAAGCGCAGCTCCAGCCCGGCCTCGGCCTGACGGCACAACTCGGTCGGCTCGTCGGCGGCCACCGCCTGAACCGGCGCCTCGGCGGCCTCGGCCAGCACCTCGGCCATGGGCGGGGCCTCGCCCGCGGCGACGCTGGCGAAGTTCGGCAGGATGGGTTTGCGGGTGCGCGCCCGAACGGCGCAGCGCATGGCGATCTCGACGGAGGCTGCGAGCGCGTCCGGCAGATCGCGGAACAGCTCCATCATCGCGGTGCGCGTGGTGAAGGCGTGACGCGGGGTGAGGCGACGGCGGCGCTCGTCGGAGACGAGGCGGCCCTCGGCGATGGCGAGCAGCGCGTCGTGGGCGTCGTAATCGCCGGGCTTGGCGAAGAACGGCTCGTTCGTCGCGACGATGCCGAGGCCGTTCGTGTCGGCGAGCCGCAGCAATTCGCGCTCGACCGCGCGTTCGTCGTCGAGGCCGTGGCGCTGGATCTCGACGTAGAGGCGCTCCTCGCCGAACGCCCCCTTCAGGATTTCCAGGCGGCGCGCGGCCTGATCGGCGCGGCCGGCGCGCAGGCTGGTGTCGAGGGGCCCCGTGAGCCCGCCGGTCAGGCCGATCAGTCCCTCGACGTTGCCCTCGAGTGCCGAGACGGCGAGGTTGGGCGCGGCGCCGAGCGGGCCGTCGAAATGGGCCCGGCTGCCGAGCCGCAGGAGGTTGCCGTAGCCGGTCTCGTCCTGGGCGAGCAGTACGATGTTGGCGCAGCCGGCCTGCGGCATCCGCGCCATCGGGTCCGGCGCCTCGAAGCACACCGTGAGCTGGAGGCCGGCGATCGGCTGGATTCCGGCCTTGGCGGCGTATTCGGAGAATTCCAGCGCCCCGAACAGGTTGTTGGTGTCGGTGAGCGCGAGCGCGGGCTGCCGGTCGGCCGCGGCCGCCTTGACGAGATCGCCCGCCTTCACGCCGCCTTCGAGCAGCGAGTAGGACGAGTGGACATGGAGGTGGACGAAGCCGACCTCTTTGAGTGTGCGCGCCATGAAGGACCCTGCTCGGAGCCCGCTAAGATCGCCGCTCCATGCCTTCCGAGTCTGTCACCAAGGCGCCGCACCACGCCCGATATCCACCGCTCTTCGCGCCCGACGCCGTGCGGATCGCCGGGGCGGGCCGAAAACACCGGCCCGGTGCCCTTTCCTGTGAGCAACGCAGCCGATGCCGGAACAAACAGCGCTCGAATGCGAACCCTTAATGGATCGGCGCCAAGGCTACCGCCCAGAGCGCGACCGCTCCGAAGAGCAGGCCAAAGGCGGTGAACTCGACGAGGCTGGTGAAGAGCACACGCTTGGTCATCGCTTTCACTCCCTGTTGATGGAGCGATCTTTGTTCCTGTTTTGTTCTGTGTAAAGCCTCGGGACCGAACGACGCGATGGAATGGTGAACGATGTGTTGCCGGCGCCACGGTAGCCATCGGCGAATCGGCCCTTCAAGCGCCCTCACGCATCGGATCGCCGCGCGATTCGCCTCACGCCTCCAAGTGACGCCGCCGTACGAGGCGGTGGAGCAGGCCCCCGCGGGGGCCGACCAGCATCGAGACGAGGTAGAGCGCGCCCGCTGCCAGCACGATCGCCGGCCCGGTCGGGAGCCGGATGCCGGCATGGTAGGAGACGAGCAGGCCGGTCACGCTGGAGAGCATCGAGACCAGCATCGCCACGGGGATCAGGCCCGACAGGTCGGCGGCCCAGAACCGGGCGGTGATCGCCGGCAGCAGCATCAGGCCGACCGCCAGCAGCGTGCCGAGCGCTTGGAACCCTCCGACGAGGTTGACCACCACCAGCGCGAGGAAGGCCGAGTGCACAGGGCCGCCGGCGCGGCTGACGGTGCGCAGGAACAGCGGATCGACGCACTCGATCACCAGCGGGCGGTAGAGCAGGGCGAGCGCGACCAGTGTGAGGCTACTGATACCGCCGAGCAGCGTGAGCGCGTCGTCGTCGAGCGCCAGCACGGTGCCGAACAGGATGTGCAGCAGATCGACCTGCGAGCCGCGCAGCGACACGAGGAACACCCCGCCCGCCAGCGAGATCAGGTAGAAGGCGGCCAGACTCGCATCCTCCTTCAGCACGGTCGAGCGGGTGACGAGCCCGGCGGCCAAAGCCACCGCGAGTCCGGCCACGAGTCCGCCCAGCGTCATCGCCGGCAGCGACAGCCCGGCGACGAGGAAGCCCGCGGCGGCGCCGGGCAGGATAGCGTGGCTCATCGCCTCGCTCATCAGGCTCATCCGGCGCAGCATCAGGAAGACCCCGAGCGGCGGCGCCGACAGCGATAGGGCGAGGCACCCGGCGAGCGCCCGGCGCATGAAGCCGAACTCGACGAAGGGGCCGATCAGGAAATCAAGCAGATCGGCAAGCGTCACGAGACGGCCCCGTGATGCGCGCGGCCATGGTCGTGATCATGATGGCCGTGCTCGTGATGATCGTGGCTGTGGCTGTGCCCCGGAACCTGCGGCTCCGCGGAGCCTCCGTGGTCCGTCCCATGATGCGCCTCGTGCGCGTCATGCTCGTGTGCGTCATGGCGGCAGATCGCGGCCGCCTCGTCCCAGGCTTCCGACAGGCGCAGCGCCCGGGCCAGCACCGGCGGCGTCAGCACTTCGCGCGTCGGCCCCCAGGCGATGGGCCGGCGGGCCAGAACGAGGGTCGAGGCGAAATGCGCGCGCACCTGACCGAGGTCGTGCAGGGCCGCGACCACGGTCCGGCCCTCGCGGTGCCAGCCGCGGATCAGAGTCAGCAGGTCGGCGGTGGTGCGCTCGTCGATGCCCGTGAAGGGCTCGTCGAGCAGGATGATCCGCGCGTCCTGCAGGATCAGCCGGGCGAACAGGGCGCGCTGGAACTGCCCGCCGGAGAGGGTGCCGATCGGTCGGTCCTCGAAGCCGTTGAGCCCGACCGCCGCGAGCGCCTCGATCAGGCGGCTGCGCTGGCGGGTGAGGCTGCGCCACGCGCCGATCGGGCGCCACAGCCCCATCGCCACGAGGTCGAGGACGCTCAAGGGGAAGCTGCGGTCGATCTCGGCGGCCTGCGGCAGGTAGGCGACGGCGCCGGAGCGCGGCCCCGCCTCGACGCTCCCGTCGAGCGGGCGGATCTCGCCGACGATGCCTTTCAGAAGGGTCGACTTGCCCGCGCCGTTCGGTCCGACCACGGCGAGCAGGTCGCCGGGCGCGATGGTGCCGTCGAGATGGTGAACCGCCGGATGCCGGTCGTAGCCGAGCGTCAGGCCCCGGAACCGGATGGCGCCTGCGCGCACCGCCTCGCCACTCACGCTTTCGGTCACGATTTGGCCCACAGGATCACGGCCCAGAGCAGGCTCGACAGGATGAGGGCGGCCGCGAGACGAGGGCCGACCCCGCTGCGGAACAGCGAGCGGCGCGGGAGGCGGACGGTCCCGCCGGCACGGGTCATGGGATCTCCGAGGATGGACCGGCGCGGGCGGTGTCGCGGAGGCCGGGATGATGTAGCCCGTGCCGTTGCCCGCCTCGTTGCCCGATTGCGGCCGGACGCCTATCTTGGTCGGGCTGATACACTGTAACATGGGCCGAGTTCAATCGGCCCGTGCCGAGTGTCGAGACGAGCGGTAACGATAAGCGGCGACACCGGGCGCCGAGACCGGGGAGGTCGGGATGCGCGGTCACGCGCAGCAGGAGCACGGCCAGGGCGACGGGGACGGGCACGCGCATGACCATCACAGTCATGGCGCATCCGGCTGCGGCGGGCCTGCCGTCTCGGTCGAGGACGTGATCGAGCGGGCGGAGCGGCTCTGTCAGGCGCGCGCCTTGCAGTTCACGCGTCTGCGGCGGGACGTGCTCGCGGCGGTGGCGGCGGAGCACAAGCCGCTGGGCGCCTACGACATCGCCGAGCGGATGAGCGCCCCCGGGCGCCGGGTCGCGGCGGTGTCGGTCTACCGGGCGCTCGATTTCCTCACCGAGCAGGGCTTGGTCCACCGCATCTCCAGCCGCAACGCCTTCGTCTCGTGCGGGCACGAGCACGGCGCGGGGGCGGGCCTCGTCTTCCTGATCTGCCGCACCTGCGGCGGCATCGACGAGATGACCGCCCCGGCCGTCGAGAGCGCCCTCGACCAGACGCTGGCCGGGGCCGGCTTCACCCCAACGAGCCGGATTCTGGAGGTCGAGGGGGAGTGCGGAGCCTGCCGCGGGCGCGGCGATGCGTTGCCGGACGAGGCGGGTCGCGCGTAGCGATCAGCACGCGTTGCGGTAGGCGCGCGGCGAAGCGATCGTCCGGAACAGGATCGTGATGTCGAGCCAGAGCGACCAGTTGTCGATGTAGTGCAGGTCGGCCTGGACGCGGCTCTCCATCGCCGCATCGGTCCGCGTCTCACCGCGAAAGCCGTTCACCTGCGCCCAACCGGTGATGCCCGGCTTCACGTTGTGGCGGCGGGCGTAGAGGGCGATGCGGCGCTCGAAGCTGCGGTCATGCGCCAGGGCGTGCGGCCGGGGGCCGACGAGCGACATGTCGCCCCGGATCACGTTCAGGAGCTGCGGCAGCTCGTCGAGATTGGTCCGGCGCAGCAGGGCGCCGACGCGGGTGATGCGCTCGTCGTTGCGCGAGGCCTGCCGGAAGGGGGCGTCGGGGGCGGCCTTCATGCTGCGGAACTTGAAGACGCCGAAGGCCTCTTGGTTGAAGCCGTAGCGCCGCTGCCGGAAGAAGACCGGTCCGGGACTGTCGAGCTTGATCAGGACCGCGAGCGCGATGAACAGGGGCGCGAGCATCAGCAGCCCGATCCCGGCCAGCGTCACGTCGCAGGCGCGCTTGAGCAGGATCTCGCCGACCGAGAGCGGACGTCGGCCGATATTGATGCCCGAGAGCCGGCCGACCCGGGCGACCTGCAGATCGGGGAAGCGGTCCATCATCGTGCCGGGCCGCAGATGCAGGGCGGCCGGCACCCGCAGGAAGGCATCGATGCAGCGCTCGATGTCGGCGGGCTCCGACCACGGCACCAGCACGAACACGTCGTCGGGCCGCAGGAACCGCACCACCGAGACCGCGAGGTCGAGATCCTCGGCGAGCAAGGTCTCCGCGTTCCCCATGCCGGATGTGGGCTCGGGGCGGCGCAGGTAGCTCGTCCCGACGATGCGCAATCCCAGCGCCTCGACATCGTTGTTGGCGTAGAAGTTCGTCACATCCTCCTCGTAGCCGACGAGGTGGACCCGGCTGGCGGAGGGCGAGCCGGAGGTGCTGCTGCGGCGCACCAGCGCCACCGTCGCCGCGCGGACGAGAATCGTGACCGGCAGGCCGGCGAGGAAGAAAGCGACCGAGGCGACGCGGGAGAAGTCCTGTGTGGTCTTCGTCGCGAAGCCGATCAGCAGGGCGACCGCCCAGGCCATGAGCCAGAGCGTCGCCCGGCGCTGCAGATGCGGCGTCTGCGACAGGCAGCGCTCGATGCTGTATTCGCCGCGGGCGAGGTTGGTCAGCACGACGATCAGGGACAGGAAGCCGGCCGTCTGAAGGTTCATGCTATTGGCGAGCGGGATCAGTTCCCCGTCGCCGAGATAGGCGTGGTAGGTCGCATCCACCGCGAAGCCGACCGCGAAGATCGCCACGAGATCGGCCGCAAGCAGCGAGGCCGAGATGCCCACGCGCAGGGCCATGCGCCGCCGACGCGGCAGAAGCGAGGCCCAGACGGAGCGGCTCACCCCGTCACCGGGCAGCCGCTGATACTGCTGAGGGGGGCGCTCGTGAAACATGTGTCCCGCGCTGTGCTGCCCTGGGGCTGTGAAGTGTCCCGACGCGGGACGTTTTCGGTCGCCGCGCCCGGTTCTGCGGCTCCCCGCGCAAGCCGCGCACCGGATGCGTGCCGGTGCCGTTGCTCGGGCCAAACGGGACTGACATACGAACCGACGAACGAAAGCTCGGCCTTCCGGATGACCGATCCTTGGACCGATTCTCCGGAAGGCCGGTCCCGTCACGGTGTGCGGGCCGAACGCGGAACGGCCCCCAATCGATCCCCTGGATACGATCGGCGGCCGATGTGGAACGAAAGACGGGTTTTCTACGAGGGAATCGGTGGCATCGCGGTGCGAGGCCTTGAAAGATCAGCACTTATTTTTTGAACAAATCAATGCGGAAGGGCCGTCCGGTCAGCACTGCGGACTGCCGTCCGGACGGAGTGCGGCATGAGAGCCGAAGCGATTGAGAATCCAGGATTGCCCGGCTCGCCCGAGGTCGCGGTGACGGCGCCGGCCCAGGCGTGCGCACAGGCCTCCCCGGCCCTGGCGGTGCTCCTCGGCCTCAGCCTCTCGCACCTCCTCAACGATCTCGTGCAGTCGCTTCTGCCGGCGATCTATCCGCTGCTCAAGGCGGGCTTCCACCTCGATTTCGGGCAGATCGGCCTCATCACCTTCGTGTTCCAGGGGACGGCTTCTCTGCTTCAACCGGGCGTCGGCCTCTACACAGACCGGCGCCCGCTACCCTACTCGCTGGCTGCCGGCATGGTGCTGTCCATGGCCGGGCTCGCCCTTCTGTCGGTGGCCTCGGTCTACGGCGCCCTGCTCGCCGCCGCGGCGCTGATCGGGCTGGGCTCCGCCATCTTCCATCCCGAGGCGAGCCGGGTGGCGCGGCTCGCCTCCGGCGGCCGCTACGGTCTGGCGCAATCGGTCTTCCAGGTCGGCGGCAATGCCGGCACGGCGCTCGGGCCATTGCTCGCGGCTTTCATCGTGGTGCCGCATGGCCAGGGCAGCGTCGCGTGGTTCTGCCTCGCCGCACTCGCCGGCATCCTCGTGCTCGGTACGGTCGGCCGCTGGTACGCGCAGCGGCTCGCCGCGACGCCGCGAACGGCCCGGAAAGGCACGGGTGCCGCATCCGGCCGCCTCAGCCGCGCGCGGATCGTCGCGACGATCGCGATCCTGCTGGGACTGGTCTTCTCCAAATACTTCTACATGGCGAGTTTTTCTTCCTATTACACGTTCTACCTGATTCACCGCTTCGGCGTGCCGGTGGCGCTCGCGCAGGTCTACCTGTTCGTCTTCCTCGGTGCGGTGGCGGCGGGCACGATTCTCGGTGGACCCATTGGGGACCGCTTCGGGCGCAAGCTCGTGATCTGGCTCTCGATTCTCGGGGTGCTGCCGTTCTCGCTCGCCCTGCCGCACATGAACCTGTTCTGGACGGTGGCCCTCTCGGTGCCGATCGGACTGATTCTGGCCTCCGCCATGCCGGCGATCCTCGTCTACGCACAGGAACTATTGCCGGGGCGGATCGGGCTCGTCGGCGGCCTGTTCTTCGGCTTCGCCTTCGGCATGGGCGGCCTCGGCGCCGCGCTGCTCGGGGAAATGGCCGATCATGTCGGCATCGAGCGGGTCTACGATCTCTGCGCCTTCCTCCCCGCACTCGGGCTGATGGCGGTGTTCCTGCCGCGGCTGCGGTAGGATCGCGGCCGGGCGAGTGCGCATCCGCCCGGAGCATCGCCTCGCAACGCCCCCGGTCGATTTTCCTCACACCGGACGAGGGCAACGAATGAGCGCCTCGCCCCGGATCCGATCTCCGGGACGAGGCGCTCGGGATGGCGGTTAGGCGGCCTGCTCGTTCTGCGGACGGGCGAGGGTCTGGATCGACTCGAAGCCCTCGAATTGCGGGTGGCCGAGATAGAGCGGCTTAGTGCCGGGCACCCGGCCATGCGCCTTGCGGAACTGTTCCGAGCGGGTCCACGCCTCGAAATCGGCGCGCGAGCGCCAGACCGTGTGCGAGGCGTAGAGGATGTGGTCCTCGGCCTCCGGCCCCTTGAGCATATGGAACTCCACGAAGCCCTCCATCTCGCCGAGGTGACTGTCGCGTCCGAGCCAAACCTGCTCGAAGTCCTCCGCCGATTCCTTGACGACCTTGAACCGGTTCATTGCGATGAACATGCCGTGACGCTCCCGATCTGGGCGAGCAGGCGCTCAACGCGACCGCCCGCAGATGATAACTCTACGTAGTTCGGCTCGTAGCCTGAGGCGGGACCATCCGCACCGACCAGGGTACGGATGGTCTCGCCTCAGCGCATTCGTGTGAAATCCTACCAAACTCCGGACGGAGTTGCCGGTTTGGCCGCAGGAACGGCTGATGAACGTAAACTTGCCGGAAAACTGAAAACTTTCATCCGAAAACAGGTAGGCTCTTGCATTGTGTATGCACTTCATGGTGATGCTGCGGCTAGGCTAAAACCCTGCGATACGAGGGCATCCAAAACGCATCTGCCTGACCTGTTCCGGTAGTAGAAGCGTTTCGAGATGCCCGAAGACGCTGGCTGAGGCTCAAGCGCTGCCGACCTGAGGTCCTTGGGTCGGTCCGCGACATCGAACAGGGACCGTGCCGTAAGATGATGCCGAAACAGACAACCGATGTCGACCGCCTCGTCGGGCTCCGGATCACCGCGCTGCGCAAGGCGCGCGGACTGAGCCAGACCGCACTCGGGACCGCGGTGGGTGTGACCTTCCAGCAGGTCCAGAAATACGAGAAGGGCCAGAACCGCGTCGGCGCCGGGCGCCTGCGCGAGATCGCCCGTCTGCTCGAAGTTCCGGTCTCCGCCTTCTTCGAGGAAGGCGACGGCGCCGCCGCCCAGGAACAGACGGAGGTGTTCGGCTTCCTGCGCGCACACGGGGCCGTCGATCTGCTGCGCGCCTTCGCGACGATCGAGGACGATCAGATGCGCCGCGAGGTTCTGGCGATCGTGCGCAGCGCCGCCCGCCTCGGCCGCAAGAAGGACCCGGAAGTCGTCGACGCCGTCGAGACGCGTCCGAGCTGAAGGCGTTGGGCCGGCATCGCCGCCGGCCCGCGTCACGTGTCCGCCGTTCCGGCGATCAGGTGGAAGAAGCTGCCCGTGACACGGCCCCGGCGGTGGCCGGCGAGGCCGAGCGGCACCCCTTCCGCATCCGTCACCCGCGCGAGTGCGAGATCGTCCCCCGGCGCGGGCGTGAGTTCGCTCGCGTAATGGAATTCGTGCCCGACGAGGCGCGTGCCGGCAATGCCGAGCAGCCCGTCGTCGAGGAGATGCGCGACGCGGTAGCCGAGATGGAGCTTGCGCCGCCGGTACGAGGTCGCGACCGGCAGCAGGCCGCACATCGGATGGGTGAGCCCGTCCGCATCCTCCAGGCTCTCGCCCAGAACCATGTAGCCGCCGCACTCTCCGTGGACCGGCCGGGTCTGCGCGAAGTCCCGTAGGCCGCCGAGGAAATGGCCTGCCGTCGCGAGCCGGCCCGCATGCAGCTCGGGGTAGCCGCCGGGTAGCCAGCAGGCGTCGCAGTCGGCCCCCGGCGCCTCGTCGGCCAGCGGCGAGAACGGCACGATCTCGGCCCCGGCCGCGCGCCATCCAGCCAGCATGTGCGGATAGAGGAACGAGAAGGCGGCGTCCCGCGCCACCGCGATCCGCTGCGCCGGCGGCCTCGGCAGGCCCTCGGTCGCGGCGGGGGCGTGCCCGCCGGCCACGGCCAGAATCGCGTCGAGGTCGAGGGAGGTTTCCGCGAGGTCGGCGAGCCGGTCGAGGCGGGCGTGGAGGTCGGCGGTCTCGCCGGCCTGGACGAGGCCGAGATGGCGTTCGGGCAGGACGAGATTCGCCTCGCGCGGGAAGGCGCCGAGCACCGGCAGCCCCACCCGTGACAGCCCCGCCTCGACCAGACGGCGGTGGCGTGGGCTCGCGACCTTGTTGAGGATCACGCCCGCGATCCGGATCCGCGCATCGTAGGCCGCGCAGCCGAGCGCCACGGCCGCCGCCGATTGCGCGGCCCCCGACACGTCGAGCACCAGGACCACCGGCCAGCCGTAACGCGCGGCGATGTCGGCGTTGGCGCCCGTGCGGCCTTCGCCCGCGACGATGCCGTCATGCAGGCCCATCGAGCCCTCGGCCACGACAAGATCGGCCTCAAGCGCGCTCAGGCCCGCGCAGGCATCGAGCAGCGCGTCCGGCATGGCGAAGCTGTCGAGGTTGAGGCTGGGCAGGCCCGTCGCCGCCTCGTGGAAGGCGGGATCGATGTAGTCCGGCCCGCATTTCGCGCCGCGGATCGCCACGCCGCGGCGGCGCAGGGCCCGCATCAGCGCGAGCGTCACCGTGGTCTTGCCGGAGCCGGAGCGCGGCGCCGCGACGAGGAGGCCGGGAGCGGGGGTCATGATGCGGCCTCGCTCGACGGTGTGCCGGGTGCGCCGACCGCACCGCGGGGGCGGAAGCGGCGGTCGTAATCGGGGGCGTAGAGCGCGCTCTCGCGAAAATCCGCCGGGTCGAGCGCCGGTCCCACCAGGATCAGGGCGGTGCGCTCGATCTTCTCTGCTTGGACGCAGGCAGGGAGGGTGGCCAGCGTCCCGGTCAGCACCCGCTCGTCGGGCCAGGTCGCGCGGAACACCACCGCCGCCGGGCAATCCGCTCCGTAGAACGGGACGAGGTCGGCGCAGGTCGGCTCGACCACGTGGATCGAGAGGTGAAGCGCGAGCGTCGCCCCGGTGGCCGCGAAGGCGGAGAGCTGTTCGCGCTCCGGCATCGGACTCGCCCGGCCCGAGGTGCGGGTGAGCACCACCGATTGCGTCAGACCCGGCACCGTCAGTTCGCGCCGCAGCAGGGCGGCGGCGGCGGCGAACGAGGGAACGCCCGGCGTGACGGTGTAGGGAATGCCGAGCGCGTCGAGCCGGCGGGTCTGCTCGGCCAGCGCGCTCCAGACCGAGAGATCGCCGGAATGCAACCGCGCCACGTCCTGGCCGGCGGCGTGCGCGCGCCCAATCTCGTCCATGATCGCGTCGAGATCGAGCGGCGCGGTGTCAACGATGCGTGCGCCGTCCGGGCACCACGACAGGATCTCAGGCGCCACCAGCGAGCCCGCATAGAGGCAGACGGGGCAGGCGGCGATCCGGTCGCGGCCGCGCACGGTGATGAGGTCGGCAGCACCCGGCCCGGCGCCGATGAAATGGACGGTCATGACGCCCGCTTACAGCATCGGACCGGCCGTTGGGGAGAGACGATGATCGAGGTCGCCGCAAGGGACCGAGGAGCCGCTCAGCGGGACGCCGCCGCGGCCTCGCCCCAGCCCGGCAGCGGGAAGGCCCGATCGTAGGCCAGATTGAAGACGAAGGCGTAGGCCACATAGAAGGCGGCGATCGCGAGATCCATGACGAAGGCTTGGCCGAGGCTGATGCCGAGATACCAAGCGATCGGCGGCAGCAGGATCAGGAGCAGCCCCGCTTCGAACAGTACGGCGTGCCCCACCCGCAGAACGAGGCTCTTGCGCGTGTGCCCGGTCCACCGCTGCATCGCTCGATCGAAGCCGAGATTGTAGACGTAGTTCCACGCGGCCGCGGTGATGGCGCTACCCACGCCGATCACCCCCATGTCGGAGGCGTGCAGCCCGAACAGCACGGTGCCGAACGGGATGATGAGCGCAAGGCCGAACACCTCGAACAGGAGGGCGTGGCGGATACGGTCGCGTGTGGTGCGCATGGTTTGACTCGGACGATCTGGGTTGGTCCGCCGCCTTCTATCTGTGATACCAATGGTGCCAAGTTAGGATATATCTGGAGAACAGATGGATGGCCGTCTCGCTCGACCAGCTTCAGGCCTTCGTGGCGGCGGCCGAGGCCGGGTCGTTCTCGGGCGCCGCCCGTGTGTTGCGGAAGGCGCAATCGGCCATCAGCACGCAAGTGGCCAACCTCGAGACCGATCTGGGGCTGGCGCTGTTCAGCCGGACGGGCCGGAACCCGGTGCTGACACCGGCAGGAGAGCGCCTGCTGTTGGAGGCGCGCGTGGTGCTCGACCGGCGCGAGCACCTGATCGGTGTGGCGAGCAGCCTGGAGCAGGGGATCGAGAACCGGCTGGTCGTCGCCATCGACGAGCTCTACCCCGAGCACGCGCTCGGCGCCCTCTTCGCCGAGTTCGCTCAAGCCTTCCCCTTCGTGGAGCTGGAACTGCTCTTCCCGCTGATGGAGGATGTCAGCCGCATGGTGCAGTCGGGCGCCGCCGACCTCGGCGTGATGTGGCGCCAGGAGGTCCTACCGACGGAACTCGGCTTCCAGACCATCGGCTGGGTGCCGCTCAAGCTCGTCTGCGGACGCGACCACCCCCTCGCCAAGGCACGGGTGGAGTGGGAGGAGCTGAAGCGCCACCGCCAGATCCTCGTGGCCGCGCGCAGCGACGGACCGGAGAAGCGCCGTCTGCGGGTGGCGGCCGAGGTATGGTGGGTCGAGAGCCACTGGGTGATCCTGGAGATGGTGAAGCACGGGATCGGCTGGGCTTTCGTCACCGATCACGTCATCGCCTCGTCCCTCACGGCGCCGGACCTCGTCACGCCGGACCTGCAGTTCGACAAGGGCGACTGGCCCATCGCCCTCGAACTGGTCTGGCACAAGCAGCGGCCCTGCGGGCCTGCCGCCGCATGGCTCCGTGAGCGCTTCGCGGCGGAGAGAATCGGCAGCGTGTCACAAGGCGATCGGACAGTCTGAGGTGCGGGTTTCAAAGGCGGCGGAGGCGGTGAGCGGTGCCCGTTCTACGTTCCTTCGGGCCACCGGGCTTACGCGACCCGGACGCGGTTCCGGCCGTCGGACTTGGCGTCGTAGAGCGCCTTGTCGGCGCGCTCCAGGCTCTCGCTCAACGCCTCGCCGGCCCCGAGCATCGCGACGCCGATGCTTACCGTGATCGGAACGGCCGATCCATTCCAGGCGATGGGCGCGCCGCCGACCGCGCGGCGCAGACGTTCGGCGAGATAGGTCGTCGCGTTGTGATCGCGCCCCGGCAGCACGATTCCGAACTCCTCGCCGCCCAACCGCGCGAGATGGCCGCCCTCGGGCAGGAGCGCGGTCGCCCGCGCGGCGAAGTCGCGCAACACCGCGTCGCCCGCAGCATGTCCGAACCGGTCATTGATCGCTTTGAAGTGGTCGAGGTCCGCAACGATGATGCCGGCCTCCGACACGCTCCCGGTCTCGGCCGCGAGGCCCTGCCGGTTCAGTGCGCCCGTCAAGGCATCCGTCCGCGCCATCCGCGCGACGGCGGCATAGGCCCGCTCCGCCTCCAGGGCGAGAATCGCCGTGATGAGGAGGATGGAGGTGATGTGATCGACGATGAAGATGGCGATGACGGACAGGCGGACCGACGCCTCGGACACCGGCAGCAGGGGCAGGCAGATCACCAGCGCGATTGCGAGCAGGGCCCCGGCGACCAGGTGGCGCAGCGGGGATCGCCGCGGTGAACTTCGCAGGACATAAACGGCCGCCGCAGCCTCGTGGATGGCGTAGGCGATCGTGCTGCCGGCATTGACCGCGGTGGGGCTGGCGCCCGCGAGCGTGAGCCCGAGATGCGTGGCCGTGGGGAGCAGGAACAGGCCGATCATCGGCCCCGTCACCGCCGGGCGTCCGTCGAAGAGCCGAAGCCCGATCCAGAAGGCCGCCCCGGCGAGCGACCAGCCGAACGGCGACCAGATGCTGCCGTAATAACCGAAATCCACGAACCACACGGCCATGGTCGCGCAGACCGCGTAACTCGCGCCGAAGCAGAGGAAGTAGGTCTTCTGCCGGTTCAGCAGCCACGCGCAGAGAAAGATCGCGGCACAGGCGCCGAAGACCAGGAAATCGGTGAACTGCAGGGTGGGAACCGACAAGTCCGTCATTGCCCGCGCCTCCCTGCTGTACGGTGCAGTTTTGGCTCAGGTCGCGTGAAAGGTTCCCTTCATCGGTCGGGCGTTGCGGTTTTGCGGTTAAGAAAATCCTGACGGACTGACCGCGAGGGCGCAGGTGGCGGCAGCGCTCGCGATGCGGGGCAAGACGAGGTGCGCCCCAGGGCCGGCGCAGGCCAGGGCCGCGGCCTCCGCCACCGAGCCGACGCTGCGGCTCGCCTCGATCCGGGCCGAGCGGGTCACGACCCGTGCATCGACGGCTGTCAGGGCCGCCGCATCGAGCGCGATCGGCGCGAGGCCGAAGGCGGCGGCAGCCTCGCGGATTGCCGGTTCGCCGGCCCGGTCCGCGGCGGTGGCGATGGCACTCAGCTGTTCGGATGCGAGCCCGGCCTCGGCAAGTGCCCGGTTCAGCAGCGCGACGATCTCCGCGGTCGTCGTGGCCCGGCGGAAACCGATGCCGGCGACGAGGCGGGGCGGCGTCACGGCTTCGTCCAGACCCACTGGGTGATCGGCATGGCCGGGCGCCAGCCGGTGAGGCCGCCGACCGGCACGGCATGGGCGACGGAGAGCCGCCGCAGGGCGCCGCCGGCTTGCGCGAAGGCCGCGAGCAGGGCGGCCTCGCCCTCCAGGGTGACGGCGTTGGCAACGCAGCGGCCGTCGTGCGGGAGCGCATCGCGGCACGCGGCGAGCAGGCCGGGCTCGGCGACACCGCCGCCAACGAAGACCGCCCGAGGGGAGGGGAGGGTGGGCAGCGACGCGAGCGAGCCGCCGGCGACGACCTGCACACGGGGGCCGACGCCGAGGGCCCGCGCGTTGCGGGCGATCCGCTCGGCCCGGTCCGGTCGGCGCTCGACCGCGACGGCGCGGTTGGCGGGATGGCGCAGGCACCACTCGATCGAGACCGAGCCGGCGCCGGCCCCGAGATCCCACAGGGTCTCGCCGGCCCGCGGGCGCAGGGCCGCGAGCGTCACCGCGCGGATCTCGGCCTTGGTGAGCTGGCCGTCATTCTCGAACCACGTGTCGGCGAGGCCGGGGCTCAGCGGGACGATCCGGGCGCCGGGCGCCGCTTCCACCGCGACCGCGAGGGTGTTGAGGGCGGCGATCTCGCTCAAGGCGAAATTTTCCGCCCGTGCCTCGCGAACCCGCTCGTTCGGGCCGCCCATGGCTTCGAGCACGGTCAGTCGCGAACCACCGAACCCGCGCTCGGCCAGGAGATGCGCGACCGCCGCGGGCGTCGCGCCGTCCCAGGACAGGGCGAGAATGCGGGCGCCGGGCTGGAGATGCGGCACGATGCCGAAAAGGTCGCGCCCGTGCAGGGTCAGGCACGCCGTCTCGGGCAGCGACCAGCCGAGCCGGGCGGCGGCGAGGCTGAAGGCGGAGGGCTGCGGGAAGGCGCGGATCTCGTGCGCCGGCACCCGCCGGGCAAGTTCGGCGCCGATGCCGTAATGGAACGGGTCGCCGGTGGCGAGGATGCAGGTCGGCCGGCCGCGCCGCGCCAGGATGCCGGGATAAGCCGTATCGATCGGGCTCGGCCAGGGCCGGGTCTCGGCGGCCAGCGGCGCCGCCAGGGCGAGGTGGCGGCGCCCGCCATAGACCACCTCCGCCGCATCGATAGCGGCGGCGGCGGCGGGCGAGAGGCCCGCCCGCCCGTCCTCACCGAGGCCGACGATGGCGAGCCAGGGGGCGTGATCGGGCTCACGGGACGGCGCCGTCATGGCAGCGGCTGCCACAGGGTCGATTGCATGCAAGAAGTCCGCGATGACGGGAACCGTCTCGCGGACTTCGTTACGCGCCCCCGGCCTGAACGGCCAGGGGCTGAGAGCGGGCTGCGCCTCAGCCCGCCGCCGGCCGGGCAGCGAGCGGCAGGGCGACGTCCGGCACGGCCGGTCCGGGCACGCCGAGATAGGCGCGGCGGGCGGGCTTGAGCACGAACCACGCGAGTGCCGCCACCACGAGGTCGAGGCCGATGGCGATGCCGAAGACCGGCACCCAGCTTCCGACCGCGTCGTGGATCAGCGCGGCCACGGGACCGCCGAGCAGCGAGCCGACGCCCTGGGCCATGTAGAGGAAGCCGTAGTTGGTGGTGGCGTGCTTGGTGCCGAAGGTGTCGGTGAGGGTGGAGGGGAACAGCGAGAAGATCTCGCCCCAGGCGAAGAACACGACGCCCGAGAGCAGGGCGAAGGCGTAGGCGTTCTCACGGAACATCAGCAGCAGGCCGATGGCGACGGCTTCGAGCGCGAAGGCCACCGCCATGGTGTTCTCGCGGCCGACATGATCGGAGACCCAGCCGAAGAAGGGCCGCGTCAGGCCGTTGGTGATCCGGTCGAAGGTGAGTGCGAAGGGCAGCGCCGCGAAGCCGAACACCATCGCGTCGGCGACGCCGAATTCCTTGGCGAAGGCGGAGAACTGCGCGACCACCATCAGGCCGCCGGTCGACATCATCGCCATCATGGCGAACATCAGCCAGAACAGCGGGGTCTTGAGCATCTGGGCCGGGGCCACGTCGCGGGCGGCGCTCGCCACCTTGTCGGCGGGGATGGCGGGGGTCTCGCCGGCCTTGGGCGTGCGCAGGCCGAGCGCTGCCGCGACACCGATCACGGCCATGACCGCGCCGAACACGAAAAGCGTGTGGCGGTAGCCCGAGCCCGCGATCATGTCGGTGATGGGGAAGGTGGTGGCGATGGCGCCCATGCCGTAGCCCGCCGCCACGACGCCAGCCGCGAAGCCGCGCCGCTCGGGGAACCAGCGCACCATCAGGCCGACCACGCCGACATAGACGATGCCGGTGCCCAGCCCGCAGAGCAGGCCGTAGGTCGCGTAGAGGCCCCACAGCGTGTCGGTGTAGGAGGCCGCGACCCAGCCCAGCCCCGACAGGGCGGCGCCGAGCGCGATCATCGCCTTGGCGCTGAAGCGCTCGATCAGCCAGCCCTGCACCGGCGAGAAGAACGTCTGAAGCACGATCAGCATCGTGAAGGCGACCTGCACGGCGGCGAGACTCGCGCCGGTGGTCGCCTGGAACGGCTTCACGAACAGCGTCCAGACATATTGCGGACTGGAGATCGTCATCATGACGAGGAGACCGAGCCCGAGCTGGATCCACCGCGTCCGATCGGAAATTGTATGCATCATTCACTCCCTTCCGGCACTGGGCCTTGGCAAGGGGCGTGCCAAAGAAGAACCTCAGGTTCGCGCAGTGACGAGCCAGCAGGCGGCGCCGAGTTCCACCGGGCCGGACCCGAAACGGTCTTGGAAAAGCTCGGTGATGATTTTCGAGGCAGCGTCCTTCACGGCCGGCTCCCGCTCGCGCAGCAGGCGAGCGATGGGGCCGCGGGTCGCCACGAAGTCGGCCGCTGCCTCAGGAGTGTCGCCGACCCGCATCATCCGATCCACGGGCTCGCATTCGACGGCGTGAAAACCGGCTGCCTCAAGAAGAGGCAGAAGCGTCTCCGGCTCGGCGAAGCGGAAGGGGCCCGGCGCGCCCGGCTGCGGTGCCTCGGCCTCGGGCAGGATCGGAAGGACCGCATCCCGCGCGAGGGTGACCCAGGCGTTCTCCGCCATGCTTCGCCAGCACAGGAAGTTCATCCGTCCGCCCGGAGCAAGAGAATGGCGAATGTTGGCGAAGGCCGCAGCGGAATCCTCAAAAAACATGATGCCGAAGCGGGAGAGGGCGTGATCGAAGTGGGCGCCGAAGGCATGATCCTGGGCGTCGGCCCGAAGCCAATCGATCGGGGCGGCGCCCGGCGCCTCCCGCGCCGCCCGCTCGCGGCCGACGGTCAGCAGCGGCTCTGACAGGTCGGCGGCGGTGACGTGGCCGCCGCTCCCGACCTTCCTCGCCGCGTGGAGCGCGGTGTCGCCCGCCCCGCAGCCGATATCGAGCACGCGGATGCCGGGCGTGAGCGCGGCGCGGGCGAACAGGGCCTGGGTAAAGGGCGCGAAAGCCGTGTCGAGCGCCTCGTGGTAGAGGGCCCAGCGTTGCCCGACCTCGCCGTTCCAGTAGTCGCTCTGGTCCTGGTTCGGGGTGCTCATGGTCGCTCCACTCACGTGACGTCCGCAGCCAGTGCTTCGAAGGCGATCGCCACCGCAACCGCGCCGGGATCGGGGTGGCCCTTCAGGTCGCGGCCGGCGAGGTAGCTGGAGCGGCCGGTCCTGGCACGCTCCATCCCGGCGGTTGCCTCGGCGCCTGCGCGGGCGGCCCGCGCCGCTGCGCCGAGGCCGGAGGTTGCCAGCGCCTCGATCGCCGGAATCGCCGCGTCGAGCATCGTGCGGTCGCCGGGGCCGGCGCCGCCGATTTCGCGCACCCGCGCGACGCCGGCGGCGCAGGCTGCCGGCCAGTCCGCACCCTCGGCGAGCGCCGCGCCGGTGGCAGCAAAGAAGATCGAGAGCAGCACGCCGCTCGACCCGCCCGTGGCACGCCCGAGGCGCTCACCCAGCGCCCGGCACAGCGCGGCGGGCTCGGCTTGGGGTAGCCGGTCGAGACCGGCCAGCACGGCACGCGCACCCTCCGCGAAGGTCGAGCCGGTGTCGCCGTCACCCACTCGCGCGTCGAGGGCGTTGAGCGAGGCCTCCGCCGCGATCAGCGCCTGACCCACCGCCTCGATCCGCGCGGCGACGCTGGCATCCCGCGAGGGCGCCAGTGCCGGCCCGCCGGCCAGCCCCTCCGGCAACGGCCGGACGATCGGCTCGCCTAAGATCCGGGCGCGCGGCCAGGCGGCGACCGGTGTCTCGGAGAGAAGGGCGGCCTCGATGGTGTCGTCCAGCGCCAGGAAGGTGAGGGAGGCGCCGTGCATGTCGAGCGCGGTCATGGCCGGGGAGGGGCCGAGGAGCAGCCGCACCCGCCGTCCGAGGTCGGTCGCGAGCACCGCCTTCGTCAGCACCGCCATCTCCAGGGCCGTGGTCGCGCCGAGATTGTTGACGAGGAGCGCCAGCCTCTCGGCCCCCGCGATGGGGGCGGCAAAGCGCGCGGCCATGCGTTCGGCGAGGGCGTCGGCGTGGGGTAAATCGATCCGCTCGATGCCGGGCTCGCCGTGGATGCCGAGGCCGAGTTCCGCCTGGCCTTCGTTCAGGCGCGGCTCCGGTTTCGAGCCTGGTATCGTCGCGGTGGAGACGGCGATGCCGAGGGTGCGCACCGCGCCGGCCGTGCGCCGGGCCAAAGCCGCCACCTCGGCGAGCGGCGCGCCGGAGGCGGCGGCATGGCCCGCGGCCTTGTGGACGAGGAGCGTGCCGGCGAGCCCCCGCGGCTGGGCCGCGTCCGGCAGGGCGATGTCGTCGGCCACCAGCACGGTCTCGACCCGGCGGCCCAACCCACGGGCGCGCTCGGCGGCGAGGCCGAAATTCAGGCGGTCGCCGGCATAGTTCTTCACGACGAGGACGCAGCCGGCCTCGCCCGTCACAGCCAGGATGCCGGCAAGCACCGCATCGACGGAAGGGGAGGCGAACACGTCGCCGCACACCGCCGCCGCGAGCAGCCCCGGCCCGACGAAGCCGGCATGGGCCGGCTCGTGCCCCGAGCCGCCGCCGGAGATTACGGCGACCTTGCCGGACTCGGGCTCGGCCTGCAGCACCACGCGGATCTCGGGGTAGCCGTCGAGCTGCGCCAGCGCCCCGCCGCTGCCCGCGACCAGCCCGTCGATGGCGTCGGTGACGAGCCCGGCACGGTCGTTGATGAAGTGGGACAAGGCGGAGCCTCCCGTTGCGCCCGCTTGTCGGTCGGACTTCGGCGGGAGGGTAGCTTGCATTGTCAGCGGGGCAAGCCGCGTCTCAGCTCAAAGCCCCGCCGCGCCGCCGTCGGAGCGCGGATCGTGCGTCGCTTCGATTCGCCCGTTCTTGATGTGGCGCACCAGCATGCCGGCATGACCCAGCGAGTCGATGTAGGCGCCGCCCAGTTCCTCGATGTCGTGCCCCATCCGCTTGAGCGCCGCGATACAAGCCGGATCGAACCGGTCCTCGACCTTCACGCTCAACGACTCGGCGCCCCAGGTGCGGCCGTAGAGCAGGCGCGGCGCGTCGACCGCATCGGCCACCGACATCCCGTAATCGGCGTAGCGGGTGAAGATCTGCGCCTGGAACTGCGGCTGCCCGTCGCCGCCCATGGAGCCGTAGGACATCACCCGGCCGTCGTCGAAGGCGGCCAAAGCCGGGATCAGGGTGTGGAACGGGCGCCGGCCCGGCTCCAGCGGGTTCACGGCGTTGGCATCGAGCGAGAACGACATGCCGCGGTTCTGCCAGCATATGCCGGTTCCCGGCAGCACCGTGCCGGAGCCGTATTCCCAGTAGACCGACTGGATGAAGGAGACGGCCATGCCCTCGTTGTCGATCGCGCCCATCCAGACGGTGTCGCCCTCGCCCGAGCGGACCGGGATGTTCGCCGCACGCCGCATGTCGATCAGCGCGGCCTCGCGGTCGAGGCGCTTCGGATCGAGGAAGGCGGCCGGGTCGCCCTTGAGGCGGTCGAAGTCGGTGACGAAGCGGTCGCGGACGGCGAAGGCGCGCTTCGTCGCCTCGATCAGCCCGTGATAATGGGCGGTGCTCTCCGGCTCGGCGATGTTCAGCCGGTCGAAGATCCCGAGGATGATCAGCGCCGCGAGGCCCTGGGTCGGCGGCGGGAAGTTGTAGAGCGTGGCATCGCGCCGCCGCAGCGTCAGGGGCGCCCGCTCCTTGGCGGCGTAGGCGGCGAGGTCGGCGCGGGTGATGGGGGCGCCGAGGCGTTCCAGGTCGCTGGCGATCTCTCGGCCGATATCGCCCCGGTAGAAGTCGTCGAGTCCGGCATGGACGAGCTGTTCCAGGGTGTCGGCGAGCTTCGGCTGCGCCCGGATCGCGCCCGCCGCGTAGGGCTTGCCGTCATCGAGATAGGTCGCGGCGAAATTCGGCGCGTCGTGGAGCGTGTCGAGCTCCTTCGGGACGTAGCGTGCCTCCGAGGCCGAGACCGGGCACCCCTGGCGGGCGTGGCGGATGGCGTCGGCGAGGATCGTGTCGAGGGGGAGCCGGCCGCCGAAGGCGTGCGCCATGTCGAGGGCGAGGCGCCAACCTCCGATGGTGCCGGCCACCGTCACCGCCGCGTCGGGGCCGCGGGAGGGGATCGCCTCGAGCTCCTTCTCGCGGTAGCGGGCGCGGGTCGCGAGCCGGCCGGCCGGGCCGCAGGCCTCGATGCCGCGCACGCGGCCGTTCCGCTCGCGGATCAGCCAGAAGCCGTCGCCGCCGATGCCGTTCATGTGCGGGTAGACCACCGCGATGGCGGCGGCCATGGCGACCATCGCCTCGATGGCGTTGCCGCCCTGCGCCAGCACGTTCTGGCCGGCGGTCGCCGCCAGCGCATGGGGGGCGGCGACGGCCGCGTGGGCGAAGACGGGCGTGTCGGGCATGACGGACTCTGACGAAACCTGAGATCGGACGGGCCGAGAGGCCCGATCAGGACCACGCGTCGGCGCGAAGGGCAACTGCCGCGCGCGCCGCCACGGCGCACCCCCGGCATTCCCCGGCCGCGCGATCGGCTCTTGCAGGATCGCAGGTGGCTCCGGATGCGCGCTCAGGATGCGTCGGAGCCGGGCGGATTCTCGAAACGCCGAAATGGTTCCAGGCAGCACCTCTGCCTTTCAGCAAATGTTGCAGAAAAGGAACTGCGCCGATGCGGGCGGGATGACATGATCGCCCTCGCGAATCGGCAGGTATCTCCGCACATGAAGCAGAACGAACGGGCGATCCTTCAGGATCGTGTGAGAACACTTGTCTTGCGCCATGCTCTGGAGGCCGCGCTTCAGCGTTTGTCTCATCTTTCCGGTGCGAGTGCCGAGGAAGAGCTGTTGCGGCTCGAGCATTCCATTGTCTTCGCGACGCGCCGCGTCGGCGAAGTTCCGGGCAATATGCAGCTCGCCGCTCTGGTCGCCGTCGAGGATGCGGTGACAGCGATCCGCACCGCGTTCGACACCGTGCACCAACGCATCGAGTCCGCGCCGGCCGTGAGCACGGCATCGCCGACGGCTTTGGCGGCCTGAACCGCGACAATTTCGCCGCCGACACACGCCCGCAGCGATTGAATTGCCGTCTCGCCATGGGCATATCGCCCCCGCTTTTTCGCGTGTTCCACCGAACACCCGCCGCATCGGCGCGGGGGTTCCAGTGCGGCACGCCAGACGGGGAGAGTGGCCTTTGAGCGAGACGGTAGAGCGGCACGAATTCGGTGCCGAGGTCGGGCGCCTGTTGGACCTCGTCGTCCACGCGCTCTATTCCGACCGCGAGATTTTCCTGCGCGAGTTGGTGGCCAATGCCGCCGACGCGACCGACCGGCGCCGCTTCGAGGCGCTGACCAACGAGGCCCTGGCGCTGCCCTCCGACGCCCGGGTGCTGATCGCCCCCGACAAGGCGGCGCGCACGCTCACGATCTCGGATGCCGGGGTCGGCATGAGCAAGGAGGATCTGGCGCAGAACCTCGGCACCATCGCCCGTTCGGGCACCCGCGCCTTCTCGCAGGCGCTCGGCGAGCGGGCGGCGGAGAGCGGCGAGGACCAGCGCCCGAGCCTGATCGGCCAGTTCGGCGTCGGCTTCTACTCCGCCTTCATGGTGGCCGACCGCGTCACCGTCACCTCGCGCCGGGCGGGCTCGGACGAGGCCTGGACCTGGGCCTCCGACGGCAAGGGCAGCTACACGCTTGAGCCGGCGAGCCGCGAGCAGCCCGGCACCGACATCGTGCTGTACATGAAAGAGGACGCCGACGAGTATCTGGAGAGCTACCGGCTCGACCACGTCGTGCGCAAATGGGCCGACAACATCGCCGTGCCGATCGCGATTCGCGATGAAGAGGGCAAGGAGGAGGCGGCCAACCGCGGCACCGCGCTCTGGCGCAAGCCGAAGTCGGAAATCACGGACGAGCAATACAAGGAGTTCTACCGCACCGTCAGCCACGGCTTCGACGAGCCCTGGGCGACGCTGCATTGGCGGGCAGAGGGCGCACTCGAATTCACCGGCCTCCTGTTCGTGCCGAGCATGAAGCCGTTCATGCCGGTGGAGGACGACCGGCGCTCGAAGGTGCGGCTGCACGTGCGGCGCATGTTCATCACCGACGAGGCCGAGCTGCTGCCGAACTGGCTTCGCTTCGTCCACGGCGTGGTCGATACCGACGACCTGCCGCTCAACGTCTCCCGCGAGATGCTGCAATCGACGCCGACGCTGCAGAAGATCCGCCGCGCCGTGACCACCCGCGTCATCAACGAGCTGTCGAGCCGCTCGAAGAACGCGGAGAAGGCCGAGGAATACCAAAAGTTCTTCGAGAACTTCGGGCCGGTGCTGAAGGAAGGCATCTACGAGGATTTCGAGCGCCGCGCCGAGATCGCGCCGCTGCTGCGCTTCCGCTCCTCAACGCAGCAGGGCTGGACCTCGCTGCCCGACTACGTCTCGCGGATGAAGCCGGAGCAGGAGGCGATCTACTACCTTGCCGCCGACGACGTGGAGGCGCTCAAGAACTCCGCCCAGCTCGAAGGTTTCCGCGCCCGCGGCGTCGAGGTTCTGCTGCTCTCCGACCACGTCGATGCGTTCTGGCCGGAGCAGTTGGGCAAGTTCGAGGACAAGCCCCTGCGCTCGGTCACGCAGGGCTCGGCCGATCTCGCCAAGCTCAAGCCCGAGGGTGAGACGACCGAGGCCGCGCCCGCACTCGACACGCTCGTCGCCGCCCTCAAGCTCGCGCTGGAGCCGGACGTCTCCGACGTGCGGACCACAGACCGACTCGTGGACAGCGCCGTGGTGCTCGCCGCCTCCGGCATGGGGCCGGACCTTCAGATGCAGCGCCTGCTGCGCCGGGCCGGACGCGGTTTCGGCGGTTCCGCCCCGATCTTGGAGATCAACCCGCGCCACGCCTTGATCCGTTCGCTCAACGAGCGGGCCGAGGCCGGCGCGGATCTGAAGGCAGAGGCCGGCACGCTGCTCGACCTCGCCCGCGTTCAGGACGGCGATACGCCGCGCGACCCGGTGGCCTTCGCCCGCGCCGTCGCGGCGGCGCTGGCGGGCACCGTCGCGAAGCCGGCCGAGCCGGCCTGAGACAGGAGCGGGATGCGGAGGATCAGATCCGCGTCCCGTCATCCCGCGGGGGCGAGCCGCAGCGGAAGCGGGCCACGCGCCAGCGGTCGCCGTGGGCGTTCTGCCACGCCGCCATCTGCGGCTGGGCTACCGACAGGCATTGCTGCGGGGTGACGATGTCTTCGTTGAAGCGGTGAACTCGCATGACGCAATGGGTCGGGTTCGCGACCATGCAGGTCAGGAAGTAGAGGCCGTAGAGCATGCGTAGGGGCTCCGTGCTGGCGTCGATCTCTCCTCCCCAGGGCCGCTTCTTCATGTTCCGCTCGACGGTATCGCAATGAGCGTGCCGGATGTTTCCACCCTGGTTGCACGACGCCGCAGTAACCTCTGCGTTTCAGGCCCGCTCAGGCTGGCACCGGCGGACTCCGCCTCCGTCTGAAGCGGCGGCGTTGACAGTCCCGCTGCATCCGCGCCAACACCGGGCCATGGCCGCAGACCCTATGATCGATCCGCAGACCGCCCGCCTCGACCGCCGGGTGACATGGAGCGTGATCGCTCTCGTGGCGGCGACCGTGCTGATCGGAGCCCTGGCGCCGCGCGCGGCCCACCCCCCCACGCCGACCGCCGTTCCGGCATCGGATCCGGCCCAGAATCAGAGCTGCGCCGAGTGGGGCGACGGCTGCAAGGTCTGTCGCCGGATCGGCGAGGAAACCGCCTGTTCGCTGCCAGGCATCGCCTGCACCTCCGGACCCGTGACCTGCCTGCGCGGCGCCGGGGAGCCGTAACGAGGGCTTGTCCCGGCGTGTCCGAAAACACGATGCAAGTCCCGGAACCGAGGCTCCGCTTCGCCCCGAGCCCGAATGGCCGCCTGCATCTCGGTCACGCCTATTCCGCCCTGCTGAACGCCCGCATCGCCCGGACCCTCGGCGGACAGCTGCTCCTGCGCATCGAGGACATCGATCTCGGCCGCGCCCGGCCCGAATTCGTCGCGGGCATCCTGGCCGACCTCGACTGGCTCGGCCTTCGCTTCGATGGACCGATCCGCCGCCAATCCGAGCATTTTGCGGACTACGCCGCGTCGCGCGACGCGTTGGCGGCGAGGGACCTGATCTATCCCTGTTTCTGCTCACGGGGGCAGATCGCGGCAGAGGTCGCGGCCCGTCAGGCGCGCGGCGCACCGGTTTCGCGCGATCCCGACGGCGCCCCGCTCTATCCCGGCACCTGTCGCGCTCTATCCGCCGACGCGCGACGCGCCCGCATCGGGCGAGGCGAGCCGCATACTTGGCGCCTCGACATGCCCGCCGCGCTCCGAACGCTGGCCGATCCCCTCCTCATCCGCCGCTTCTCGCCTGATGACGGCGCCGAGGAGACGGTCAGTGCCAATCCGGCCCGTTGGGGCGATGCGGTGATCGTGCGACGCGACGTGCCGACGAGCTATCACCTCTCCGTGGTCTGCGACGACGCGGTGCAGGGGATCACGCATGTCGTGCGCGGGCGGGATCTGGAAGCGGCGACCGACCTGCACGCCCTGCTCCAGCATCTTCTGCGCCGTCCGGCTCCGGCCTATCACCACCACGCGCTGATCCGGGCGGAGGACGGCGAAAAGCTCGCCAAGTCGAAGGGCTCCGCGTCGCTCGCGGATTGGCGCGCCCGGGGCGTGACCGCCGAAGATGTGCGGGCGCGGCTTGGGTTCTCACGGTTGTGTTGATCCTGCGTCTCACGGGGCTTGTGCCGCAGCGACCCATCGGGAATCCGTGAGGGGCGGCGAGCGACCATGAGGGGGCTGGGCACGATGCGATCGTTTCGCGCGATCCTGATTTTGTCGGCCTGGGCGCTCGCCGCACCCTCCCTAGCGCAGGAAGCGGATCGCACCGCCTCGCCTGCGAAGGATGCAGCGACGATCGAGGCGTGCCTCAAGGGCAAGGAGACGTCCGCTAAACGGCGCACCTGCATCGGAAGCGTGGCTGGACCTTGTCGGGATACGCAGGATGGCGCCACCACGATGGGTATGAGCGCGTGCATCAGCCGAGAGCACGCGATTTGGGACAAGCTTTTGAACCGTACCTACCAGCAAGCGATGGTTGGCTTCGATGATGAAGGTAAGGCTTACTTGAAGGGTGCACAGCAGTCGTGGCTGAAATTTCGCAGCCAAACGTGTCAATGGCCTTATCACGTCTATCGGGGCGGAACCCTTGCCGGGCCGCTATCGAGCGAGTGCTTCATGGAGCAAACCGCACTCAGGACGTTCGACTTGATGGAGATCGTTGAGAATGGGGATCATTGACTTCTTTGCGGAGCGGTAAGGAAGGCCGCCTCACCGCATCGCGTCGCGCTGCGCCATCGCCGTGGCGGTCTTCGATTTCTGCATCGTCGCCTCGGTCTGGTCGCGCTGGCGCTTGAACTCGGTGAGCAGGCGGCCGTCGAGCTCGCGACCGCGCGGCACGCGGATCTTCATCGGGTCGACGAAGTGCCCGTTGATGATCACCTCGTAGTGCAGGTGCGCGCCTGTGGAGAGGCCGGTCGAGCCGACATAGCCGATCACCTGCCCCTGCCGGACGCGGCTGCCTGCGCTGACCCCGCGGGCGAACCGTGACATGTGGTTGTAGGTCGTGACGTAGCCGTTGATGTGCTGGACCTCGACCCGGCGGCCATAGCCCGAATCCCATTCCGCCTTGATCACCGTGCCGTTGCCGGCGGCCACGATCGGCGTGCCGATCGGGTTGGCCCAATCGACGCCTGTATGGAGCTTGGCATAGCCGAGGATCGGGTGGCGCCGGTAGCCGAAGCCCGAGCGCATGATGCCGTCGGCGATGGGTTTGCGGATCAGGAACTTCTTCAGCGAGCGGCCCTGCTCGTCGAGATAATCGATCGAGCCGTCATCCGGCGACTGGAAGCGGTAGACCTTGCGCGACTCGCCTCCGAGGTTGAGCGCGGCGTAGAGCAGTTCCGGCCGCTCGGCGGCGGCGGGGCCGGCCTCCTCGTCGTAGGTGTAGAACAGATCGATCCCGTCGCCCGAAGAGATACGGCGCTGGAAGTCGATGTCGTAGCTGAAGATCCGGATAATGTCCTCGATCGTCGGGCGCGGCACGTCGTGGCGTGCGCCGGTCTCGTAGAGGCTCTGGTAGAGCCGCGGGCCGCTGCCCTCGTCCTCCTCATCGTCGTCCGGCGCCTCGGCCTGGGCCTGCTCCCGGTTGCGCCCCCGCGACTCGTCCACCGGCGGTGCGACCGGTACGAACGCCCCGTGATCGTTGATCGCTGCAATCGCCTGGACACCGCTCTCACCGAACAGCACCACCCGGGTCACCTGCCGCCCGTCACCGGGTTTCGGTCCGGGCGCGAATTGTGCGCGGAATTGCTGGCCCTCCGACAGAGCCGCAACCTTGGCCTTCCCGCCGAGCGCCGTGACGATGCCCGCGATCGCCGGATCGGAGGCGTGCCCCGTCGCCTTGAGGACGCCGTCGAGGGTTTCCCCGCGCTTGAGCGCGAGGTCGCGTTCCTCGACCAGCGGCGCCTCGCCGGCGCGCAGCTCCACCTTGGCGAGCTTCGTCACGTTCTCGGGGACGACGAGCACCTCGATCGACTTGAACGGGCTGTTGTCCTCACCGAGCTTGCCCTTCCCTTGGCCGTTCGCCTCGCCGAACCCGGCGAATGCCGAGCCGTGCTGCAGGGTGCGCGAGAGCAGGATCTGGGGCGCCAGCGGAAGGGCTGTGCGGCGCCCGGCTTCCGCCGCGAGGCGCCGCTCTTCCTCGATCTGCGCGGTCACGTCCTCGTCCGAGAGCGCGGGGGCGCCCGGATCGACGGCGATCTCGGCAAGATCGCGTTTCACCACCGTGACCTCGGCGCCCGGTGCGTCTGCGGCACCGGGATCGGGCGCGCGCTCCTGCGGCTCGTCGGAGACGAACTTCATCGGATCGAAGCGTGGGATGTCGCTGGCGAACACGCCCGTCGACATCGACAGGTTGGACGAGATCCGGACGAAGGGCCGGACCTTGATGATCTCCCGATCGCCGAGGCGCACCGTCACCGGGGTGCGAAAGCTCTGCTTGGCTGATGCGATCATCAGATTGCGAACGAGGCGGTCACCCTTGTGCGCGGAGGCGATCCCAGCCTCCTCGACGGCGGGCGCCTGCGTCTGCGGACGGGGACCGAGATTCGGCCGATCCGAGACGGCCGCAAGCGATGCATCGCCCTGAAGGGAGACGTGGATCGCTGCGCCCATCAGAAGCGCGCCGGTGATGCCGGTGAGAGCGCTGGCGCAGAGCCAGCGCAGATTGACGTCGCGCCGATCGATCTGCCGGGCATCCGCACCAAGGAGGTTCAGCGGCGGTTCGACGCCTCGCGGCAGCGTCGGCGGGCGTTGCTTCGCCGCTGCCGCCGTTCCACCGATCTTCAGTCGCTCGCGCGTCACGGACTTCCTCTGCGTCGGCGCTTCGGACCGGTTGTCCCGCTCTGTCCTACCAGACTCGCGCTGGGCGAGCGACATGGGACTTCGCGGTACGACGCGCGGCCGACGGAAACGATGTCCGGGGCCAGCATGTCCAGATTGAGGCGGCGGGCTCCCTGCTGATGACGGCCCCCAAGGAGGCTGTCGTAAGGCTGTGATGTCCACGTGGTCGGATGTGGAACTTTTCTCGATTTGGCCGTTGACGCCGGATCGGTGACCCCATAGAAGCTGCC